>JANJWV010000215.1 GCA_024709365.1 Desulfomicrobium sp. | reverse complement strand
CCGGGGCGCTGCCCCGGACCCCGCAAGGGGCTCGCCCCTTGACCCGGTTTTGGGGGTAGGGGGGGCGTCAACTGACCTGACATAAGTGTTTTTGAGAATGATTTTCGATTGTTGGGTTGTTTTTTTATTGCGTGTCCGTTGTGTGGGGCGTAGTGGTTTTGCCGGTTTTTGGCACAACGCGAATACATGTTTTTGACATGGCGCAGCTGCGCCGGAGAGGTGTTTGAATGAACAAACCGCAACGGGTGACCCTGTTCATGCAGTGCATCGTCGACTCGTGCTTCCCCCAGGTCGGGGAGGCCATGGTCGCGGTCCTCGAACGGCAGGGGCTCACCCTCGAATACCCGGCGGACCAGACCTGCTGCGGACAGCCGGCCTTCAACGCCGGGTACCGCAGCGAGGCCGCCCGCCTGGCCCGCCGCTTTCTCGACGTGTTCGAGGACGCCGAATGCATTGTCTGCCCCTCGGGCTCCTGCGTGCACATGGTCCGTCATCACTACCGCGAGCTTTTCGCCAAGGAGCCCAGGCTGCTGGCGCGGGCCGAGCGGGTGGGAGCAAAGACCTTCGAGTTCACGGAATTTCTGGTCGACGTGCTCGGCGTCACCGATGTGGGGGCGTCGTGGCATGGGGACGTAACCTACCATGATTCCTGCCACCTCCTGCGCGGGCTCGGCGTCAAGGACCAGCCGCGGGCGCTTCTGGCAGGCGTGCGTGGACTCAACCTCATCGAGATGACCCGCTCCGACGAGTGCTGCGGCTTCGGCGGCACCTTTTCGGCCAAATACCCGGAAATTTCCGAGGCCCTTCTCGAAACCAAGCTGGCCAACATCCAGGCCACAGGCGCGGGCGCCGTGGTCGGCTGCGACATGGGCTGCCTCATGCACATGCAGGGCATGATCCGCCGCCGCGAGCTGCCCATCCGCGTCCACCACATCGCCGAAATCCTGGCCGGGAGGCAGTGACATGCAAAGCTCCTCTCCGCTGAAATACAGAGAACTCGCCGTTGGCGCCGTCAAGGACTCGCAGCTGCACCGGGCGCTGGGCAAGATGCGCGACAAGGTCGGTCGCAATGCCGTGAATCTCTACAACCAGATCGCGCCGGGGCAGGACTCGCGCCTGGCCGCCAAGGCCGTGCGCAGCAGGATCGTCGACAACCTCGACGTGGTCCTGGAAACCCTGGCCGAAAACATCCGGGCCAGGGGAGGGCAGGTCTTCCTGGCCGACACCGGCGCCGACGCCGTCGAGTACTGCCTGCAGGTCGCCCGCCGCCACCAGGTCCGCCGCGTGGTCAAGGGAAAGTCCATGCTCAGCGAAGAGATCTGCCTCAACCCCGCCCTGGAGGCCGCCGGCATCGAGACCGTTGAGACGGACCTGGGCGAGTACATCGTGCAGCTCAAGGGCGAGGCCCCCTCGCACATCATCGCCCCGGCCATCCACTACACCCGCGACCAGGTCGGCGCGCTCTTCGCCGAAAAGCTCGGCGAGCCCTACACCGACGACCCGCCCAGCCTGACCGCCATGGCGCGAAAGGCCCTGCGCGAGAAGATGCTGACCGCAGACATGGGCATCTCCGGCGGCAACACGGCCTGCGCCGAAACCGGACACGTGACCATCGTCTCCAACGAGGGCAACATCCGCATGACCTCGACCATGCCCCGCGTGCACATCGTGCTCCTGGGCATCGAGAAGATCGCCGCCACCCTGGAGGACCACGACATCCTCCTGCGCATGCTGACCCGCGCCGCGGCCGGACAGAAGATATCCACCTACATCAGCTACGTCGGCGGGCCGCGCCTGACCGACGAGCCCGACGGGCCCGAGGAGTTCCACCTCGTCCTCGTCGACAACGGCCGCAGCCGCATCCTGGCCGACCCCGACTTCCGGGAGGTCCTGCACTGCGTGCGCTGCGGCGGCTGCCTCAACGTCTGCCCCGTGTACCTGAACATCGGCGGCCACAGCTACGGCTCGCCCTACTGCGGCCCCATCGGCGCCGTCTTCACGCCCCTGACCCGCGGCATCGGCGAATGCAGCCACCTCTGCCAGGGCGAGACCCTGTGCGGCGCCTGCAGGCAGGTCTGCCCCGTGGACAACGACCTGCCGCGCATGCTCTCCCTGCTGCGCGCCAAGCTGGCCGACGGCGACCCCAAGTGGGACGTGCGGCCCCAGAGCAGGGCGGCCAAGCTGGCCTTCACGGCCTGGTCCCTCGTCATGAGCCGGCGCGGGCTCTTCGACGCCCTGCGCGGCCTGGCCCGCCTGGGACAGCGCCTGCTGCCGCGCCGCAACGGCTGGATCACCAGACTGCCCGGACCGCTGGGCGGATGGACCCGGGGGCGCGATTTCCCGCCCCTGGCCGAGGAAAGTTTCGGCGAAAGATGGGCCCGGCGCAACCGGGACGGGAGGGACGCATGAACCCCATCATCGAACGGGTCCGCAAGGCCCTGGGCGTCCAGGCCGGCGACGGCCGGGAGAGGATCGTCTTCGCCAAGAGCGAAGGCTTCGTGAATTGCGCCGAAGCCCCGGTGCCGGCCGAGGAACGTGCAGGCTGGATGGACAGCATCCGGGCCGAGGCCAAGGCTCTGAACCTGCAGGTTCACGAGTGCCCGGATCCGGCCGCCTGCGGCGCGGCCATCGCAGCACTGGCGGCCGAACGGACTCCGGAGTGGGGCACGGCGAAGCAGATCATGCGCTGGAGCGACCCGCTGCTCGAAAGCCTGGTACTCGAAAAGCTGCTGCCGGCCGACATCGCCGTCAAGGTCGTGCCCGAGGCCGAGGGCTTCGGCGAGAGCGAGCGCCAGGACTTCCGACGCGAGGTCATCGCCTCGTACATCGGCATCACCACGGCCGACTACCTCCTGGCCGACACCGCCTCCATCGTGCTTCTGGGCGGCAAAGGGCGGGCGCGGTCCGTGTCCCTGGTGCCGTCCATCCACATCGCCGTGGTTCCGGCCGAACGTATCGTCGGCTCCTACCGACGGATGCTCTCCAGCCTGAACGCCCGGACCCTGCCGTCCAACGTGACGGTCATCACCGGCCCGAGCAAGACGGCCGACATCGAGGCCACTCTCGTGCACGGGGCCCACGGGCCGCGCGAGATGCACCTCTTCGTGGTCGGCGCGGTGGAGTAGGGAGCCTGACATTCGGGAACAAAGCCCGGACGCATGGCCTTGCGGCGATGCGTCCGGGCTTTTCTTTTTCCGGGTTTGCTGGGATACCTGACGTTCAAAAGGGAAGGTGCCATGGAACGGGAGAGCGTATACACGGCCGCGGACGGCGCGCGCATCGCATACCGCATCACGCGGGCCGGGGCGCCGCGGCGGACCGTCGTCCTGCTGCACGGCGTGGCCAGCAACATGACCAGATGGTGGAATTTCGTGGGCGGCACGCGCCTGGCCGAGGGCTGGGACATCCTGCGCCTGGACCTGCGCGGCCACGGCGGGTCGCTGTATCGCGGCCGGGTGGGCATGGACGTCTGGAGCGCGGATCTCGCAGGCCTGCTGCGGCACGAGGGCATCGAACAGGCGGAGGTGGTGGGGCACTGCCTGGGTGCCAATCTCGGCCTGTGGTTCGCGTGGCTCCACCCCGGCCTGGTCTCGGGCCTGGTGCTCATCGAGCCCATGTTCCGCGCCGCCATCACCGGCCGGATGACCCGCGTCCTGCACCTGCGCCCCGTGCTGGCGGCCATGGTGCGGCCCCTGCTGGCCCTGGCGGCCATGGGCATCCACCGGGGCAGCCTGCCGCCTCTGGACCTGGCAGAACTGGACCAGGTCGCCTACGCGGCCATGGCCCGGACGAATGGCTCGTTCCCGACGAAACGCTTTTCCTCGCCCGTGCACGAGCTGCGCATCCTGCCCACGGTCGTGTACCTGCAGGACCTGCTCGCCGTCACCGACCCGCTGCCGGACCTCTCGGCCATCCGCGCGCCCGCTCTGGCCCTGCTTTCCAGCGGCGGCATCTTCGGCGATCCGGGGATGACCGTCCGGCGTCTGTCGGAACTGCCCGACTGCCGCGTCGAGCACCTCGACGCCGTGCACTGGATTCCGACGGAACAGCCCCTGGCCATGCGCGAGGCCATCGAGCGCTGGTGCGGCCGGCACGACTGAAGAAATCAACCCCATCCCGCCCCACGGGCGGACCGCACCTGACGGAAGGAGGCGCAAAATGAAGACTGCGTTCATCGGACTCGGGATCATGGGCAGCCGCATGGCCGCCAACCTGCTCAAAAGCGGCGCCGGACTGACGGTGTTCAACCGTTCCCCCGGACCCGCGCAGGAACTGGAGCGTCTGGGGGCTCGGGCCGCGGCTTCGTGCACGGACGCCGTGCGGGACGCGGATGTCGTCTTCACCATGCTCAGCACGCCCGATGTCGTGCGGGACGTCGCCCTGTCGGAGTCCGGCTTCGTGTCCGCCATGAAGGCGGGCGCCATCTGGGTCGACTGCTCCACGGTCGACCCGTCCTTCTCCCGCTGGGCAGGGCAGACCGCTCGCGATCGCGGCGTGCGCTTCGTCGACGCCCCGGTGTCGGGAACCAAGCCCAACGCCGAGCGCGGCGACCTCGTGTTCCTGGTGGGCGGCGACGCGGGGGACGTGCGGGAGATCGAGCCGCTGCTCAATGTCATGGGCGGCAAGATCATCCACGCCGGGGAGACGGGGCGCGGGGCTGGCCTGAAAATGCTCGTCAACGCGCTCCTGGCCCAGGCCATGGTCGTCTTCTCCGAAACGGTCCTGCTGGGCGAGAAGCTCGGCTTCGACCGCAACTTCCTGCTCGACACGCTGCCGAACACTCATGTGGTCGCGCCTTTCACCAAGGCCAAGGCCGAGATGATCCGCAAGGACGAATACGAGGTGAACTTCCCGCTGGAATGGATGCTCAAGGATCTGCGCCTGGTCGAGCGGACCGCCTCCGAAGCGGGCCAGCCGCTGTACCTGGCCCGCCTGGCGCGGGAACTCTACGCCGGGGCCGACGAGAGCGGTCTGGGACGCGAGGACTTCGCGGCCATCTACAGGTATCTGCGCGACTAGGGACCGGTCCTCCGGGACGCTGACAGGCGGGCCGGGATGGCTTTCCCCGGCCCGGTCAGAGCGCGAAGGCGTCTACTTCCCGGCGACGAAGCCGTTCAGGAAGTCCACGATTTCCGCTTCGGTCTCGTCCCGCAGCATGCTCTTGTAGATGTAGCCGTGGGGGATGACCGTGCGGCCCTTGTCCGAATACCCGTAGCTCAGGATCACGATCTGCTTGCGCCCGTGCTTGCCCTCGATCTTGTTGAAAACCACGACCTCGCCGTTGACCCTGATGAATTCGGACTCAAGAAGCTGAGCGTCCTTGAGCCCGTAGCCCTCCACCAGTTTCCTGTAGATGTCCGTCATCGGGACGCCTTCGTCGTAGGAGAAGATCTGCGCGTTGGCGAACCTGCGGGCGTTGAACTCGATGCGCGAACCCTCGTCGCTTTTCACGCTCCACAGGCGCTTGTCGTAGTAGAAAGCCGCCCCGGTCCCGCCGATGGTCACTTTGTCGACGGCGTCTTCGGATTTGGTGCGTTCCTCCATGTACGCCTTGCCGGGAGCCGTCGCAGGCTTGGGTGCGCATGAGGCCAGAAGCATGAGCAGGATTGCGTACAGGGCGTATTTCATCTGCGTGACTCCTTGAGATGGGTTCGGCCGGCTACCAAAGCGGGGTCCCGAGCCGTTTCGGGTGAGGTGCTCAGGCCGGCCGCCTGTACACCGCGAAGAAGTGCGGGACGGGCGGGTCCTGGTGGTCGTCGTAGGCCAGAAAGTGCGTCTCCGGCAGGCCGGCGCGCACGAAGCCGTCGATCTCATGGCGGTCCAGGGCGATGGGGAAGGTCTGCGAATGGTCGTCGCTTTCGCGGCTGCGGCAGGACACGACGGCCACGCCGCCGGGAGCTACCAGTTCGGCAATGGCGTTCAGTGCCCTGACCCGGTTGTCGCCCGTGAGGATCTGGATGGTGTTGCACTCGTAGACGAGATCGAAGCCGCGCCGCCAGGCCGCGGGATGGTCGAAGAGATCGGCCGTGACGTACTCCACGGAGCTGCCGGGATAGCGCCGACGGCACATCTCCACGGCGGAAGGGGAGATGTCGAAGGCCGTGACCGCGTAGCCGCGCTCACGCAGTGCCTCGGCGTCGTCGCCCAGCCCGCAGCCGACCACCACGGCCTTCTTGCCGGCCGGGGCGGGATGCTCGTCGAGCCAGTCGAGAAGCAGGGGGTTGGGCTCCAGGTCGGCCCAGTAGACCTTGGCGATGTCGCCGCTCGCCCGGGCGTAGAACTCCTCGAACCATCCGTCGGGATCGCCCTTGTCGGCGTATGCCTTGGCCAGAAGTATCGTCGCGGTTTTGGGATTGTCCATGGGCTCCTGCAGGCGGTGTGCTGGTGAAATTTCTGCGTCGGCAATAGTACACAAGCGGCAAAGAGCAAAGCCCGCGGGCCGCCTAAGAAGATTTTTCCGGACGGCAGAAAAATCTTTGACAACCGACGGCCGTCCCTATAGAGACAGTTTCTCGTTGGACGGGACAGGGCGGTTAGCTCAGCTGGGAGAGCGTCGGCCTTACAAGCCGAATGTCATAGGTTCGATCCCTGTACCGCCCACCAAGAAGACCATGCGGGGTCGTAGTTAAGACGGTTA
>JANJWV010000148.1 GCA_024709365.1 Desulfomicrobium sp. | reverse complement strand
GGCGGCGAGTCGAAGAATCCTGCATCCAGGAGCCCTCCGGCTCGGTACGCCAGCTCCGGTGACGCCAGCGCGACCCTGCTCCAGAGAGGCGCGCGCGGCCCGGCGCACTCTTGGGACGCGGAACCGGTAAACGGGTCCACGGGGCTTCCATGATGGCGCACGCTGATCTCCAGATGCGGAAACTCCGTGGCGCCGGACAGGCCCACCCTGCCGAGAACCTGCCCGGTGCCGACCTGCTGACCCGGACGCACGGTCACGGAGCCGCGCCGCAGATGGCTGTACTGGGTCTCGAAGCCCTCCCCGTGAACCACGACCACGGCGTTGCCCGCCTCGCGGCCCTTCACGCCCGCCTTGCCGCGCAAGGAAATCTCGCCTTCCGGCTCGCCGTCCCGCACGGCGCGGACCACGCCGTCGGCCGCGGCCAGCACCGGCACGCCCCGCTCCATGTCCGCATGGGAAACGCGAATGTCCGTGCCCGTGTGCCCGTCGTAGGACAGGGGGCCGCAGATGTAGTCCGCATGGGCGGTAGACGGATCGTGATCGAAGTAGTTCTGGGGCAGGCACAGATCGGCCCCTGTGCAGTTCACGGGCAGTTCCATGGAAAAGGGCCAGGCGGGAACGGAAAGAGAGAGCAGCGCGGCCAGGACGAACCATGCCCGCATGAGGCGCGCGGTACGGCCCGGAGCGGTTCGAACAGCGCCAGGACAGGTGCGATGCGTCCCGGTGGCGCGAACCATGCCTTTCATCGGAGTACCGGCCGGCCGAACAGAAGAAACAGAAGGCTCATGCGGCCGGCCGACCCCGCGGCCTCTGCGAAGGCGACGCGGTCCGCGTCGAGACTTTCCTCAACGATTCGCGCGTTCGCGAGGGACGTGAACAGTTCGTCGACGGGCACACGCGTTTCGCATGCACACGCATCCCACCGGACCCGGGCCATGCCTCCATCATTGGCGATGACCCGGCCGGATTCGACCACGGACCCGGTTCCGCGGACAACAACGGCGAAAACCGACTGCCCGACCGACAGTGACGATGCCAAGGCCGGTGACACCATTAAGGCAAACAGCGCCACCGTCATGACCAGGACCGATCCGGGTTTTTGCTGCCTCGCGATTGCAATTTCAGACACTTCGCCTCACACTCTCCTGATTTCATTTCGATACACTATACTGATCGATATTCTTTCTACATAGTTTCACTGCATAACGTACACATGATAAACATGTGAATTATTACTTGTTGAAAAATACATACAAATATATACACATTTTTAGTAAATTCAGAATAGCGATCATACATATATATCCGTATGGCTGCATCACTGTTTCCGGCACAAAGCTGAAATCGACGACTGAAGGAACCCCAGCGCACCGGAAAAGCCGCCTTGGCGGGTCTGAAACGCGAAGGGGCCGGAATTTCTTCCGGCCCCGGTACAGGCGAGTTCGAAGGGACTGAAGCGGGGATGGCCCCGCCGGTCGGTTGCGGCTACATGAGCGACGGCAGGAAGGTCACGATCTGGGGGAAGAGGAAGAGCAGGACGATGCCGACGATGGTGGCCAGCAGGAATGGATAGATCCCTCGGAAGATGGACTCCAGGCTGATGTTCTGCTTCATGCCCGTGGTCACGCCGTAGACCACGTAGACATTGATGCCCACGGGCGGCGTGATGACGCCCATCTCCGTGACCAGGACGATGATGACCCCGAACCAGATGGGGTCGTAGCCCAGGTCCATGACCACGGGGTAGAAGACGGGCACGGTCAGCATGACCATGGCCAGGGAGTCCATGAAACAGCCGCCGAGAAAGTAGATGAGGACGATGAGGCCCATGACGGCCAGGGCCGGGACCTCCAGCCCGCCGATATAGCTTGCCGTGGTGAAGGGGATGCGGGTCACGGCCAGGAACTTGCCGAAGACCACGGCCCCGGCCACCAGGAAGAGGATCATGGCCGAAGTGCGGAGGGTCTCTTCCAGGGACTTCATGACGAGCTTCAGATTCAGCTGGCGCCGGACCAGACCGAGAACCAGCACGCTGAAGGCACCGACGGAGGCAGCCTCGGTTGGCGTGAACCAGCCCTTGAACAGGCCCGTCAGGACCACGGCGAAGACGATGAGGGTATCCGTCAGGCCCGAAAGGGACCTGATGCGCTCGGGCCAGGAGAAGTGCTCGGCCGGCGGTCCGTAGTCGGGGTGGCGGCGGCAGGTGATGGCGATGGCCGCCAGGAAGAGGCCCGTCAGCAGGAAGGCCGGCAGAATCCCCGAGACGAAGAGCTTGCCGATGGACTGCTCCGTGAGCACGCCGTAGATGATGAGCACCACGCTCGGCGGCATGACCATGCCGAGCCCCCCGCCGGCGGCCACGGCCCCGGCGCTCAGGCGGTCTCGGTAGCCGAAGCGCTTCATTTCGGGGATGGCCACCGTGGCCATGGTCGCGGCCGTGGCCGGGCTCGACCCGCAGACCGCGCCGAAGGCCGTGCAGGCCGAAACCGTGGCCATGGCCAGGCCGCCGCGGATGTGCCCGAAGAAGCGGTAGGCCGTGGAGTAGAGACGGCGGCTGATGCCGGCGTTGAAGGCCAGCTGGCCCATGAGGATGAAGAGCGGGATGGTCGTCAGGTCATAGGAGACGAAGACTTCGTACATGCTGCGGCTGACCATGTTCAGACCGCCCTGGACCGAGGTCAGGACCGAGAAGCCGACGAACCCGACCACGGCCATGACGAAGGCCACGGGCATGCGCGTGCAGAAAAGGGCGAGCATGACCGCGATGCCGATAAAGCCGATGGCGGCCGGACTCATGACTGCCTCCACTGGCCGAGGAAGCGGATGAAATCGACGAGCATGGCCAGGGTGGTCACTGCGAAGCAGGCGGCGAGAACGTAGATCAGGACATGTTCCGACAGTCCCAGGTTCATCGATACCTCGCCCGAGAGCTGCTTGTCCCGGGCATAGAGGCCCATCATGGCCGTAACCATGGCGAAGAAAAGGATCGAGAGGATCTCCCGGAAAAACTTGAGCCGTCGGCGGACCCGCGTCGACAGGAGCTGCACGAAAACCTCCACGCCGATGTGCGAGCGGTGCGAGTGGGCGTACGGCAGGGTCAGCCCCAGGGCCAGGACTGCCAGGAAGCTGACCAACTCCTCGGACCCGAAGATCGGGCTCTGCTTCAGCCGCCCGCTGATGTCGGCCACCGTGATCAGGACCATGGCCATCAGGCTCAGGCACGCGGCCACGCGCATGACGCCTTCGACCTTGGCCAGTATTTTCTCGATTCCTTCCACAAATACGCTCCTTTACGCAAAAAGGCAGGCGACGATGGCCTGGGTTGCGGCCGCCACAACACAGACCATTGCCGCCTGTCAATCGATAATCGAACAGCCTATTTCAGGTTGGCCCGCATGAACTCGATCACGGCCTTGCCGTCGGCGCCGGCCTTGGCGCACTCCGCCTCGTACTCGACGAAGATGGGCTCCATGGCCTTGGTCCAGCGCTCGGCCTCGGCCGAGTCCAGAGTGACCACGGCGTTGCCCTGCTGGGCCAGGAAGAAGTCGAGGCCCTCCTTGTCGCTGTCGTCCCAGGCCTGGCCATGCTTGCCGATCCACTCGACGCTGACGTCGGTCATGGCCTTCTGCACCTCCGGCGACAGGCCGGCCCAGACGTCCTTGTTGATGACCACGAAAAAGGTCGTGGTGTAGGCCACGGCCGTGGTGTCCGTCAGGTAGTCGACGACCTCGCCCATCTTCCAGCCCTTGTTGGTCTCCACGGGGTAGATGCCGCCGTTGACGACGCCCTTCTGGATGGACTGGTAGGAGTCGGGCATGGACATTGCCACGGGGTTGCCGCCCAGGGCCGTGATGACGGCCGCGCTGTTGCCCGTGGCGCGGATCTTCATGCCCTTGAGGTCGTCCATGCTCTTGACCGGCTTGCCGGCGGTGTGCAGCTTGCCCGGGCCGTGGGCGTGGAAATACAGAACGTGGACGTCGTCGAACTCCTTGGGCGTGAACTTCTCGAAGACGGCGTTGGCCAGCTTGGTGGCCTGCACGCCCGAGGTGTAGCCCATGGGCAGGTCCACGCCCGAGAGGACCGGGAAGCGCCCCTTGGTGTAGCCCAGGGCCGAGAGGCCGATGTCGGAGATGCGCTGGACCACGCCGTCATAGCAGTCCTTGGGCTTGGTCAGGGTGCCTGCCGGGTAGTAGTCGATGACGACCTGCCCGTTCGTGCGGGCCTCGACCTCGCGGCACCACTGTTCGGCCAGCTGCGACTGGATGTGGGTCGGCGGGAAGAAGTTGCTGTAGGAGAGTTTGACCGGCCCGGCGGACATGGCCGAACCCGAGAAGCCCAGGACAAGCACGGCGGCGACCAGCGCCGCGACCCGAAAAGACAGCCTCATCTCGAAAATCCTCCGTGTGACAGGTGCGGCCGCGCCCCATGCGCCGGCCCGTTTCATTCCTGGGTGTCCAGGGCGTTGGCCAGGGCCAGCCGCATGGCGGCCCTGCGGAAATCCGTGCGGTCGATGGTGCCCGTGCCCAGCAGCGAATGGATCAGGAAGCCCTCGAAAAGGGCCGTGTTCAGAGCACCGATCTTGCTCGCCGGGTAGCCGCTCTTCACGTACGGCGCGACGATGTCCTCGAAGATGTCGTTGGACAGCCTGTAGAGGGACTGGTTGAGCTGGGCCCTGAGCTCCTCGTTGCGAGAAGCATGGATGGTGAACTCCAGGAAGACCGAGGACCAGTTGCGGTCGTCGATCATGGTCTCCAGGAAATCGAGGATGCGGTCCATGACCTCTTCGAGGCTGCCGGCGTGCCTCAGGGCCTCGTCGCGCATGGCCCTGTAGGACTGCATCTTGATGGCGATGATCTCCAGCATGATCTCGTCCTTGCTCTGCCAGTGCCGGTAGAAGTTCCCCTTGGCATAGCCCGCGTCGGCCGTGATCTCGGCCACGGTCGTGGCCACGAACCCCTTGGCCGCGAAGAGCCTTTCGGCGGATTCGAGCAGCTCGCGCTGCGTCTGAAGCGATTTTTCCTGCTGTTTCCTGGCCACGTCGTCCCCTTTATTGGACAATGGTCACAAAATGACCAAAAGTCATTTTGTGACCACTTATTCTCGCAACGGCCGGAATGTCAAGCGAAGCCGCGAAGGTTTCGAAACCCCAGTCGCGACACTCCGCACGCCCTTTCCTTGACAGCCCCCAAGGCCCCGACTAGCCTTCCTCCCACTTCGGATACCTTCGGGTGTAAAAGGGAATCCCGTGCAAATCGGGAGCGGACCCGCCGCCGTGAGTTTCAGCAAGGCCATCCTCCGCGCTGTCCACTGGGAGCAATCCTGGGAAGGACGAGGACGGTGAAACGAGTCGGAAGACCTGTCCGAAGACCAACCACAGTCTGTGCCGTCCGCAACGGGGGTTTTGCGGGCCGCGCCCCGGACCCGCGTCCGTTTTCATCCATTTCCCCCGCCAAACCTGGAGGTCTCATGTTCAAAGCCTCGCATGTTTGCGGACTCGTTCTCGTCATTTTCCTGCTCGCCCTCGGCGCCCAGGCCTTTGCCGGCCATGGTGCGGAGAAGCCGACCAAAAAGGGCATCCTGCTGGTCGCCTTCGGCACCACCGTGCCCGAGGCCCGCGCCGCTCTGGACAACATCGACACAAAAGCCAAGGCCCGCTTTCCCGGCCTGGAAGTGCGCTGGGCCTATTCGTCGCGCATCGTGCGCCAGAAGCTGGCCGGCCAGGGGCTGCAGTTCGATTCACCGGCCATGGCCCTGGCGCGCATGATGGATGACGGCTTCACCCATGTTGCCGTGCAGTCCCTGCAGACCATCCCCGGCGAGGAGTTCCACGGACTGCAGAAGACCGTGGCGGCCTTCTCCGGCCTGCCCAAGGGCATGGACAGGGTGACCCTGGGCCTGCCGCTGCTGGCCGAACCGGCCGACGTCGAGGCCTGCGCCAAGGCCGTCATGGCCAGCCTGCCGCCTGACCGGAAAAAGAACGAGGCAGTCATCCTCATGGGCCACGGCACCCATCACCCGGCCAACATCTACTACCCCGGCCTGCAGTATTCCCTGAGCCGCCTGGACCCCCTGGTCCTGGTCGGCACCGTCGAGGGCACGCCATCCCTCGACGACGTGCGCACGGCGTTGAAGGCGCGCAAGGTCAAAAAAGCCTGGCTCCAGCCCCTCATGGCCGTGTCCGGCGACCATGCCATGAACGACATGGCCGGGGAGGAAGATGATTCTTGGAAGTCCGTGCTCACGGCCGACGGCGTGGCCTGCGAACCGGTGCTGCGCGGCACGGCCGACATCCCGGCCTTCGTGGACATCTGGCTCGACCACCTGCAGGCCGCCGTGGAGCGGCTGAACTGATCATGACCGGGCCGCGTCATACCCGGGCCTGGCTGCTTCTGGCGGCCGCCGTGCCCCTCTCGGTCTACGCGGCCCTGTTCTTCGGGTCCTACCCTCTGCCGGCCTCGGCCATCCACGAGGCCCTGGCCGCCTGGCTGCGCGGCGGGGCCGAGACCCAGGATCTGGTCATCGTGCGCGACATCCGCCTGGGGCGCATCGTGCTCTCGTTCCTGACGGGTTCGGCCCTGGCGGTTTCGGGCGGGGTCTTCCAGGGGCTGCTGCGCAACCCCCTGGCCGACCCCTTCACCCTGGGCATCTCGAGCGGCGCGGCCTGCGGGGCGGCCCTGGCCCTGGGTCTGGGCTGGACTCTGCCGGGGCTGACCGCCCTGCCCCTGGCCGCCCTGGCCGGGGCTTTCGCGGCCATGGGGATGGTCCTGGGCCTGAGCCGCCTGGCCGGGGATTTTTCGCGCGAGAGCCTGGTCCTGGGTGGCATCGTCGTCTCGACGTTCCTGGGCGCGGCCATCGCCCTGATCAAGTCCCTGAACGAGGAGTCGGTTTCGGCCATCGTCTTCTGGATCATGGGCAGCTTCCAGGGCAGAGGGTTCGACCATGTGGGGGTCATGCTGCCCTACCTGGCAGTCGGCGGTGCGACGGTTTTCCTGCTGGCCCGCGAACTGGACATCCTGGCCCTGGGTACCGAGCAGGCCGCCCAGGTCGGGGTGGCCGTGAAGCGGGTGCGCATCGCCCTGCTGGTCGGCGCCGGCATGCTGACCGCCGCGGCCGTCAGCGTCTCCGGGATCATCGGCTTCGTCGGGCTCGTGGTGCCGCATCTGGTACGCATGCTCGTCGGGCCGGACTCCCGCCGGCTGCTCCTCTTCTCGGCCCTGGGCGGAGGGATTCTGCTGCTGTGGTCCGACGTCCTGGCCCGGACCATCCTGGCCCACGGCGCCGAACTGCCCGTGGGCGTGCTCACGGCCCTCTTCGGCGGCCCCTTTTTCTGCCTGATCATGGCCCGCAGGCGCACGGCATGAGCGCGCACATGATCGATATCACGGGCCTTACGGCCGGATACGACGGCCGGGCCGTGCTGCGCAGCGTCACCCTGAGCGTGGGGGCCGGCGAGTTCACCGGCGTCCTCGGGCCCAACGGCAGCGGCAAGACGACCCTCGTCCGCGCCGTGTCCGGGGTCCTGCCGCCCCTGTCGGGGAGCATCCGCATCGGCGGCGACGACATCATGACCCTCGCGCCCAAGGCCCGGGCCGGACGCTGCGCCACCGTGGCCCAGAAAACCCCGGCCCTGCCCGGCGTGCGCGCCCTGTCCCTGGTGCTCATGGGGCGCTACCCCTACGTGTCTCTGCTCGGGGGCTACGGCCCCGCCGACGTGGAGCGCGCCAGGGCGGCCATGGACGAGACGCGCAGCCTGCACCTGCAGGACCGGGCCGCGGACACCCTCTCGGGCGGCGAACTGCAGCGCGTGGTCATGGCCAAGGCCCTGGCCCAGGAAACGGACCTGCTGCTCCTGGACGAGGCCGCATCAAGCCTGGACGTGGCTCGGACCGTGGACCTCTACGAGCTGCTGCGGGCCCGCAACGCCGCCGGGACGACCATTCTGACCGTAGCCCACGACCTGAACCTGGCCGCCCTCTATTGCCGTCGGCTCGTCTTTCTGAAAAACGGGTCCGTCGTGGCCGACGGACCGACCCGTGACGTGTTCACGGCCCAAACCCTGAGCGAGATCTATGAAACACCCCTTGCCGTGGCCCCGCACCCTCTCACGGGCGCTCCCCAGGCTCATCTTGTGCCTCGCCCTTAGCTTCTGCCTGACCAGTGCGGCGGCGGCCGAAGTGCGCGTCAACGACGACCGGGGCACGGAGATCCGCCTGGACGCCCCGGCAGGCCGGGTCGTGGCCCTTTACGGCGCCTTCAGTGAGATCCTGGCCGACCTGGGCCGGGAGGAGGCCGTCGCCGCGCGCACTGCCGCCGACGACTTTCCGCCGTCCATCGCGGCCAAACCTTCCATCGGCACCCACCTGCGGCCCAACGCGGAGCTGATCCTGGGCCTTTCACCCGACCTGGTCGTGCAGCTCGGCGGCCGTCCCGAGGCGTTGGAACCCGTGCGTTTCCTGGAGGAACGCGGACTGAAAGTGGCCGTTTTCAACCTGGAAAATTTCGGCCAGCTCTTCTCGGTCATGGAACGCCTGGGCGTGCTGACCGGCAGTGGCGAACGGGCCACAGCCCGCGTGACCGCCATGCGCGCCGAACTGGCCGCCCTCGAAGCCTCCCAAAAGGACCCGCAGCCGCGCATCTTCTTCGAGGTCCGCTACCCGAACCTCCTGGCGGCAGGCCAGGGCTCCATGGTTTCGGAGATCATGACCGCGGCCGGCGGACGCAACTGCGTCGAGGCCCCGGACAAGCTCGTGCGGCTTGGCGAAGAAGAGGTTTTGCGCCTGGCGCCGGACATCTACCTCATGCAGCAAGGGCCCATGAACCCGTCCCCCGAACCCGTGGCCGAACGTCCCCTGTTCCGCACCCTGTCGTGCCTGGACAAAGGGCAGGTCTTCACCGTGGACCAGGCCCTCTTTTCCCGGCCCGGGCCGCGCAGCATCGAGGCCGTGCGGCAGCTTTCAACCATCATCGCAAACTGGAAAACGGAGGTCCGCCCATGAGCGGCCATTTATACGGCATCGGCGTCGGCCCTGGCGACCCGGAACTCTTGACCATCAAGGCGGCGAACATCCTCGGCCGCGTCGACCTCATCCTGGCCGCGTCCTCGACCAGGAACGACGACTCCATGGCCTTGGACATCGCCCGCCCGCACCTGCGCCCCGAGGCCCGCGTCGTACGCCTGGGCTTCCCCATGAGCCGCGACGACAGCACCCTGCAGGCCGCCTGGGAGGAGAACGCCCGACTGGTCCTGGCGGAACTCGACGCCGGGCACGACGCAGCCTTCCTGACCTTGGGCGACCCACTGCTCTACTCCACCTTCGCCTACCTGCTGCGCACCCTGCGCCGCCTGGCCCCCGCGACGCCCGTGACCGTGGTCCCGGGCATCACGTCCTTCCAGGCCGTGGCCGCGGCCACGGAGACCGTGCTGGCCGAAGGGTCCCAGAACCTCATGGTGCTCCCGGGCATCCGCGACGCAGGGGAATTGCGCCGGAACCTCAGCGGCGCGGACAACGCCGTCATCCTCAAGGCCTACACCAATTTCGCCGCCATCCGCGAGGAACTTCGCTTGTCGCCGAAACACACCCATTGCGTTTTCGCCTCGAAGATGGGCATGAAGGAACAGTTCATCACGCGCAGCCTCGACGAGGCCCCGGACAGCCCGACATACCTGTCGCTCATGCTCCTGACCGGAAACGAACCACGTTGAACCAAGGATAAGCATATGCCCAAAGCCATCCTCATCGCCGGCACCTCCAGCGGGTGCGGAAAGACATCGGTCGCGCTGGGCCTGATGAAGGCCTTCGCCCGCAAAGGCCTCGTGGTCCAGGGCTTCAAGTCGGGGCCGGACTTCATCGATCCAGGCCTGCACCGCATGGCCACGGCCCTGCCGAGCCACAACCTCGACGGCTGGATGCTCCCCACCGAAGAGATCCGGCGCATCTTCCGCCGCAACCACGAAGGGTGCGACATCTCCATCATCGAGGGGGCCATGGGGCTCTTCGACGGCATCGGCGCCGTCAGCGAGGAAGGGTCGGCCGCGCAGCTGGCCAAAATTCTGGACGTGCCCGTGCTGCTGGTGGTCAATGCCCGCGGCATGGCCCGCTCGGCCGCAGCCCTGGTCAAGGGCTTCGCCGAGTTCGACCCGGCCCTGACCCTCGACGCCGTGCTCTTCAACATGACCGGCAGCCCGGCCCACGGGCAGATCCTGTCCCAGGCTCTGGAAGGCCAGGGCGTACGAGTTCTGGGAAGCCTGCCAAGGATCCCCGGCCTGGAACTGCCCTCGCGGCACCTGGGCCTGGTCACGGCCGAGGACCTGGACCGGCGCGATGAGCGCCTGAACGCCCTGGCCGACTGGGTCGAGAGCGCCCTGGACCTCGACGCCCTGCTGGCGGCCCTGCCCGAGTGCTCCCTGCCCTCCCTGAACGACGGCGGCGTGAAGATGCCCGAGGTTCGCATCGGCTATGCCCGCGACCGCGCCTTCTGCTTCTACTACGAGGAGAACCTGCGCATGCTGCGTCAGGCCGGGGCCGAACTGGTGCCCTTCTCCCCCTTGGAGGACTACAACCTGCCGCCGGCCCTCAAGGGCCTGTACCTGGGCGGCGGATACCCCGAACTCCACGCCGAGCAGCTGGCCGCCAACACGACCATGCTCGGCAAGATCCGCGACTTCTGCGCGAGCGGCAAGCCCGTCTACGCCGAGTGCGGCGGCTTCATGTACCTGATGAAGAGCCTGCGCACCCGCGACGGCCGGGAACACGCCATGGCCGGCGTCTTCGACTTCTCCTGCGCCATGCAGGGCCGGCACCAGGCCCTGGGCTACCGCGAGGTGGAGCTTGCGTCGGCGACGGCGCTGGGCGGAGCGGGCGAACGCGTGCGCGGGCACGAGTTCCACTACTCGCAGCTGCGCGGCGAAGATCCGGCAGCCGCCGAAGCCTACCGCGTCTTCGACCGCTGCGGCCGGAGCGACGGGGCCGGCGGTTTCCTGAAAGGCAACTGCCTGGGCTCCTACGTGCACCTGCACTTCGGCTCCAACCCGGCCATGGCCGAGCGCTTCGTCGGAGCCTGCGGGGCATGACCCTTCGCCACGGCTTCACCACGGGCACGGCGGCGGCCGCGGCGGCCAAGGCCGCGGCCCTGCACCTGCTGGAAGGACGCGCGCCGGACTCCGTCGACGTGCCCCTGCCCATGGGCGGGCGCCTGTCCGTGGCCATCCTGGAGAGCCGCGGCGAGGGTGACGGCGTGCTGGCGGCCGTGGTCAAGGACGGCGGCGACGACCCCGACGCCACCCACGGTGCCGTGATCCGGGCCCTGGTCCGGCGAGGCGGCGAAGGGATCGTCCTCAAGGGGGGCCATGGCGTCGGCACGGTGACCCGGCCCGGACTGCCCGTAGCCGTGGGCGAGGCGGCCATCAACCCCGTCCCGCGCGTGCAGATCCGGCAGGCCGTGGCCGAGGCGGGACTCGACGCCGCAGAGGTGGAGATCCGCGTGGACCGCGGCGAGGAGATCGCCCTGAAAACCTTCAACCCGCGCCTGGGCATCGTCGGCGGCATCTCCATCCTCGGCACCCGGGGCACGGTCAAGCCCTTCAGCAACGCCGCCTACCAGGCCACCATCCGCCAGTGCCTCGACGTCATGGAGGCCTGCGGGGTCAAGCGGCCCTGCCTGACCACGGGCGGGCGCAGCGAGCGCTTCCTGCGCCAGGCCCGGCCGGACACGCCCGAGACGGCCTGCGTGCAGGTGGCCGACTTCTTTTTCTACTCCATGCGCGAAGCCGGGCGGCGGGGTTTCGGAGCCGTGCAGTGGGGCGTGTTCTTCGGCAAGCTGGTCAAGCAGGCCCAGGGCCATCGCTACACCCATGCCCGCAGCGCGGACTTGGACCTCTCCGTCCTGGCCGACTGGTGCGCCGAGTGCGGGTTTCCTCACGACGTGTGCGCCGACGTGGCGGGAGGCAACACGGCCCTGCAGGCGCTGCAGACCGTCGCTCCCATGCCGCAGGCCCCAGCGCTCTACGCCCTTCTGACCGACAGGGCTGCCGAGTTCGCCCGGGAATTCAGCGGGCGAGGAATTGCCGTGGACTACCTGCTCTTCGATTTCGACGGCCGCGTCCTGCATGACACCTCGGAGGCGGCATGATCCACGTCGTCGGTCTCGGTCTGTGTGCGGAGCACCGCTCTCCGGAACTACTGCGCCGCCTGCGTTCGGCGGCCCTCGTGGCCGGCGGCCGCAAGATTCTCGACGAAATGGGCATCGAGCAGGAGCGCAGGCTCGCCCTGACCTCCATGGCGGGTTTCGCCGCCGACCTGCGCCGTCATGCCGCGAATCAGGCTGGCGACATCTGCGTCCTGGCCGACGGCGACCCCCTGCTCTACGGAATAGGCGCGAGCCTGCTGCGCTTTTTCGAACCCGGCGAACTGACGTTCCATCCCAACGTTTCCGCCCTGCAGGCAGCCTGCGCCCGTTTCGGCCTGCCCTGGCACGACTGCGCCGTCATGTCGCTGCACGGCCGCTCTGACCTCGGCCCACTCTTCGCGGCTCTGACCCACGGCCGCCTGGCCGCCCTGTACACGGACGCGCGCATGAGCCCCGACGCCGTGGCCCGACTTCTCCTGGAAAGGGGCGTCACGGGCTGGCGCATGCACGTGGCCGAAGCCCTCTGCTCGCCCGTGGAGCGCCTGACCACCTCGACCCTGGCCGAAGCCGCGCAGCGCTCCTGGCATCCGCTGAACGTCGTTCTGCTGGAACGGACCGAAACCCCGCCGGTGTCCCTGGTTCTGGGCCTCGACGAAAGCGCCCTGGCCCGCGAGGACGGCCTGATGACCAAGCAACCCGTGCGCGCCCTGGCCCTGTCGCTCATGCGCCTGGCCCCGGACTCGGTCCTGTGGGACCTCGGCGCTGGCAGCGGCGCCGTCAGCCTTGAGGCGGCGCGCCTGCTGACCCGCGGCCGCGTGGTGGCCGTGGAACGCCGGGCAGGACGGGCGGCGCAGGTCCGGGATAACGTCGCACGGACCGGCGCATGGCTGGTCGAGGTGGCCGAGACGTCCCTAGAAGATTTCCTGAACGACCGCATGCGGGAAGCGTCCGAGGCAGCCCAGGCCCGGACGGGTGATACGCCGGAACCCGAGCTCCGCCCCGACGCTCCCACGCACGCCTTTCTCGGCGGCGGCGCCTCGGCCCCGGTCCTCCTGTCCTGCGCCCGTCTGCTGCGGCCTGGCGGACGCTTGGTCGCTGCCGCCGTGCTGCTGTCCACTCTCGAAACCGTCCGCGCCGTCATCGAAGAACTCGGCTGGCCACTCACTGTTCACCAGCTCATACACCACGTCAGCGCCCCGCTGGGGGCCGATCTGCGCCTGGTGCCTTCCAACCCCGTCTTCCTGCTGGAAGCGCAGAAACCTTCAAGCGATACATGAATAATTTACCGCATGTGTACTTCATCGGCGCAGGCCCCGGAGATCCGGACCTGATCACGGTCCGCGGCCGTGACCTCATCTCCCGCGCAGACTTGGTGCTGTACGCCGGCTCCCTGGTCCCGGCCCAGGTTGTGGCCTGCGCGAAAACCGGAGCGAGTGTGGCCGACTCGGCCGGCTTGAGCCTGGACGAGACCCACGCCCTGATCCTCGAAACCGTGCGGCGCGGCGGCACCGTCGCCCGCGTGCACACCGGCGACCCGTCCCTGTTCGGGTCAGTGCGCGAGCAGACGGCGCTACTGGACCGTGACGGCGTGCCCTGGAGCGTCATCCCCGGCGTGACGGCGGCCTTCGCCGCCGCGGCCCGGGCCGGGGTGTCCTTCACCGTGCCCGAGGCCACCCAGAGCCTGGTCATCACCCGCCTGCACGGCCGCACTCCGGTGCCCGAAGCCGAACGCCTGCGGGAGCTGGCCCGCCACCGCTCCTCCGTGGCCGTGTACCTCTCGGCCGACAAGGTCTCGGAACTGACGGCGGAACTGCGCCTGGCGGGTTTGCCCGAGGACACGGTCATCGTCGTCGGGCACAAGGTCGGCCACCCGCAGGAGCGGATCATCCGCACCACCCTGGCGGGGCTCGAAGACGACATGGCGGGCGTCACGCGCCAGGCCGTCTTTCTCGTCCTGCCGGCCGAAGAGGCGCCCGTCGTCCCGTCACGGCTCTACGACCCGGCCTTCGGACACGGCTTCCGCGCGGCCGCGAGGCCCAAATCCTGGCCGCGCATGGCCGTGTACGCCCTGACGCGGCAGGGCCTGGAACTGGCCCGGCGCATCGCCGCCATGGCCCCGGCCGACCTGTTCGCCCCCGAACGCCTGGCGACTGAAGGCATACGCGGGTTCGGGCGCATCGCCGACCAGGTCCACGCCAATTTCCACCTGCACCACGCCCACGTCTTCGTGGCCGCGACAGGCATCGTCGTGCGCGCCATCGCACCCCTGCTGCAGTCCAAGGCCACGGACCCGGCCGTGGTCGTCTGCGACCAGAACGGCGAAAACGTCATCAGCCTCCTCTCGGGGCACCTCGGCGGGGCCAACGACCTGGCCCGCCGTCTGGCCGCCCATCTCGGCGGCCGGGCCGTCATCACCACGGCCACGGACGCGGCCGGGACGCCGGCCATCGACACCCTGGCCGCGGAGCGCGGCTGCGCCATCTCCGATCCGGCGCGCATCGCCGCGGTCAACGCCGTTCTGGCCGATGGCGGCACGGTCACGGTGTACGACCCGCACGACGACCTGGGCCTGCGCGGCAACGCCGAATGGAGGGATTTCTTCGAACTCGCGGAACAGCCGACGGCGCAGGTCGTGGTCACGCTGGAGGCGTCTTCGGCCCACGGGCTGGTCCTGCACCCGCGCCGCCTCTTCGCCGGCGTGGGCTGCCGGCGCGGCGTCTCGCGGGACGAGGTGCTGCAGGCCCTGCGCGAAGCCCTTGACGCCGGGGGCCTGGCCCCGGCCGCCCTGGCCGGGCTGGCCAGCGTGAACCTCAAGGCCGACGAAGAGGGACTTCTGGAGGCGGCCGGGCACCTGAATCTGCCCACTTATTTCTTCGAACCGTCCGTGCTGGACGAAACGCCGGTCCCCAACCCCTCGCAGCGGGTACGGGACAGGATAGGAGCGGGAAGCGTATGCGAAGCGGCGAGCGTGCTGGCAGCGAGAATGAAAAACCCGGAGGCGCGGCTGATCGTGCCCAAGACCGTGCGCGGGAACGTGACGGTGGCCCTGGCCGGCTGACCGTGGTGGGCCTGGGGCCCGGCAGCGCGGACCTCCTGGCGCCCATGGCCCTGGAGTGCCTGGTGCGGGCCGGGGCCGTGGTCGGCTACGACCGGTACATGGATCTGGTGGACCCGAAGCTGCTGGCGGGCAAGGCCCTGTTCTCGAGCCCCATGAAGAAGGAGATGGAGCGCACGGCCAAGGCCGTGGACTTCGCCCTTTTGGGCCTGGACACGGTGGTGGTCAGCTCCGGCGACAGCGGCGTCTACGGCATGGCCGGATTGGTGTTGGAATATCTGGAACGCGAAGGGCTCCTTCATGCGGTGGAGCTGGACATCGTGCCCGGCATCCCGGCCCTGTGCGCGGCGGCCGCCCTCCTGGGCGCGCCCCTCATGCACGATTTCTGCGCCGTCTCCCTCTCGGACCTGCTGACCCCCCTGCCGCTCATCATGCGCCGCGTGCGCTGCGCGGCCGAGGGCGACTTCGTCATCGC
>JANJWV010000137.1 GCA_024709365.1 Desulfomicrobium sp. | reverse complement strand
CGCGGCGCCGGTGTAACCGGGGCGGGGCGGACGTCGTTGCTCAGCGCTTGTTCTCGGGCAGGGTCACGTTGAATTCCAGGACCTCGCAGTCTCCGTCCCGGTTCACGTCCACGCGGATGTTGTCGAGTTCCACGTGCACGTACTTCTGGACCACGAGGAGCAGTTCCTGGCGCAGGCGCGGCAGGAACTCGTACCCGCCGTTCTGGGCCCGCTCGTGGGCCACGATGATCTGCAGCCGGCTCTTGGCGACCTCTGCGCTCGACTTCTTGGTGCGGAAATAGCTGAAGATACCCATGTCAGCCTCCGAAGATGCGGGCGAAGAAGCCCTTCTTGGCCGGAGTGATGAAACGGTGCGGCAGGTCCTCGCCCAGAAGGCGGGACACGGCGTCGTCGTAGGCCTGGCCGGCGTCGCTTGCGTCATCGAGGATGACGGGCTCGCCGGAGTTGGAGGCCGCCAGCACGGACTTGGACTCGGGGATGACGCCCAGCAGCGGAATGGCCAGGATCTCCTCCACGTCGGTCACGCTCAGCATCTCGCCGCGGCTGACGCGCTCGGGGTCGTAGCGGGTCAGGAGCAGGTGCTCGCGGATGTTCCCGCCGTCCCTGGCCTTTTTCGTCTTGCTCTGCAGCAGGCCCAGGACACGATCCGAATCGCGCACCGAGGACACCTCGGGGTTGGTCACGACCACGGCCTCGTCGGCGAAGTGCATGGCCATGAGCGCCCCGTGCTCGATGCCGGCCGGGGAGTCGCAGAGGATGAAATCGAAGCGGCCCGTAAGCTCGTCCAGGACCTTCTCCACGCCGTCCATGCGCAGGGCGTCCTTGTCCTTGGTCTGGGAGGCCGGCAGGATGAAAAGGTTCTCGACCCGCTTGTCGCGGATGAGGGCCTGGTGCAGGGTCGCCTCGCCCTGGATGACGTTGACGAAATCGTAGACCACGCGGCGCTCGCACCCCATGATGAGGTCGAGGTTGCGCAGGCCCACGTCGAAGTCCAGCACAGCGACCTGCATGCCCCGGCGGGCCAGGCCCATGGCCAGGGATGCGCTGGACGTGGTCTTGCCGACCCCGCCCTTGCCCGAAGTAACAACGATAATTTTACCCACAGTCCCTCCTGGTCCTGTCTAGAGAGGTTCGATCACAAGCTGGCGCCCGCTCAGGCTGACCTGGACGGCGGCGCCGTTGAAATTTCCGGGCAGATCCTCGCTGACCCGGTACAGACCGGCCACCGAGATCAGTTCCGCCCGCAGTTCCGTGCAGAAGATCCGCGCGCCCTCGAAGCCCATGGCCCCGGCCAGGGCCCGGCCGCGCAGGGGCGCGTAGATGTGGATGTTGCCGTCGGCGATGACCTCGGCCCCCTGGCCCACCGGAGCCAGCACCACGAGGTCGCGGCCCCGGGCGTAAACCTGCTGGCCCGAACGCACGGGCTTCTCCACGACCATGGCCCCGGTTTCCGCCGGGGGGGCGGATACGCTGCCGGTCCGGGGTGCCTCGGTCTTGTTCCCGGAAAACACGCCCAGATGCAGGTCGGCGGCCTGACGCTCGTGGGCCTCGCCCCCGCCCTGGATGCCCACGGGCGTGAGGCCGTGCCCCCGCAGCAGCGCTGTCAGGGCCGGCACGTCCAGTTGGTCGCGCATGGGGCCCAGGGCGGAAAAATCCATGATCACGGCCAGGCCGCGCAGAAACTGCGGCGTCTCGGCCAGGCGCGCGGCAACGTCCCCGGCCAGTACGGCCAGATCCGTGGTCAGGGGGCGGAACAACGTGCACGGGGCGACCTTGCCCTTGAGTTCGAAGGACGACACGCGAATGTCCTTAGCGGGTTGAGTGTTACGGATGAGGTTCGCGTCGAAACGAACGGCGGGTTTACCGAGGGACGGCGGCGAAGACAAGCCCGGTCTCGCGGCCGTGCGCGCCCGGCCCTTGACGGGCGCGCAGGTCTCGCCGATGGAATTGGACTACGCCGTTTTTCCATCCGAGGAAGCCATGGACATCCGCCACGTCATCGAACACGAAATCCCCTTCGACCATTTCCTGGGCCTGGTGGTCGAGGAAATCCGCCCGGGCTACGCGCGCCTGCGCATGCCCTTCCGCCCGGAATTCATCGGCGACCCGCGCCGGCCCGCCCTGCACGGAGGACTCATCTCCATGCTCGTGGACACCTGCGGGGGGTCGGCCGTGTGGGCGGCCTGCTCGGTCCGCGACCGCGTGGCGACCATCGACATGCGCGTCGACTACCTGCGCCCGGCCGACCCGGCGGACCTCATCGCCGTCGGCGAGGTGCGGCTCCTGGGCAACCGCGTGGGCAACGCCACGGTGCAGATCTTTTCGGCCGCAAATCCGGAGGTCGTCATTGCCGAAGGCCGGGGCGTGTATAATATACGGAAAGCGGGCGCCAAGGCCCCGGACGTTGTCCACGCCAAAACGCAGACCCCAACCCATGAGGAGGCCCCATGAAAGCTCCAGCCCTGGCCTTTGTCATTGCCTCTGTGTTGTTCCTGCTCCAGTCACCGGCCGTCACGGCGGGCACCGTCGTCGACGAATGGGCGGCCGTGAAGGCCCCTGCGCCCGTGGAGCTCAAAGCCGTGGAGGTCAACGCCACGGACACGGCGCTTCTGGTCCTCGACATCGAGGAGAGAACCTGCAACATGGAAACCCGTCCGCGCTGCGTGGCCTCGGCGCCGCGCATCGGCGAATTCCTGGCCAGGGCCAGGGCGGCCGGCATGCCCGTGGTGCACAGCCTGACCAGCAAGGGCACGCCGGAAACCATCCTGCCCCAGGCTCTGCCCCTGCCCGGCGAGCCCATCGTCCAGTCCACGGTGGACAAGTTCTTCCGCACGGACCTTGAGGCCATCCTGGAAAAACTCGGTGTGCACGCGGTCATCGTCACCGGCACAACGGCCGAAGGTGCCGTACTGCACACGGCCACGGGCGCAGCCATGCGGGGCCTTTCCGTCATCGTGCCCGTGGACGGCATGTCGGCGGCCACGCTCTACGCCGAACAGTACACGGCCTGGCACATGGTCAACGCCCCCGGCACCCGGGCCCGGGCCAGCCTCACGACCCTGGACGCCATCACCATCAACGCCAAGTAACACGCCGGGACCCTGCCCGGACCGGACGCACCGAACGCACATGCAGCTTCTGAGCACCGACCAACTGCGCATCCTGGACGCCATCAGCCAGGGTACGGTCATTCTGAAAGACGGCATCATCCGTCACGCCAACGCCTGTTTCGCCGCGTTCTGCAAGACCGGCCAGGCCGGCTTGCCGGGACACCCCTTTTTCGACTTCGTCATCCCCAAGCACCACCGGCGCGTCGGCAGATACCTGGAATCGATCCCGGCCGACAACTCGGTCTGCGCCGCAGGCAAGCTCGAATTCACCCTGCGCGACATCGACGGCGCCGAGTCATTCATGATCATGCAGGCCCAGGCGGTCACCCATGACGGCGCCCCTTCCCTGCTGTGCTCCCTGACGGACATCACGCAGCGGACCAAGGCCGAGAGAAAGCTCAAACGCATCCTGGACTCCATCCCCGAGGTCATCATCGCCTTCGACCGGGAGCACTCGCGCATCGAATCGGCCAACCACGCCACGGAGGGGCTCTACGGGCTGCCCGCCGAGCAGTTCGTGCAGAACATCTTCCCCCCCATCGACCTCGTCTTCCCGGAGGACTCGGACAAGGTCCACGCGTTCTACGCCGGCCTCGTCGGCAGGGAATTCGACCGCATCGAGTACCGCATCGTCCACGCCAACGGCGACATCCGCTGGGTCCGGGACGAGGGCGAGGTGGTCTACAAGGAGCAGGGGCTGGGCCGGGTCCAGCAGGTCTACCATTTCATCAAGGACATCACGGACCGCAAGAACGACGAGGAGCGGCTGCGCGTCAACGAGCAGAAGTACCGCCGCATTTTCGAGAATTCCACGGATCCCATCTTCGTGGCCTCGGCCGACGGCACCTTCACCGACATCAACCTGGCGGCCTTGAACCTCTTCGGCTTCGCCTCGCGCGAGGAAGCCCTGGCCGCCAATATCGGGGAGCTATTCCCCAACCCCGGAAAACGCGACGCCTTCATGGCCCTCATCGACGAAGCCGGCGGCGTCACGGGCCAACCGTTCAGGCTGCAGACCCGCAGCGGGGAGATGGTGGACGTGGCCGTCACCGCGGGCTGCCGCCGCAACCGCAACACCGGACGGCCCGAGAGCTACCAGGTCATCCTGCACGACATGCGGGCCCTCATCGCCCAGACCGAGCTCGAAACCTACAGGCGGACCATGGGCGGCCTGTCGGACCGCCTGAACAACATCGCCCAGGTCCAGCTCATGGAACTCGGGCTCATGCTCGACTACATCGACGCCCTCAAGGCCGCCCGGGACCCGGAACGCTCGGACCAGCTGCTCGCCCGCATCCTCGAACAGGCCCGCGAGGTCGAGCGGAGCCTGCAGGAGCTGCGGCACCTCGGCGAGAAGATCCGCCGCATCTATCACGCGCCCGAGCCGCCGGTTCCGGTTCCGGACGGGACGGGAGGCATCCTCTTCGACCTGAAGTAGGCGGCCGGGTGACGGAGGGGAGGCGGCCGCACGCGCCACTTGACCAACGGGGGGAATCATATGAGAGAAATCAAATCCCCCCTTGAGCACAGGAGCGCCCCATGAGCACCGACATCTTCTCCCCGTTCAAACTCGGCCCCTTCACCCTCAAAAACCGCCTCGGCGTGGCCCCCATGACGCGCATGTCCGCAGGGCCCGAATCCGTCCCCCGCCAGGATGTCCTCGACTTCCTGGTCCGGCGGGCCGAGAACGGCGCGGCGCTGGTCTACACCGAGGCCATCGTCACGGATTACGAGAGCGCCCAGGGCTACCCCGGCCAGTCGCGCATCCTGACCCAGCCCCAGGTCGATGCCTGGAAGCGCGTCACCGACGCCATCCGCGCCAACGGGGCCGTGTCCGTCATGCAGATGTTTCACTGCGGGCGCATGGCCTGGCCCGAGATAAACCCCGCCCGCCGCTCCATCGCCCCGAGCGCCGTGGCCCCGCGGCAGGACAACCCTCTCACGGGCAAGCCCTACCCTGTCCCGGAGGCCATGAGCCGCTTCGACATCGAACACGTCGTCAACGGCTTCGTGGAAACGGCCAAAGGCGCGGTGGCCGCGGGCTTTGACGGCGTGGAGGTGCACGGCGCCCACGGCTACCTGATCAACCAGTTCCTGTCGTCCTATTCCAACAGACGCGAAGACGAGTACGGCGGCCCCCTGGCCAACCGCTTCCGCCTGGCCCGGGAGATTCTCAGGGCCGTGCGCGGGGTCATCCCCCGGGACCGGCTGCTCACGCTGCGCATCTCCAACTGGGCCATCGCCGACATGGAGGTTTCCCAGTTCAAGGACGCCCGGGAATGGGAGGAACTCGTCGACCTCATCGACGCCGAACCCATCGACGCCCTGTCCGTGTCGACCTACGACTTCCGGGCCAAAGCCTTCGGCACGGACCGGACCATGGCCGGCCTGACCCGCTCCCGAACCACCAGGCCCCTCATGATCTGCGGCAGGATCCATGACCGGGCCACGGCCCTTGAGGCCCTCGCGGAGGCCGACATCGCCCTGTCCGGCAAGTCCATGCTCCTGAACCCCGACTTCGTGGGGCACGTGCGCCAAGGCCTGGACATGGCCCCCTTCAGCTCCCAGGAGGCCAACGTGGCCTACACCGAGACGCCGCTGCCCTGAGCTTCGACCTGGAGACGCCGGACACACTCAACCGGACGGCCCACCCGTCCGCACAAGGAACACCCATGCCGAGCACGCCCGCATCCACCGAAGACATCCTGGCCGCCACGCAGTCCGGCCGTCAGATCGTCCTTGACGTCCTGCCGCCGGAGCACTTCGAGGCCCGCCACATCCCCGGGGCGCGCAACGCCTGCGTCTACGAGGTGACCTTCCTCGACCAGGTGGCCGCCCTGGCGCCGGACAAGACCGCCCCGATCATCGTCTACGGCGCGGGCGAAGGGTCCCTGGACGCCGTGACGGCCGCCGGCAAGCTGCACCGGGCCGGATACGTCAACGTGGCGGTCCTGCACGGGGGCCTCCCGGCCTGGAAGGCCGAAGGCAAGCCCCTCGAAGGAACGAAGACGGACGAATGGGAGCCCGCCCACCCTGTCCTGGAACTGCGCAAGGCCCGCTACATGGCCGTCCCCGCTGAATCGACCCTGATCTGGACCGGGCGGAACGCGGGCGGCAGGCACACCGGCACGCTGGCCATACGCGAAGGCACGCTGATCCGCGAAGGAGAGGGGTTCAAGGGCCTCTTCACGCTGGCCATGGACTCCATCGCCAACACGGACCTCGCCGGCACGGACCTGCAGGCCGTGCTGGAGAACCACCTGAAGTCCGACGACTTCTTCTTCGTTTCCCATTTCCCGACCTGCACCGTGGAGATCACGGACATGGCGCCCGTTCCGGACGCCCCGGCCACACTGCCGAACTTCCGCGTCACCGCGGTCATGACCCTGCGCGGGACGGCCCGCGAGATCGCATTCGACGCCCACCTATGCCCCCTGGCCGAAGACAGGCTGGCCCTCATGGCCCATCTCGACCTGGACCGCACCATGTGGGGGGTGCTGTACGGGTCGGCCAGGTTCTTCAAATACCTGAGCTACCATGTCGTGCACGACATGGTCAGCGTCGACCTGCGCGTCGTGCTGGATTGAGCAGGGGAACTTCGGGGAAATCAGGAAGGGAATGCCCGGGCGAATCCGGCCCGGGCCTCGCGCACGAAGGCGCGGACGCGGAGCGGGTCCTTGGAGCCGTCCGGGGCCTCGACGCCCGTATGGACATCCACGGCGGCGGGGCGCACGGTCAGGACGGCCTCGCGGACATTGCCGGGGTTCAGCCCGCCGGCGAGGATGACCGGCAGCGGGGAACACCCGACCAGCGCGGCACTGACGGCCCAGTCGTGGCGCAGGCCCGTGGCTCCGCTGGCGCCGGTGGCCGGGTCGAAGGTGTCGGTGATGAAGGCGTCGCAGACCGGGGAGTAGGCCCGCGCGAACTCGTCGGGGCCGACGCCCTCGCGGCCGACGACATAGCTCTTGATGATGGAGAGGCTGGAAAGGGCCTTGACGCGGGCCAGGGTCCCGGGGGGGACGTCGGCATGCACCTGCACGATGCCGACGTTCAGGAACCGGCACAGTTCCACCAGACGAACCGGGTCTTCCTCGTAGGTGATGAGCACGCAGCACGCGGGGCCGACCGCGTCGATGACGGCCCGCGCCTCGGGTTCGGACAGGTCGGGCGCATGGACGGGCAGGCGAAGCGGAAACCCGAGCAGGTCCGTGCCGCAATCGCGCAGCATGCGCGCCTCCTCCAGGCCGCGCACCCCGGCCACCTGCACGAGGCCCTGGATGGGCAGGCCCCGGGTCTTGCGCATCACTTCTTCTTGGATTCCCCGATCAGATAGCGGGCCGTCTCCAGATCGTAGATCTTGGTCGGGTCGCCCTTGGAGCCGCGTTCCTCGAACATCCTGGCGCCGCGGCGGACGATGTCGATGTCGATCCAGCCGTGCTGCTCCCAGATCTCGGGATGGTCCACATTGCTCAGCCTGAACTCGATGTTGCCCTCGTTTTCGCGCACGTACATGCGGATGCGCTTGTTGGCCGGGTTCGGGTAGTAAAAGAGTCCGTCCTTGTCCTGCACGTCTACCTCCAGAAAAATGTTTGTTCCCGGGACTTTCAAAGCCCGCGACAATTGTCAATCCCCGATCAGGCGCAGGGCGGCCCGCAGCCGCTGAACCGCGGTCAGGCCCACGACCAGCGCAAAGACCAGGGCAATGTTCCCCGCCTGCTGCGGCCACAGGGCCATGAGGGAGAAAAACGCGAAACCTTCGGTGCGTTCGGCCAGACCCGCCTGGTAGTGCAGGCTCTTGCCGGACGAGGCCGGCAACGCGGCGGCCGCGGTCAGGAAGACCGTCAGGGACAGGATGATCGCGGCGCACAGGACGAGCAGCGCGAGTCTGGCGTCGGGAAGGCGCAGGCCAAGGGCCACGATGACGCTTCCCTCCACCACGCGGTCGCAGACGATGTCGAAAAGCGCCCCGGCCCTGCTCGCCTTTCCGCTCAGTCTGGCCAGCGTGCCGTCCACGGCGTCCAGCAGCCCCGAAGACCACAGCAGGACCAGGAAAACCCAGGTCCAGCCGGCGGCAAGGCACGCGGCGGCCAGGACGCCCAGGGCCACGGCCCACAGCGTGACCCGCAGCGGACCGATCCCCCGGCGATCCAGGGCCTGCGCCAGACAATCAAAGAGCGGCTGAGCAAGCCTTCTGGCATGCGTATCGAGCATTTCCCGCCTCCCTGTCGAAAATTCAATTTGACAATCAAACATTCCATCTTTACTTGAACATCAAAAATTCAGACGCTCAAGCAAAGAGGATTTCCATGCACGACCATTCCTGCTCCTGCGGCCATCATCACCACGAACACGACCACGGCGAACGCGGCACGCGCCTCGTCTTCTGGCTGACCATGGCCACCATGGCCGTGGAGATCGTCTCGGGCTGGCTCTTCGGCTCCATGGCGCTGCTGGCCGACGGCTGGCACATGGCCAGCCACGCGGGGGCCATGGCCGTGGCCTGGTTCGCCTACGTCTGGGCCCGCCGCAACGCCGACAACCCCGACCTGGTCTTCGGGGCCGGCAAGGTCAACGCCCTGGCCGGGTTCGCCTCG
>JANJWV010000129.1 GCA_024709365.1 Desulfomicrobium sp. | reverse complement strand
GACGCGGTTATCCGCAGCATACACGATGCGCGAAGCGCGGATTCGATTTTCGTGGTCTGTGCCGACAGCGGCGAAGCGGACGTCGCCGCGGCAGCGTACCGATGTTATGACGAATTGTGGCTCAAGCCTTTGGACGAAGAGAAGATCGCATTTTTGTTCGGCCGGATTGCCGGGCGCCTGAAAAGGAAAGAGGACGCCTGGCTCACGGATGTCTGGCTGGAGACGCTCATCGACAGCCTGCCCGACCTCATCTGGTTCAAGGACGCCCGGGGCGCCCATCTGCGGGTCAACGACAGCTTCTGCGATGCGGTCGGGAAGACCAAGGCGGACATCCGCGGCCGCGGGCATTACTACATATGGGACATCGAACCCGACGAGTACGCCAGGGGCGAATACGTCTGCCTCGAATCCGAGGAGATCGTTCTCAGGGAGAAGAAGAACTGTCTCTTCGACGAGATCGTCAAGATCAAGGACTCCTTCCGCAAGTTCAAGACCTACAAGTCGCCCGTATTCGACCGCGACGGCCGCGTCCTCGGAACGGTCGGCGTGGCGCGGGACGTGACGGATCTGCAGAATCTGCAGATCGAAATGAACATTCTTTTCGAGAGCCTGCCCTTCGGCGTGATCGCGACCGACAAGGACCAGCGCATCACGGCGTTGAACAGCAGGGCCCGTGAACTGTTCTCGGGCCGGGAAGGCTCCCTGCTCGGATCGGACTTCGACGCTCACCTCGAAGCCTTGGCGGAAAATCCGTCGTCACAGCGATGCCGGACCGGGAACGAAGGGGATGAGTCTCTGTTCCTGGTTCAGGACAAGGTGTTCAAACTGCACAAGGAAAAGCTTCGCGATGTCTTTTCCGAGTTTGCCGGGTATATCTATCTCTTCATCGACGTGACCGAGGACCATCACCGCAAAAAAGAACTCATTGTCGACGCGAACACGGACTATCTGACTAAGTTGAACAACCGGCGCAAGTTGCACGATTTTTTGCGGAACACGCCATGCATGTCGGGAACGTCCCTGCTGCTTGCGGACATCGACAATTTCAAGCAGTTGAATGACACGTTCGGCCACGACGAAGGAGACAGGATTCTGGTGGCGTTTTCCGAAATTCTCCGGAACAACTTCGACAAGGAAAACATTTTTCGACTGGGTGGCGACGAATTTGCCGTCATCTTCCCCGGAACAGGGCAGTCGGCCGACAAAGCCTTGGAATGTGCACGCCTCGCAGCGCAGAAGATCATTTCGGAAACATTGGATCGCGGGATACACACGGAAGTTTCGGTCAGCATCGGCATTGCGGCGGCTTCCGGTCAGGATGACGACTTTGGGGCCCTGTTCAAGAATGCCGATATCGCGCTTTATGACGCGAAATGCTCGGGAAAGAGTACCTGGTGCGCCTGGAGCGCCTGGCCTGACCGACGCGGATCCTGAAGGACTGCCCCGGCACGGACCCGATTCCCTGCGCCGTTCAGGACTTCGCCGGGAATAACGGGCACGGCGGTCTTAAGGGGTATCTCAAAATTTCGACCCGGTTTTTCGGGATGCCCCGCCTTGGGGCATTCCCACGCGGATTCCGCAAAGGCATCCGCGATCAGACGATTCACCTGCACCTCCTGTACATCCTTCAGCTTCCGGGAGCCCTGCCCGTGTCCCCGGCGACGAGAACTGCTCTCGCACGCGACCCGACCGTTCATGGCGAAACGCCTTCATTTCCGTTGTCCGAAATGCGCGAGTCCCCGGGATCGTCAGGGAGCGGTCAACTGGGATGGTGCCGCCCGCCAGCCGCCGCCCATGGCCTTGTAGATGTTCACGAGGGAGGTCAGCAGCTCCGTGCGGGTCTGCACGGCGCTGAGCTCCGAGGGGAAGAGCTGCTGCTCGGCCTGGAGCACCGTGGAGTAGGGCGCATAGCCCCCTTCGTACTGCAGGTGCGCCAGGCGGACGTATTCGCTGTTGGCGGCGACAAGGCGCTCCTCGGATCGCATCTGCTCCGTGAGCCGCGCCTGCGCGTCCAGGGCGTTCTCGACGTCGGCGAAGGCGCTCTGGATCGCCGCCTCGTAGGACAGGAGGGTCGCCTTGCGGGCGGCCTCGGCCTGCCGCACCCCGCTCGTGACGGCCCCGCCCGTGAAGATCGGCCCGGTCACGGTCCCGGCGTAGCTCCACATGCGCGACGTCCCCTTGAACAGGTCCGAGAGTTCCGAGCTCGTGAAGCCGTAGGCGCCGGTCAGGGTGATGGTCGGGAAGTAGAGGGCCCGGGCCGCGCCGATGTTCGCGTTGGCGGCGACGAGGCGCTGTTCGGCCTGCCGGATGTCGGGCCGGCTGGCGAGGAGGTCCGAGGGCAGCCCGGCGGGCACCGGCGGCAGCCTGAGCGCGCCGATGGCCTTGCCGCGGCGGATGGGCCCGGGGTTGCGCCCCAGCAGGATGGACAGGGCGTTTTCGGTCTGTTCGACCTGCGACTGCAGCCTGGGGATGGCTGCCGCGGCGGTTTCGTACTGCGACCGGGCCTGGGCCACGTTCATCTGCGACACCTGGCCGTAGGCGAAGCGCAGTTCGAAGATCCGCAGCGACTCGGCATAGGCGGCCAGGGTCCTCCGTGCCACAGCCAGCTGCTCGTCGAGGCCCAGGAGCTGGATGTAACTCTGCGCCACGGACGAGACCAGGGACAGGGTCACGCCCTGCCAGGCCGCCTCGGTGGCCAGGAGCTCGGCCCGGGCGGCCTCCGAGAGCCGCCGGATGCGACCCCAGAGGTCGATCTCCCAGTTCGCGCCGGCCAGAGTCTGGAAGGACGATTTCGGGTTGTCGATGACCGAGTACAGCAGCGGCGCGTCGGTCTCGCTGGCGCGCTCCTCGGTCGCGGTGCCGCCGTACCCGATCTGCGGGAACAGGGGAGAGCGGGACTGGGTGAAGACCGCGGCCGCCTGTTCGATGTTGGCCGCGGCAATGGCCATGTCGCGGTTACCGGCCAGGGCTTCGGCGATCAGGGCGTCGAGTTCCGGGTCCCCGTACTGCCGCCACCAGTCGATGTTCGCCGTCTGGTTCGCGTCCCGGTCGGCGTTGGCGAAGGTCTGCGGCACGTCGAGGGGTGGGCGGACGTAGTCCGGCCCGACCGTGCAGCCGGCCATGAGGAGCATGAGGGCGAGGGTCACGAGGGCGCGCATGTCACTGTCCCTCCGTCTGTTCCGGCGGTTCGGCCGCGTTGCGCTTCGCCACCCGCCTTTCCTCGGAGCGTTCGGCGAAGCGGTCGAAGAGGTAGAACAGGAGCGGCACGTAGAGCATGGCCAGCGTGGTCTCGCCGATCATGCCGCCGATGATGCCCGTACCGATGGAGTGGCGGGCGTTGGCGCCGGCGCCCATGGCGATGGCCAGGGGCAGCACGCCGAAGGCGAAGGCCAGGGAGGTCATGATGATGGGTCGCAGGCGCTGTTCGCCGGCCTCGATGGTGGCCTCCATGATCGACCGGCCCTGGCGGCGCAGCTCCACGGCAAAGGAGACCCGCAGGATGGCGTTCTTGGCGCCCAGGCCGATGAGCACCAGCAGACCGATCTGGAAGTAGACGTCGTTCTCCAGGCCCCGCAGCCAGTTGGCCGTCAGGGCGCCGAGCACCCCGAAGGGCACGGCCATCATCACGGACCCGGGCAGGGTCCAGGATTCGTACTGCGCGGCCAGCACGAGAAAGACGATGACCAGGCCGAAGACGAAGGCCAGCATGGACGTGCCGCCGGCCTGCTTCTCCTCGAAGGCCAGGCCGGACCAGGCGAAGGCGTACCCGGCGGGCAGCACCTCCCCGGCAACCTCCTCCATGGCGGCGATGGCCTGGCCGGAGCTGAATCCGGCGGCCGCGCTGCCGTTGACCTTGGCGGCCGGGAAGCCGTTGAAGTGCGGCAGGAGGTCCGGGCCCGCGACCCAGGCGGTGGTGACGAGGGCCGAGAGGGGAACCATGCCCCCGTCGCCCGACCTGGCGTAGAGGCGCGTCAGGTCCGCCGGGTGCTGGCGGTAGGCCGGCTCGGACTGCAGGACGACCCACCAGACCCGGCTGTATTCGTTGTACTGGCTGACCGTGAGGGACCCGAACTGGGCCTGGACGGCGCTGTACACGTCCTTGACGGGCACGCCCAGCAGGCTGGCCTTCTCCCGGTCCACGTCGATGCGCAGCTGCTGGGTCGTGGCCCGGAAGGTGCTGCTCAGGCCCGTCAGCTCCGGCCGCGTGCGCGCCTTGGCCAGGAACTCGCGGGTCAGGGCGTCGAGCCTGGCCGGCTCGCCCGCCGCCGTGTCCTGAATCCAGAACTCGAAGCCGCCCGTGGTCCCGATGCCCGGGATGGCCGGCGGCGCCACGGGCAGGACCAGGCCCTCGCCGATGGCGGCGGCCTCCCTGTGCAGGGCCATGAGGACGGCCCGGGCGTTCTCGGCCACGGCCCGCTTGACGGACTCGTAGCGCTCCTCGAAGGGCTTGAGCGTCACGAAGAACGTCCCCGCGTTGGTCTTGAAGCCGCTGTCGAGCAGGCTGTAGCCCGTGAGCTGGGTGCGCGTGTCCACGCCGGGAATTTTGCCAAAGATCCCCTCGACGCGGTCGGCCACGGCCCGCGTGCGGTCCAGGCTGGCCCCGTCGGGCATGACGATGGCGGCCATGACGTAGCCCTGGTCCTCGTTGGGCACGAAGCTCGTGGGCAGCACCTCGAAGAGGTGGACGATGGCGTAGACGAGGACGGCCAGGACGCCGAAGGCCACGAGCATGCGCCGGATGACCAGGGTCACGGCGTGGCCGAAGCCGCGCGTCAGGGCGTCGACGCCGCGGTTGAACCAGGCGAAGAAGCCGCGGGTCGGCGGCTGGCTGTGCCGCAGCAGCACTCCGCACATGGCCGGCGTGAGGGTCAGGGCCACGAACCCCGAGACCGCCACGGACACGACGATGGTGATGGCGAACTGCTTGTAGAGCTGCCCCGTGGAACCGGGCAGGAACGCCGCCGGGATGAAGACCGAGGCCATGACCAGGACCACGGCCACGAGGGAGCCCGATATCTCCTGCATGGCCCGGATGGTCGCATCCTTGGGCTGGAGGTGGTGCAGGACCATGTTGCGCTCGACGTTCTCGACCACGACGATGGCGTCGTCCACGACCATGCCGATGGCCAGAACCAGGCCGAAAAGGGTCAGCAGGTTGATGGAGAAGCCCAGGGCCAGCATGCCGGCGAAGGTGCTGACCAGGGCCACGACGATGGCCACGGTGCAGATGACCGTGGTCCGGAAGTTCTGCAGGAAGAGATAGACCACGAGCACGACCAGCACGATGGCCTCGAAGAGGGTGTGGATGACCTCCTCGATGGACAGGCGGACGAAATCCGTGGTGTCCAGGGAGATGGCGTAGTCGAGGCCGCTGGGGAAGCGGGATTTCATCTCCTCCAGGGCCCGGCGGACGTCCTTGGAGACCTGCAGGCCGTTGGCCCCGGGCTGCTGGTAGACGGCGATGAACGTGGCCGGCGTGCCGTTGAGCTTGCCTTCGAGGATGTACTGCCGCATGCCGACCTCGGCCCGCGCCACGTCCCCCAGGCGCACGATGCCGCCGCCGTCGGGGTTGGCGCGCAGGATGATCCGCTCGTACTGCGACGGTTCGGTGAAGGGGCGCTGGGACACGACGGGGAGGGTCAGCTGCACCGGGCCGGTGGTGGGCTGCTGCCCGATCTGGCCGGCGCCGTAGAGCGCGTTCTGGCTGGCCACGGCCTGCTGGATGTCGCTGGTGGTGATGCCCAGCGACGCCATGCGGTCCGGGTTCATCCAGATGCGCATGGCCTGGTCCGGCGAGCCCATGATCTGCGCCTGGCCGGCGCCGGGCACCCGCTTGATGGCGTCCAGCACATAGACGTTGGCGTAGTTGGCGATGTACCCGCTGCCGTAGCGCCCTTCCTCGGCGTAGACGGCGATGAGCATCATGATCGAGGACGCCTTCTTCTGCACCGAGACGCCGAGCTGCGAAACGGCCTCGGGCAGCTGGGGCAGGGCCAGGTTGACCCGGTTCTGGACCTGCACCTGGGCGATGTCCGGGTTCGTGTCGAGGCCGAAGTAGACCGTCAGGGTCAGCTGCCCGGTGGAGGAACTGGCCGAGGACATGTAGAGCATGTTGTCGACGCCGTTGATCTGCGCCTCGATGGGCGCGGCCACGGAATCGGCCAGGGTCTGGGAGTCGGCGCCGGGGTACGTGGCCTGGACCGTGACCTGCACGGGCGTGATGGGCGGGTACTGTTCGACGGGCAGCGCCGTCATGGCCACGAGGCCGGCCAGACAGACGATGACGGCCACGACCGTGGCGAAGATGGGGCGGTCGATGAAGAATCTGGAGAACATGCCGCCTCCCGTTACTGGGCGCCCGCCGCGGGTCCGGCGCCGGCGGGTTTAGCGGACACGGCCATGCCGGGCTGGAGCGCGAGGGTGCCGTCGACGGCGATCCGCTCGCCGCCCTGCAGGCCCTCGAAGATGAACCAGTCGTCCTCGTGCCAGTTTCCGACGGTCACGGGGCGCTGCTCGGCTTTGCCGTCCGCGCCGACGACCCACACGAAGTGGCCCTTGGCGCCCTGCTGCACGGCGCGCTGCGGCACGAGGATGGCCCCGGGCCGCACGGCGCCCTTGAGGCGCGCCCGCACGTACTGGTTCGGGCGCAGGTGGCCCTGCGGGTTGGGGACGCTGATGCGAACCAGGAAGGTGCCCGTCTGCGGGTCGTAGGACGGCTCGGCGAAGGTCATGCGCCCGGTGTGGGGGAAGAGCGAGCCGTCTACGAGGACGATCTCGACCTCGTACTCCCTGCCCCCCGGAGTGATCAGCCGGCCCTGGGCGATCTGGTCCCGGAACTGCTGCATCTCGTTTTCGGAGATGTTGAAGTTCACCCACATGGGCGAGAGCACGGCCACCGTCGTCAGCAGGCTGTTCTGGGGGTTGATGTAGGTGCCGTCGGCCTGCAGGGCGGCGCTGCTGACGCCGTCCACCGGGGAGGTGATGGTCGTGTAGGAGAGGTCGAGCCTGGCCGCCTCGACCTGGGCCTTGGCCTGCTCGACCGAGGCGGCGGCCGACTGGTACTGGCCCGTCGCGTCGTCGAGGTCCTTCTGGGACAGGGCGTTCTGCTCGGTCAGGGGCTTGGTCCGGGCCAGGTTGCGCCGGGCCGTCTCATAGGCCGCCTCCTGCTTGCTGAGGGCGGCTTCGGCCTGGGCCAGCTGGACCTGGAAGGGCTTTTTGTCCATCTGGAAGAGGACCTGGCCTTCCTTGACCGGCCCTCCCTCTTCGTACAGCCGCCGGTCGAGGAAGCCGCTGACCCGCGCCTGGATGTTGATCAGGTGCGAACTCTGCGTTCTGGCGACATATTCGAAGTCTACCGGCACATCCCTCGGGACGATGTCCATGACCGAAACGGCGGCGAGAGAGGCGGAAGGTTTCAGCGCATCCTTCTCCTGCCCGCAGCCGGCCAGGAACACGGCCAGGATGACGATTCCCGCACATGTCAGCCTCATGCCCCATGACGGTTCCCATCGAAGTTCTGGCATCATCGGCAAATCCCTCTCGTTTCGAGTGCCGGGAGTCGTGACGAAAATCAGAGGATACAGGAGGCGCGAACTGCACGAACGGTCCCGGAATGCCGTACGGCCGGGGCCCCGTCGGTGGGACGCGGCAGGAAATGCGCAACTGATACGCCTGATTGCACCCCGCGGCAAGCTGCTGTCCTCTTCCGAGGTCAACGAACCCTTGACAGGGCTGGACCGGGTGCGTCCGGAGAGGGCGGGCATGGCCGTTCGCGAGACATGATCCGGTTTTCACCTCGGTTCACGACCGAACGGCAGTGCCGAAGGAACGGCTTGACGTGAGCAGGCGGCTAGCGCAAGGCAACGCACAGTCCGACCCGACCGTTTCGGTCTTCGGTCCGGCCTGAGCTGGAGATGCACAAGAAGAAAAGGATATGATGGAAGCCTATACGATTCTCATCGTCGGCCGCGGCAAGCTCGCGGCCGAACTGTTGCAGGGGCTGGACGGGCCGGGGATTGCCCGCGTTCTGCCGTGGGGCGAACGGGATGCCGCTGGCGGCGGGTCGTGCATGGTCGTGCATGCCGGTTCCGGCCGGGAACTGGGCGAGGTCTTCGATTTCTGTTCGGCCACGGGATCCATCCTGCTCGACCTGTCCACGGCCGGATCGCGGTACCCGGACGCTCCCGCCTTCCCGGTCGTCGTCTGCCCCAACGTCAACATGCCGATGCTGTCCTTCATGGCCATGGTCCGGCAGTCCGCGGGGCTTTTCCGGGGCCTCGACATCGGCATTTCCGAATCCCACCAGGCCGCCAAGAAGACGAGCCCAGGCACGGCCGTCCATCTGGCCCGCTCCCTGGGGCTCCCCGAGGAGGCCATCCGCTCCGAGCGCGACCCGCAGGTCCAACGCGAGGTCCTGGGCATCCCCGAGGAATTCCTGGACCGCCATGCCTACCACGAGATCGTGATCAGGGACGCGCAGGTCGAGATACGCATGCAGACCCGGGTGCTCGGCAAGTCGGCCTACGCTTCGGGCCTGTCGCGGGTCATCGGCATCGTGTCCGAGAAACGTCCCGGCCCCGGTTGCCGCGACATCGTCGATCTGCTCCTGGCCGACGCCTAGCCCGCCACAATCCCTTGCCGGCACCGGCAGCGCGTCGGGTGTGGAATCCGCCGCAGGCGGTGGTGTTCTTCGGCAATATGGCGTAGCGTAATTATATGAAAGACTGCACTCCGTTCTTCCCTTCCCGGCGGCACACCTTCCTGGTCGTGCTGACGGCCTGCGCCCTAACCGTGGCCGTCGTGGGCCTCGCCGCGACCATCGCCCTGACGAGTTACCGCGCCACCCTGGTGAGTGCCGGCCAGAACGCGCGTTTCATCTCCAGTCTCGTCGCCAACCAGATGGGCATGGCGCTTGTCGACATAGATGGCACCTTGGATGAGATGTCCCTTCATTTGAAAGTGCACGGCAAGGAACACCAAGCGGAAGACATCCGGCGTATGAATGAACTGTTCGATTCCATCCGCCTTGGCGAGCTTGCCTTGAAAGGGCTGCAACTGACGGACGAAGCGGGGCATGTCGAGGCCGAAAGCGGCATGTCGGTTTTGCGGGAGGCTGTCGACATCGCCGACATCCGGAAACACCTCAAGGGGCGGGACATGTTCCTGTCGTCGCCCGTTCGGGACCCTTCGCGGCCACGGGGGTGGATATTTTCCATCAGCAAGAGGGTGCGCGAGCTCAACGGGGAATCCGATCATTACGTCACCGCGGTCGTGGACCTGGAGGCGTTACACGGGTCTTTCGCACAACTCGAAATGCCGTCCGGAACGCGCATCGTGGTTTCCAATTCCGATGGGGTGGTCTACCTCGCCGGGCCGGGGCAGGAGGAGGTCGTCGGCAGGACGGTTCCCGAATTCCGGGCACAGGCGGGGAACGGGACCCGAAGAGACATCCCGCGCCTGGAGAGCGGAACGGTCACGGGCATCAGCGGGGTCGCCCATTTTCCGCTGCAGGTGTTCGCCGCGTTTCCGCGCGACGAGGTGCTCAATCCCTGGCGGCGGCATGCCCTGACCTACGGCGGCATCTCGCTGGCCCTGGTCCTCGTTTCCGTCGGGCTGAGCGTGGCCCTGGTGCGCAGCCAGATGCAACTCAACTGCCAAAGCCGCGCCCTGGCCCTGGCTGCGTCCACGGACACCCTGACCGGCGTGCTCAACCGGCGTTCGTTTCTGGAGGCCGCCCGCCGGGAGTTCTCCCGCGCGAAACGCAACGGCGGGGCGCTTGCCTGCGCCATGATGGACCTGGACCATTTCAAGAATGTCAACGACACCTACGGGCATATGGTCGGGGACATGGTTCTGTCTTCGGCCGCCCGTCTCGTCTCGTCACGTCTGCGCGAAGCGGATCTGGTCTGCCGCTATGGCGGGGAGGAGTTCGTCCTGCTTCTGCCGGACACGGACCTGGCCGGGGCCGCCACCCTGGCCGAGTCCCTCCGTACTTCCCTGTCCGGCCTACGGCTGGAGTTGGAATCGGCCTGCTTTTTAGTCACCGCGAGTTTCGGGGTGGCTGAAATCCTGCCCGACCATGCAACTTTCGACGATTTGCTCGTCCAGGCGGACCAGGCCCTCTATCTGGCCAAGACGCAGGGAAGAAACCAGGTTTGTCAGGCACCCCATCGACCGTCGGACGTCTAACCTGCCGCAGCCGTCGAGTGCCGGACGGCCTCGCTCGGCGGGTAGCAGAAGTGCCGCTTTAATTCGCGGCTGAAGTGCGAGGGGCTTTCGAAACCTGCCAGATGCGCCGCCTCGCCGGCCTAGTAGCCATGGCTGACGAGATGCGCCGGACCTTCTTCAGACGGATTCGTTTCAGATACTGCACGGGCGTATGCGATGTGACAGACTTGGCATCACTCCCGACGTGGCGCGGAAAATTTTCGAAACGGCCCTCTGAGCGTCCGCACGAGTCACCTTGAAACGAGGGTTCCCGTCCGTCGACGGAAACCCTCGTTTTCTCTTTCGGAGCGGTTGAACGCTAAGCCACGGCCGTCTTCAGCGCATCGCGGCTGAAGGGGAGCTCCCGCAGCCTGACGCCCGTGACCGCGAAGACGGCGTTGGCCACGGCCGGGGCGATGGGCGGCAGGCCCGGTTCTCCGATGCCGCCGACGGGGTGTCGGCTTTCGGCGATGAAGACTTCAACGGCCGGGGCTTCCTTCATGCCGAGCAGACGGTACTGCGAGAAGCCCGACGTGGCCACGCCCCCCTTGGCGAACTTCACGCGTTCGTGCAAGGCGATGCTCAGGCCCATGACCACGCCGCCCTCCATCTGTGCGACGATGGCGTCGGGGTACACGGCCGGGCCGCAGTCCACGGCGCAGACCACCCGGTGCACGGTGATGACCCCGGTCCTGCCGTCCACCGAGACTTCGGCCATCTGGGCCACGGACGAACCGAAGCACTGGGTCACGGCCACGCCCCGTCCGCGTCCAGCCGGGACGGGCCCTCCCCAGCCGGCCTTCTCCGCCAGCAGGGACAGGGTGCGGTGGGAACGGGAATCCTTTTCCATGAGCCCGAGGCGGAACTCCACGGGGTCCTTCCCGGCGGCATGGGCCAGCTCGTCCACGAAGGACTCGACGGTGAAGCAGTTGTACGAATTTCCCACTGAACGCAGCCAGCCGACAGGGATGGGCAGGTCGGGGATGGCGTATTCTATCCGACGGTTGGGGACGGAGTAGGGCATGCCCTCGACGCCCTCCACGGAGGTCGGGTCGAGGCCGTTCTGCACGGCCGAGGGCCACAGGCGGGACATGATCGACGACGCGACCAGCCTGTGGGACCAGGCCACGAGGCTGCCGTCGCCGTCCAGCCCGCCCCTGATGCGGCAGATGCTGGCCGGGCGGAAGACGTCGTGGGCGAACTCGTCGCCGCGCGTCCAGACGACCTTGACCGGGCGCCTCAGGGCCTTGGACAGGGTGACGGCCTCGGTGACGACCTCGATTTCGCCGCGACGGCCGAACCCGCCGCCGCAGGGCGTGGTCATGACCTCGACCTTTTCGGGCGGCAGGCCGCAGAGCCTGACCCCTTCGTCCTGGGCCGCGGTCTGCCCCTGGGTGGGAGCCCAGATGCGGCAGCGGTCCTTTTCCACATGCGCGGTGCAGTTGGTCGGCTCCAGCTGAGCGTGGGCGACATAGGGCACGGCGTAGACCGATTCGACGACCGTGGCGGCCGCAAAGAGGGCTTCCGCCGCGTTGCCGGCGTCCTCGGCCACGGCGGCGGGGCCGTCGAGCTTCGCCAGGAGCTCCGCGTTGACGGCCTCGTCGTTCAGGTTCGGATGGCTGCCCTCGCTCCAATTTATCTTCAGGGCGTCCCGTCCCTGCAGGGCCGACCACGTCGATTCCGCGCAGACCGCCACCGCGTCGCCCACGGGGATGACGTCCAGCACGCCCCGGACCTGCCGTGCCGCGTCGGCGTCCACGCTCAGAGGCCTGGCCCCGAAGCGCGGCGGATGCGCCAGCACGGCGGTGCACATGCCGGGCACCCGGAAATCGAAGCCGAAGGCGGTGCGGCCCTGGACCTTGTCCTCCATGTCCAGTCGACGCCTCAGGGTGCCGATGACGGCATAGTCCGCAGGATTCTTCAGGAGCGGATCGGCGGGCACCCGCAGCGCGGCCGCCCTGGCGGCCAGTTCGCCGTACCCGAGACTGCGGCCGTCGGGATGGCGGACCTGGCCCGCTGCGGTCGTGCAGGCCGCCGGATCGACGCCCCATTGCCGGGCCGCCGCCTGCACGAGCATCAGCCGCGCCGCCGCCCCGGCCTTGCGCAGCATGTCCCAGCGGTGCCGGATGCTGGTGCTGCCGCCGGTGGCCTGCATGCCCCATTCGGGGTCCTTGAAGGGTTCGGCGGCCAGGGCCGTCCTGACGCGGACGCGGTTCCAGTCGGCGTCCATCTCGTCGGCGATGATCATGGCCATGCCGGTGTGGGTGCCCTGTCCCAGGTCCGTCTGCCCGACCCACACGGTCACGGAGCCGTCGGCGTCAAGCTCGACGAAGGCGTGCGGGCGGAACGGGGTCGCCGGCGCGGCCGCCCCCGGGGACACGTTCATGAGCACCAGCGCCCCGGGCGTGATGGCCACGGCCAGGACCAGGAGGCCGCTTTTCAGAAAACAGCGTCGTGACATGTCTTCGCTCATGGCTTCTCCTCCTTCATCTTCCCGGCAGCCTGGCGCATGGCCGGGATAACCCGCGGGTGCGAGCCGCAGCGGCAGGCGACGGAGTCCATGGCCGCGGCCATCTCCCCGTCCGGGAGGTCCGGCCTGGCCGTCAGCACGTCGACGGCCTGCAGCATCATGCCCGTCTGGCAATAGCCGCACTGCGGCACCTGCAGTTCGGTCCAGGCGGCCTTCACGGGGTGGTCTGCGGGCAGGCCCTCGATGGTCAGGATTTCGCTGCCCTGGACGCTCTCGACGGTCGTGACGCACGACCGCTCGGCGCGCCCGTCCACCAGCACCGTGCAGACGCCGCACATGCCTTCGCCGCATCCGTACTTGACGCTGGTCAGCCCCAGGTTGTCCCGCAGCACCCACAGCAGGGGCGTGCCCGGGTCTGCGTCAACTTCATGGACCGTTCCGTTCACCTTCAACGAGATCATGTCGCCTCCCTTGGCTGTCGTGGACCGCGGCCGGCGGTCGGAAGCCGCCGGGGACCTGCCACCGTATTGGGTCAAAAATCGATTTTGGTCAAACATCGGCGCGAAGATTCGCGACCAGTGCGCAAGGAGTTGTCCGGGCGGCGGGAATCGTCTAATCTGGCGCAACGAGGAGGTGCCCCATGACGACGGAAAAAAACGCCGGCATCGATGAAATGCTGGCCATGCTGCAGCACAGGGACGGCCTGGTGCGGCAGAAGGGGAGGAGGCTCCTGGTCGAGGAGGGCGGGGCGACCGTGCCCGGCCTGTGCAGAATCCTGCTGAACGCCCCCTCCAAGGACGCCCGCTGGGGCGCGGCCAAGGCCCTGGGCGAGATCCTCGACCCGGGCTCAGCCCCGGCCCTGCTCGACGCCCTGGAGGACCGCAACGCCGACGTGGCCTGGCTGGCCGCCGTGGCCCTCAAGGGCCTCGGCCGCGAGGCCTGGAAGCCGGTCCTGCAGCGCCTGGTCGAGCGCGGCGTGGACAGCGTGGCCGTGCGCGACGGCGTCCACCACATCTTCGCGGGCCAGAAGTTCGACAGGTACGAGGACCTCTTCGCCACCGTCGTCCGCTCCCTGGAGTTCGGCGAACTCGACGAGGCCGGGAGCATGGCCGCCGCCGAAATCCTGAAAAGGATGCTGAACGACCTCTGGCAGGAATGCCGGGACATGGGAGACGGCGGCGTCTGAAGCGTGCCGGGATGTCGGAAACGGGTTGACACGGCGGCGCGCTTCGGCTTCTCTCCGGTCGGCCTCCATCCGTCACGGACCCCGACCATCAACCCCGCGGAGCCGCATATGACCGACATCGTCATCCACCCCATCGGCGTCATCCATTCCCCGTTCACCGACCGGGCCAACATGCCCATCCAGCCCTGCGGCGCCCGCGACACGGCCGGGACCATCGTCGTGGACGAGGCCCTGGCCCCGGGCCTGCGCGACCTGGAAGGTTTTTCCCACATCTACCTGCTGTACCATTTTCACATGAGCCGGGGCTTCGACCTGACCGTGGTCCCGTTCATGGAGCCGGCCGAGCGGGGGCTCTTCTCCACCCGCGCCCCCCGGCGGCCGAACCAGATCGGCCTGTCCGTGGTGCGCCTGCAGCGGGTGGAGGGCAACGTCCTGCACATCCTGGGCGTGGATGTCCTTGACGGCACGCCCCTGCTGGACATCAAACCCTATTTCCGGGCCTTCGACGTCTTCCCCGACGCCGTGAGCGGCTGGGCCGAAGCGCATCAGGACAAGGCCGGGGACGTGCGTTCGGACGGGCGCTTCGCAAACCCCAGGGGTTGATCGCGCGGCGAACGATCAGCGGGCGGCGTCTTGGCGCGTCCGGACATTCGGCCTGCAAAAGATGCCTTCCGCGTGCGAGTTTTTTTTGCCTTTGCGGCCTGTTCTTTGCTATCCTGTTCCCAAACCCCGGAGGACACCATGGAAAGCGCAGACCAGTCCGTGAAGATCATGGTTGAAGACGTCGAGCTGACCCTCCATCCCCTCGATTCCATTGACGTCGGCCTGACGCCGGCAGGTTTCGACCTTGTCCGCAAGGCCGCCTTTTCCATTCTCGGCGGGCGGATGCCCGTCGCCAACCTGGAAGAACTTTCCTTCCACCAGATTCTGGCCATGTTTTCGGACCTTGTCTGCTGGGAGGAGGCTTCCGGCAGGCTCTTCATGTGCGCGGACCTGCCCGGCCGGTGCTACTGCCTGCCCATTCCCGCGGAGCACTGGCGCGTCCTGACCAAAGGGCAGACCTTTCATTGACGGGGCAGGGTGGATGGCGCTGGAAACCGAAGTCCCGCCGCACCCCGATGGTCGGCGATTCCGGAAGGGCCCCTGCAGCGGGCCCTTTCTTATTCTTGGATTTCGGGCCGCTTTGGCGTAGCGCCCCATGGACCATGTCCACAGAACCGGGCCGGGATGAAACCCCTGCCCCAACCGGAGAAAGCACATGAAATCCGTCTGCGTATTCCTGGGATCGAGCGCCGGCAACCATCCGGCCTATGCGCACGCCACGGCCGAACTGGGCCGCGAACTGGCCCGGCGCCGTATCACCTGCGTCTACGGCGGCTCCCGCACGGGGCTGATGAAGACCCTGGCCGACAGCGTCCTCGGGGCCGGGGGCGAGGTCGTCGGCGTGACCGTGCAGCTCCTCAAGGACAAGGAGGAGTTCCACCGGGGCCTGACGCGCCTGCACGTCGTGCCGACCATGCACGAACGCAAGAACCTCATGATCGAACTTTCCGACGCATTCCTGGCGCTGCCCGGGGGCATCGGCACCCTGGACGAGCTCTTCGAGGTCTGCACCCTGCGCCAGCTCGGCTTTCATTCCAAACCCTGCGGCCTGCTGAACGTCAACGGCTTCTTCGACCCCTTGCGGGACATGCTGGTGAAGACCGAAAGGGAGGGGTTCATGAAACGGCCGGTTCACGACGCCCTCGACGTGGCCGAGAATCCGGCCGAAATCCTGGACATGCTGCAGCGCGGGATTCCGTCCCGGCCGTAAAAATGCACGGTTACAATTTTTACCGGAAAAAATGTCCCGCAACGGTTGTCCTCCTCGCGGCGCAAGGGTTATAGGTCATTTCTACCGTGTCCGGGATCGCCGCAAATAAGGCGCACGTGCCGAATATCGCCGACAGTCCTGACGATTTATCGGGGTTCAATATGTAACTGTTGAGGAGAGCGTGGGACGGGTTCAACGATTGTTCGCTCTGTGCGTGAGCGGAGCTCTGGCGCTCATGGCGATGCTTCTCCTCCGGCCCGACGGCGATGACGCCCTCGGGCGGCTGCAGAAGACGGGCGTGGTCCGCATCGGATACGCGGTCGAAGCGCCGTTCGCCATTCTCGGCGACGCCGGCGAGGTCACCGGCGAAGCTCCGGAGATCGCCCGTCAGGTGGTAGAACGCCTCGGCATCAGCAGCATCGAGTGGCATCAGATGGATCTGGGCAGCCTCATCCCCGAACTGCGGGCGGGACGCATCGACGTCATCGCCTCAGGACTTTTCATTACACCCGAACGAAGGGACAAGGTCCTTTTTTCCCGACCCACCATGGCAGTGCGCCAAGCCATGCTGGTGCCTGCGGGCAATCCACGCGGCCTCCGTTCCTACAGGGAGATGGCGGTCCGTCCGGACATCGCCGTTGCTGTCCTTGCCGGCTCCGTCGAAGACATGTTCATGACGCGCCTCGGCGTGTCCGACGGCCGTCTGCTGCGTGTTCCCGACGCCCTGACGGGCCGCAGGGCCGTGGAGACGGGCCTGGCCTATGCGCTGCTGCTCTCGGAGCCGAGCCTGCGGTGGATGATGTCGCGCGGCGAGCCCGGACGGCTTGAGGTGGCCGTTGACGAGGAACAGGAATCAGGCTTGCCCGCGTTCGCCTTCAGGCTGGACGAGCCGGAATTCCGGGATGCCTGGGACGACGCCCTGGCGGCATATCTGGGGTCCGCAGAGCACCTCGCCATGCTGGTGTCCTTCGGACTGTCCTGGACCCCGCCCGCAACGCAGAAAACCGGAGAATGAACATGCAGCACGCCGACCTGCCCGGAGAATGGCGCCCGTCACGATGGGTCTTCGCCGCCGTGCTGCTGGCCCTGTGCAGCGTGGGCCTGCTCGCCTGGATGCACTGGGTGCAGACCTCGGCCCTGCGGCAGACCACGTCCTATCTTGGCGAACTGCGCCAGGCCAGGATCGACCTGGCCAAAGGGTTCATGCAGGCCAGCCTCGGCGCAGACCCGCAGTCCCCCTTCAGTCATGATGCGGGAATGACCTTGCTGCGTCAGGCCTTGCGGTCCTTCGAAGCGTCGGTGGCGCGTCTGGACCCGGCAGACGCCGCGGAAACCGAACAGTTTGCCCGCAGCATCCGGAGTTTCGGCCAGCTCCTGCAGGACTGGCGGGGAGGCGCGAGACAGGACCCTCGGCTGGCCGTGTCCCTGCGCATCGCCCACACCGGCCTCGAAATGCGGGCGGCCGAGATCGACGCGCTGCTGCAGGAACGGATCGAAAGCCTGACCGCCAGGGCCCGCCGCACGTATGTCGTCAGTCTGGCCGGCTCCCTGCTGGCCCTGACCGTCATCCTTGGCATCGTCCACACCGCGGTGCGCAAGGAGCGCGCGGCACTGCACGAACGCATCCGGCAGGGCAGGGCCCTCGAGGACAGCGAGGCGCGCTTCAGGGACATGTTCCTCAAGGCGCCCGTGGCCATGTCCATGGCCGACGGAGCAGGGCGCATCACCGCCGGCAACAGGAGTTTCGAGCAGCTTTTCGGCTACACCCTGGACGACGTGCCCGACATCGCTACGTGGTGGTCCCTGGCCTTCCCCGAGCCCGACGCCCGCTCCGAGGCCATGTCGCGCTGGCAGGAGGCCCTGGACGGGGCCCGTCGCGCCGGAAGGGAATTCGACGCAGGCGAATTCCGTGTGGTCTGCAAGGACGGCATGCAGCGCGCCGTCCGGATTTCGGGAATTTTCCTGGAGGAGGGCGTGCTGTCTTCCTTCGTCGACCTCACCCCCCTGCGCCGGGCCGAGACAGAGCTGCGACTCTGGGCCCAAGCCTTCGAGAACGCCGAATTGGGGCTGGCCATCGTCGACGCCCGAACCGATTCGATGCTGGCCGTCAACCCGGCCTTCGCCCGGCTGCGCGGCTACGAACCGGCCGAGATGGTCGGGCTGCCCGTCTCCGCGCTCTTCGCCGAGGACAGGCGCAGCCAGGCCCGGGAGATGATCGAGACCTTGAACGCCTCGAACCACGCCGTCTTCGAAAGCGAACACATGGCCCGGGACGGCAGGCGCTTCCCCGTGCTCCTGGACATCACGATCCTCAAGGACGAAGCCGGCAGACCTTTGAGCCGGGTCGCCTACGCCCTGGACCTGACCGAGCGCAAGCAGGCCGCGGCCGCCCTGGCCGCGGCCCAGGCCGAGGCCCTGGAACAGCAGAAACGGGCCAGGATCGCCGCCCTGCAGCAGATGGAGGAGGCCAGAAGGGCCCGCGCCAGGGCCGAGGAAGCCCTGGCCGCCCTGAGCGAGAGCGAGGAGCGGCTGCAGCTCTTCGTCATGTACGCCCCCGCCTCCCTGGCCATGTTCGACCGGGAGATGCGCTACATCGCGGTCAGCCGGCGCTGGCTGGACGACTACCGCCTTGGAGAGCGGGATATTCTGGGCCACTCCCATTACGAGGTCTTCCCCGAGATCGGACCGGAATGGAGGGACGTCCATCGCCGCGGCCTGGGCGGGGAGATCATCCGCAAGGACGAGGACCGCTTCGAGCGCGCAGACGGCTCAAACCAGTGGGTGCGCTGGGAAGTGCGGCCGTGGCGCACGGTCCGGGGGGACGTGGGCGGCATCGTCATCTTCAGCGAAGACATCACCAGGCAGAAGGAGGCCGAGGCCGATCTGGTCCGGGCCAAGGAGGAGGCCGAGAGCGCCAGCCACGCCAAATCCGAGTTCCTGGCCAACATGAGCCACGAGGTCAGGACCCCTTTAAACGGCATCATGGGCATGCTGCAGCTCCTCCAGACCACGGACCCCAGTACGGAGCAGGTCGAATGCATCACGCTGGCCGTCAAGTCCGCAAACCGTCTGACGCGTCTTCTGGCCGACATCCTCGACATCTCCAGCATCGAAGCCGGGCGGCTGGCCGTGCGCTCGGCCGAATTCTCCACTTACGAACTGCGCGACTCGGTCATGGAGCTCTTTTCCCAATCGACCCGGGAAAAGGGCCTGGACCTGGCCTGCCGTATAGCCGAGGGGGTGCCGGAACGCGTTGTCGGCGATGAGACGCGGGTAGTGCAGATTCTCGGCAACCTCCTGGGCAACGCCCTGAAATTCACGCCGCAGGGGAGCGTGCGCCTGGACATGGAGTCCCTGCCGGCGCGGGAAGGCGAGATCCGGCTGCGCTTCACCGTCACCGACACGGGCATCGGCATCCCCGAGCACAACCTCGACCGACTCGGCACGCCGTTCTATCAGGTGGACGGTTCCTATACCCGGGCCTACCAGGGCGCAGGCCTCGGCCTGGCCATCACCCGGCGCCTCGTGAAGCTCATGGGCGGCAGCCTGGAGATCAGGAGCGTCCAGGGGCAGGGCACGTCCGTCCGTGTGGAACTGCCCTTCGCCGCGCCGGACGCGCGCGTCGAGTCCGCGCCATCCCCGGCCGGACTTCCGGCAACGGGCCGGCCCGTGCGCGTGCTGCTGGCCGAGGACGACAAGATCAACCAGATCGCCACGTCCGCGCTCCTGAAAAAGATGGGGCACAGCGTCAGCGTGGCCGAAAACGGCCGGGAGGCCCTGGAGCTGCTGGCCACCGAGGAGTTCGACCTCGTCCTCATGGATATCCAGATGCCCGTCATGACCGGCCTCGAAGCCCTCAAGGCCATCCGCACGGACCCTGCCCACGCCGCCTTCAGAGACATCCCGGTCGTGGCCCTGACGGCCCACGCCATGGTCGGGGACCGCGAGAACTTCCTCGAACAGGGCATGGACTCCTACCTGAGCAAGCCTGTCGGCGTCCGTGACCTGAACTCCGTCATCGCCCGGCTGTTTCCCACCGACTGATCCATGGCTGTCCCGCAACGGGCAGCCGTCACTCCGTCTGCCGGCCCCGCAGTGCAGGGTCCGGCCGGAGCTCGCTTTCTCCCCGTACTCCAGATCATGAATCTGAGCATGCAGGCCCGTATTTGCCTGTTGCGTACGTATTTCATCTTTGGTAGGCGAACCAATCGGTTATCGATGGCCGGAGATCACCTCGGGCCAACCTCACCTTCACGGAGGAATCCATGCGTCCATTCATCATCCTTCTGGCGGGACTGTTCCTCGCCAATACGGCCCTGGCCGAGCCCGTCGGCAGCCCCATCCCCGTCGGCATCGCCGTGGGCCAGACCACCAACGTCGCCCTGTTCGGCGAGGAGCAGGTCAACGGCGCCAAGGTCGCCGAGAAGCTCCTGAACGAGAAGGGCGGCGTCGGCGGCACGCCCATCAGGCTGGCCTTCCAGGACACCGGCGGCGACGAGGCCGGCGCCATCAACGCCTTCCAGAACCTCATTTCCCGTGACAAGGTCGTGGCCATCATCGGGCCGACCCTGTCCCAGCAGGCCTTCGCCGCCAACCCCATCGCCAACCAGGCCAAGGTCCCCGTCGTCGGCCCGTCCAACACGGCCAAGGGCATCGCCCAGATCGGCGAGTACGTCTCCCGCATCTCCGCGCCCATGACCCTCGTCGCGCCCAACGCCCTCAAGCGCGCACTGAAGCTCAACCCGAACGTGAAGAACGTGGCCGTGGTCTACGCCCAGGACGACGCCTTCAACGTCTCCGAGACCGGCATCTTCCAGGAGGCCATCAAGGGCATGGGCCTGAACATCGCCACCATCCAGAAGACCAGCGTCAAGGACACGGACTTCACCACCCAGGTCACCGCCATCCTCGGCGCCGGCGTGGACATGGTCGTCATGAGCTGCCTGGCCGCCGACGGCGGCAACATGGTCAAGCAGCTGCGCCAGCTCGGCTACGAGGGCCTCATCGTCGGCGGCAACGGCTTCAACTCCCCGAACATGTACCCCGTCTGCGGACAGGAGTGCACCGGCGTCATCGTCGCCCAGGCCTACAGCCCCAAGGCCGACAACGCCGAGAACAAGGCCTTTTCCGCCGCCTTCAAGGACATGTTCAAGAAGGACCCGGCCCAGTTCTCGGCCCAGGCCTACACCAGCGTGAAGGTCGTCGTGGACGCCCTGAACGAAGTCGAGAAGAGCTCCGGCAAGAAAATCGCCGAGATGGACACAGCCGAGCTGCGCACGGCCCTCAACGCCGCCATCGTCTCCAGCTCCTACGACACGCCCCTGGGCGAGATCGTCCTCGACGCCGACGGCGAGATCACCCAGAAGACCTTCTACGTCTCGCAGATCAAGGTCGCCGACGACGGCAAGACCGGGACCATGGAACTGCTGCCCGAATAACGCTTCCCAGGCCGGGGAGGCCCAGCTTCCCCGGCTTCCGGCTCCATCATGAACATCGTCTTTCTGCTGCAAAGCTTCATCAACGGCCTGTCCATCGGCTCGGTCTACGCCATCTTCGCCCTCGGCTACACGCTGGTGTTCTCGATCCTGGGCATCATCAACTTCGCCCACGGCGCCGTCTTCACCATCGGGGCCTACTGCACCTACGCCCTGGCCGTCGGCGATTTCGGCCTGAACGGACTCCTGGCCGGCATGAGCCTGCCGTTCCGCCTGCCGTTTCCCCTGGCTTTGCTCGGCGGCTCCCTGCTGGCCGGAGGCATCGGCGTCCTCGTCGAGCGCCTGGCCTTCCGGCCCCTGCGCGCCAAGGGCGCGGACCCGCTCCTGGCCCTGGTCAGCAGCCTCGGCGTGGCCCTCATCCTCGTCAACTGCCTGCAGTTCCTGGTCGGCGCCGAGATCTACGCATTCCCCTCGGGCATCTTCGGCTCCCTGCCCATGGCCATGGTCTTCAAGATGGACGGCAAGGTCCTGGCCGTGCGCACCGTGCAGATCATCATCCTCGTCGTCAGCCTGGCCATGCTCCTGGCCCTGGCCTGGTTCATGAACCGCACGCGCATGGGCAAGGCCCTGCAGGCCACGGCCGAGAACCCCGAGACCGCGAGCCTCCTGGGCATCAACGTCGACCGCTACATCCTGTCCACATTCTTCATCTCCGGCGCCCTCGGCGGCCTGTCCGGCACCCTCATCGGCGCCAGCTTCGGCCTGGCCGGGCCCTATTTCGGCGTCAGCTACGGTCTGAAGGGCCTGGCCGTCATCGTCCTCGGCGGACTCGGCAGCATCCCCGGCGCCGTCCTCGGCGGACTCGTCATCGGTCTGGGCGAGGCCTTCCTCCCGCCCGACTACTCGTCCATGAAGGAGGCCGTGGCCTTCGTCATGCTCTTCGTCATCCTCCTGGCCCGCCCCCAGGGGCTTCTGGGACGGCAAACCATCCAGAAGGTCTAGGCATGTTCCTCGAAAACTACGGATTCCTCATCGTGGCCATCGTCCAGCAGGCCCTGCTGGGCATGAGCCTGTGGTACCCGCTCATGGCCGGCCAGCTGTCCCTGGCCAGCATCGGCTTCTACTCCCTGGGCGGCTACATCGCCGCCATCATGGGCACCAGCCCCGCCTTCGCCGCCTGGCGCGAAGCCCTGGGCCCGGCCCTCTATCCCGTCGAATGGCTCATCGCCCTGGCGGCCAGCGCGCTGCTGGGTCTCGCCGTCGGCATCCCGGCCCTGCGCCTGCGCGGCATCTACCTCGCCCTGGCCACCATCGCCTTCGTCCAGGTATTGAATGTCGTCGTCCTCGTCCTCGACGTGACCGGCGGCGCCGTGGGCCTCTTCGGCATCCCGCAGCCCTTCGAGAGCCGCCTCGGCTACCTGTGGTTCTTCGGGCCGCTCCTGGCCGTCATGCTCATTTTTTCCGCCCGACTGACCCGCACCGTGGCCGGCCGCTCCTTCATGGCCATCCGCGAGGACGAGCTGGCCGCCCAGGCCATGGGCATCCCGACCACCTTCGAGAAGGTCCGGGCCTTCGTCATCGGCTGCGGCCTGGCCGGCGTCGTCGGAGCCATGAGCGCGCCGTTCCTCAACACCTGGAACGCCCGCCAGAGCAGCTTCGACGCCTCCGTGGCCTGCCTGGCCTACGTGCTCATCGGCGGCGCCCGCTCCGTCTGGGGCCCGCTCCTGGGCGCGGCCCTCCTGGTCGCCTTGCCCGAGGTCCTGCGGCCCCTCAAGGACGCACGCCTGATCATGAACGGCATCGTCCTCGTCGTGGCCTGCATCTACCTGCCCCAGGGCATCGCCGGGCTGCTGGCCTCCCTGCGCAGGAGGGAGGCCGCATGAGCGAGACAATCCTCCAGCTCGACGGCGTGTCCCGCTCCTTCGGCGGCCTCATGGCCGTCGGCGACGTCAGCTTTTCCGTCCAGGCCGGCGAGATCTTCGGGCTCATCGGCCCCAACGGAGCAGGCAAGACCACGCTCTTCAACCTCGTCTCCGGCATCACCCCCGTGTCCGCCGGCCGTATCGGCTTCCTCGGCCGCGACATCCTGGGACTCGCCCCGCACAAGGTCGCCGGCATGGGCATGGCCCGGACCTTCCAGAACATCCGACTCTTCGCCGGCATGAGCGTCCTCGACAACGTCCGAGCCCCCATGCAGGCCTTCTCGCGCACCGGCTTTTTCTCGGACCTTCTCGGCCTGCCCGCCAGCCGCGCCCAGGAGGCGCAGATCATGGCCACGGCCATGGACCTCCTGAACCTCGTCGGCCTGGGCGCCAAGGCCCGCGCCGCCGCATCGTCCCTGCCGTACGGCGAACGCCGCCGACTCGAGATCGCCCGCGCCCTGGCCCTGCGGCCAAAACTTCTGCTCCTCGACGAACCGGCCGCCGGACTCAACCTCGCCGAAAAGGCCGAACTGAGCGACTTCATCCGCGACCTGCGCAGCCGCTTCGACCTGACCGTGCTCATCATCGAGCACCACGTGCCCCTGGTCATGGGCCTGTGCGACCGCCTGGCCGTCCTCAACTTCGGCCGCCTCATCTGCCAGGGCCGACCCGAAGAGGTCCGCTGCGACAAATCCGTCATCGACGCCTACCTCGGAGACAGCCATGCCGCTCCTCGAACTTGACCACGTCAGCGTCAGCTACGGGCCCGTCCAGGCCGTGCGCGACGTCAGCCTGCACGTCGACCGCGGCGAGATGGTCACCCTCATCGGCGCCAACGGCGCCGGCAAGAGCACCATCCTGCGCGCCGTCTCCGGCCTGGCCCGCATCGCCGCCGGCTCCCTGCGCTTCAACGACGCCGACATCTCCAAGGCCCGCCCCGACGTCATCGTCCGCGCCGGCCTCGCCCACTGTCCCGAAGGACGCCAGGTCCTGGCCTCCCAGACCATCGAGGACAACCTCCTGCTCGGCGCCTACATCCGCACCGACAAGGCCGGCATCGCCCGCGACCTCGAACAGGCCTACGCCATGTTCCCGCGCCTCCTCGAACGCCGCACCCAGCTCGCCGGGACCCTCTCGGGCGGCGAACAGCAGATGCTCGCCATCGCCCGCGCCCTCATGAGCTCGCCGCGCCTGCTGCTCCTCGACGAACCCTCCCTGGGCCTCGCGCCCCTCGTCGTCGAAGAAATCTTCGCCATCCTCGACCGCCTGAGCGGCCAGGGCATGACCATCCTCCTCGTCGAACAGAACGCGCGCCTCGCCCTGGCACACTCGCACCGCGGCTACGTCCTCGAATCCGGACAGATCGCCGCCTCCGGCGACGCCAAGGGGTTGCTCGAAGACGAACGCGTGCTGGCGGCGTATCTCGGGGCGTAGGATGGGGAGAGAAGAGAGGCGGGGGGGGGGCCCCCCCCCCCCCCCCGG
>JANJWV010000113.1 GCA_024709365.1 Desulfomicrobium sp. | reverse complement strand
ATTAGTATTTATGCGAAGAAATATTGCACATCATTTAAAGTATATATGTGAAGTATATTGTGGGTCATTACGGAGCGCTGTTATGCAAAGAGCAGAGGCTGACCATGCCTTAGTGGCATTTCAAATGGTGAAGAAAAGATGGCATGAAGTAACTGCGCGTGTATGATGCGCTTTGACGAAAAGAATTTTTATCTGGTCGGCTTTTTCAAACACGTACCGCGGTGCTGCGGCTTGGAGGGGACTGTTTCTTGAACTTTGGGCCTTGGATTAGCCCGCCCCGCAGATAAAAACAAAAGCGTGTTGTCGTTTGTCGTCGCGAAACGTTGTTTCGATTGCGATGGCAAGGGCAACCAGTCAGAGGACGGGTTGCGCAGTTCTCTAGTATTTTCGGAATGTTGTGATTCAGGCGCTTTTCAAGGCTGATTCGAGCTAGAACGATAACGCAAAAACCCCCGCCGCAGGAGCGACGAGGGTTTTTGTGCAGTGAGCCTCAGCTGGGCTTCGGGTTTCGGGCCGGCAGCCTCAGCAGGATTTCCAGCTGATTTCGATCTCCAGCTTGGTCTTGGCTTCGCCGTCCTTTTCCTTGCGTTCCACGCTGTATTCGATCTCCACGTCCTTGGGCACGGCCACCGTCACGGTTCCGTCTTCAGTGACGAATTCGATCTCGCGGCGGGAGAGTCCCTCGGCGATTTCCTTGAGCAGTACGCCGGCCATGTATGCCAGGCGGGTTTCTTCGATCTCCACGAGCTTCTTCTTGTCGGACATGTCTTTCTCCGTATCGTTGGGGTGATCCAGTTCGAGGTCAGCCATCAAAAGATAGTCCGTTTGGGAAAAAGTCAAGCGTGGCCGCGTGGCGTCACGTTCCCGTCGCTATTCCTTTTCGAGGCCCCGCCTGTACTGGAAGAAGACGTCCTTCATGCTCGTGTAGTGGTCGAAGGACTCCTTCTTGATTTCCTTGTAGGTCGGCAAGGCCGCCGACGCCGCATTGGTCTTGTCGTGACCGATGAGGGCGTATCTGGCGCTGTCCGGCGTGACCAGGGACAGAGGGTTCAGGAAAGAGTCCGCCACGATGCCGAATACGTCGCGTACCGAGGACGGCCCCATGAGAGGCAGGACGACGTACGTGCCTTCGCCGAGTCCGTAGAACGCCAGGGTCTGGGAGAAGTCCTCGGGCGAGGACTGCAGGGCCGGCATGTTGCGGGTCACGTTGAACAGACCGCCCACGCCGAAGACCGTGTTCAGGGCGAAGGAGGCCGTCTCCTTGGCCATCTTGTCGAACTTGAACTGCAGCAGGGCGTTCACCAGTCTGACGGGGTAGGCCAGGTTGCGGTAGAAGTTGCCGAAGCCGTTGCGGATGTCCTGGGGGAAAAAGCCGGAGTAGAACGTATCGAAGGGCGAGAAGACATAGGTGATGAACCCGTCGTTGAAGGAGAACACGCCCCGGTTGAAGCCCTCGATGGAGTCTGGGTAGGGTTCGCCGTTCCCGTTGTCCTCGTATTCGTCGCCGTTCTGGGCGGCCGGCGCCGCAGTGTCGGCAGCCAAGGAGGGGGAGGTCTTCTTTCCGGCGCAGCCCTGCAGCATGAACACGGCCAGGGCGACGCACACGAGGATGAGGATGCGCTTACTCATTGGTTTTTTCCTTCAGGATGGCGATGAGTTGATCGGGCGAATTCTTCTGCAGGATGCTCTGGAACTGCGAACGGTAGTTCTTGACCAGGCTGACGTTTTCCACGGACACGTCGTAGACCTTCCAGGAGGCGTCCTTGCGCAGCATGTAGTAGATGACGGGAATGTTCAGCTGCGGCGAGGTGATGGTGGTGTGCACCTCGGCCTGGGTGTCGGACTTTATGATCTCCTGGTTGAAGGCCACGACCTCGCCGTTGTAGGCCACGGATTTCTTGAGATAGACGCTCTTGATGAGTTCCAGGAACAGGACCTGGAACTCGTCGCGTTGCTGGGGGGTGAAGGTCCGCCAGTATTGTCCGAGGGAGCGTTTGGATAGTTCCTCGGAGTCGAAGAACCCGTCGACGATGCCTTCGATTTTCTGCATCTGCGCGTCACGGGTCGCCTCGTCTTTGTACTCCGGTGAGGCCAGGATGGCGACCACGGCGTCGACGTTGGAGCGGATGTAGCTTGTCGGCGTGTCCAGGGCCAGGGCCGCGGAGGGCAGCAGGAACAGGAGAAGAAACAGTTTTTTCATTTTTCGACGCTTCCGAATACGTATTTGGAGATCATTTCCTCAATGTCGAGGGCCGCCTGGGTGTCCTGGATCACGCCTCCGGTCTCAAGCATGGCGTCATCGGCGCCGGGCGTGATGCTGACGTACTTGTCGCCGATGAGTCCGCTGGTCTTGATGGCCGCCACGGAGTCCACGGGGATGCCCACGGCGTTCTGGACCTGCATGGTCACCACGGCCTGGTACAGGGTCTGGTCCAGGGTGATGTCGGCGACCTTGCCCACGGCCACGCCGGATATCTCGACGTTGCTCCCCGGCCGCAAGCCGTTCACGGCCGTGAATTTGGCCGAGATCATGTACGAGTCGCCGGAGAAGAATGTCGTGTTGGCCAGGGTCATGGCCAGGTAGGCCGTACAGCCGAGCCCGATCAGAATGAACAGGCCGATAGAGATGTGCATGGATGAGCTTGAGATTTTCATACGTACTTCTTGGAGGTTGCAAGTGCTTCCTGAACAGCCGTGCAGGCGTTGACGCCCCTGGTGGCCAGGGTCCCGCCGATTTCGACCTGCAGTCTGTGCCGGTGGCAGAAGGTTTCGACGCTCAGGGCCCCGAAATAGTCCGCGAGACGCTTCTGGAAGGTCTCAAGGACGGATGTGTCCCTGGTCTTGGCGGCCAGGACGAGGATTTCCTTGGAGAACATCCCGGCGCAGGCTCCCGCCGGCAGGAAGCCCTGCACGTACTTGGCCAGCTGCTTGATGATGGCGTGTGCCAGGAGGTTCCCCTTGTAGTCCATGATGGTCCGCATGCCCACCAGACGGATGGTGGCCACGGCCAGATGCTCGTCCCGGCCCGATCCGGCGCTGAAATCATCGATCTTGCGGGTCAGGGCCAGCCTGTTGTGCAGCCCCGTCAGCTCGTCGATGAGCAGTTCGTGGCCGTGGGTGTAGGGATAGAGCTCCGGGTCGGCCGACTGTTCCAGGGCGATGGGGGAGCCCGAAAAGACGATGTGCCCGTCATCGAGGATGTTCACGGACTGGGCGATGTAGAAAATGTCCGGGATGTCGTGGGTGATGATGACCGCGGTGAAGTTCAGCTTCTCGTAGTAATGGTGGATCATGGAGAAGACGGTCTTCTTGCGGATGGGGTCCAGGCCCGTGGTGGGCTCATCGAAGAAGATGATCTCCGGTTCCGTGACCAGGGCCCGGGCCAGGGCCACGCGCTTCTGCATGCCGCCCGAGATCTGCTTGGGGTACATCTGGGCCACTTCCTGCAGTTCCAGCTGTTCGATGCGCCTGGCGACCTTCTCCTCGATCTGGCGGCGCTTGAGGACGAACTTTTCCCGCAGGGGCAGGGCGATGTTCTCGAAGACCGTCATGGAGTCGAAGAGGGCGTTGTTCTGGAACATGTAGCTGCAGCGCTTCTTCACGGCCGAGAACTGGCGGCGGTTCATGGTCGAGTAGGCCTGTCCGTCGAAGACAATGTCGCCGCTGTCGGGCTCGATGAGTCCGATGATGTGCTTGACCAGGACGCTCTTGCCCCCGCCGCTCTTGCCGATGATGGCCGTGATCTCGTTGCGGCGGATGTCCAGGGAGGCGTTCTTCAGGATGGTCCTGCCGCTGAAGGCCTTCGTGATGTTGCGCAGTTGGATGAGTGGTGTGTCGCTCATGGGCTCACATCAGGAAGGAGGTTATGACGTAGTCGGCGATGAGGACGTACACGCAGGACTGGACCACGGCCGATGTCGTGGAGTTGCTGACGCCTTCGGCGCCGGCGCTCGACTGGTTCTGGTGGGTGTAGTAGCCGCAGTAGCAGCAGATGGTGATGACGATGAAGGCGAAGACGAAGGACTTGATGAAGCCCCCCGTGACGTCCTCCAGGAGCAGGCTCGACTGGATCTTGCTGAAGTAGATGCCCGAGCGGGTGCTCAGGAGCAGGGACGAGAAGTAGCCGCCCATGATGCCTACGCAGTCGAAGATGGCCGTCAGCAGAGGGAAGCAGATCAGGGAGGCGATGACCTTGGGCGTGACGAGGTAGCGCACGGGGTCCACGTCCATGGTGGACAGGGCGTCGATCTGCTCGGAGATGCGCATGATGCCGATCTCGGCGCTGATGCTCGACCCGGCCCGGCCGATGAGCATGATGGCCGTCAGCACCGGCCCCAGTTCGCGCACCAGGGACAGGGCCACGGCTACGCCGAGCATGCCTTCGGCGCTGAACTTGATGAGGGTGTAGTAGCCCTGCAGGCCCAGGACCATGCCCGTGAAGAAGGCCACAAGGATGATGATGTTCAGGGATTTGAAGCCGATGAAATGGATGTTGTAGAGCACCTTGGGCAAAAGCTTGCGCACGTGGATTATGCCGAGGACCGACATCAGGGAGAAGACTCCCCACTGTCCCACGTTGCGAATGATGGATAACGAAGATG
>JANJWV010000102.1 GCA_024709365.1 Desulfomicrobium sp. | reverse complement strand
GCCGGGTCCACGTCGCGGGAGGCGAAGGCCGCGCGGGCGTTGGCCCGGAAGCTCGGCGCCGCGGCCTCGGGCCGCAGGAAGAGGACGGTCGAGCCCGGCACCCGCCTGAGCACGGCGGCCCAACAGTCGAGACAGGAAGCGGTGAACTTGTAGGGGTTGTTGGCCGTGCCGAAGGTCAGACGGCCGCGCCTTTCCTCGGGCAGACCCTCGGCGATGGGCACCTCGCGGAAATTGTTGCTGCCCACGGTCACCCAGGTCTCGGGCATCTCGAAGGGCCGTTCGATGAGCAGGCGCGGGTCCGGGGGGCGGATGAAGGGGTCCACCAGAATGTAGTCGATGCTTTCGAGCCCGGCCGAATGCGGATAGGCCAGCCAGCTCGCGCCGATGCGGGCCGGGCGGTAGGCCATGACGTCGAGCTTGTTCATGGCCGTGCTGCCGCCCAACTCGAAGAGGATGTCCAGGCCGTCCGCGGCGATGCCCTCGGCGACCTGGGCGCTGGTTTGGCCCGGCCACCAGCGGTACGCGGTGACGGCCTTCTCCATCTGGGCCTGGGCAGCCGAACGTCGGCCCTCAGAGAATGAGTAGCAATAGACTTCGACCCTCTCCCGATCGTACCGAGACAGCAGTGGATAGGCGAAATACCCCACCGGGTGGTCGCGCAGGTCGCTGGACATGAAACCGACACGCAGCTTGCGCCCCCCCGCCAGAGGAGGCATGGCCGCGGGTGTGACCGGCCGGACCCTGGACAGGACTTTGCGCCCCCACTGCCGATGCCATTCCACCAGCTCCACCCTGTCCTCGATGCTTTCGACCTGTCCCAGCTCGTAATGCACCGCCGAGAAATTGCCCCCGGCCTGCCATTGCGGCAGAATCTCGCCAAGCCGGCCCGTGGCCGCCATGCGCTCCTGGTCCATCATGCGGGAGAAAATCGTCCGCAGGGTGCGGGCTGTCTGGAACCGTTTGTCCGGATGCTTTTTCTGCAGCTCGCACGCCACGGCGTACGCGGCCTCCAGATGTTCGGCCTCGCTGTCGTGACGGCTGCGCGACAGGCTGTCCACGAGCCTCTCGGCAGCCTTCCACGAATCCGGGTTGGCCTCCAGAGCACGCCGGAACGCCTCGTTGGCGATGCGGCGATTGTCCTCGGAAACACCGTCGCCGCAGGTGAGCCCGAGCAACAGGTTGGCCGAGAGATGACCCGGCTCGACCCGCAGCACCTCGCCGAGGAGCTCCCTGGCCTCATGGACCCGGTTGGCCCTGAAGCGCATGCGCGCAAGCATCACGGTGGCCTCGCGGTCGTCGGGGCGCACGGAACGGAACCGCTCGATGGCCGCCACGACCTCGTCCTTCCTGCCCAACTCCAGGAGCACATGCACCCGGGAGGCGAATGTCTTCGAATCCCCGGGAGCGAGCGACGCCGCCTTGTCCAGGCTCCGGCGCGCCTCGTCGTGCAGGCCCTGGTTGAAGAGCGCCACCCCGTGCAGGCGCCACAATTCCGCGTCGGCCGGCTTCAGGCGCACGGCCTGCCCGAAGGCTGCGGCCGCTTCCTTGAAATTCCCCAAGATTTCCCAAGTGTTGCCACTGTTCACCCAGGCCGAGATGTTGCCGGGGCGCAGCCCGCGCGCCAGCTCGAACATGCTGAGCGCCTGCCTGAACCGGCCAGCGCGCTTGAGCACCACGCCAAGGAGGTTGGCCAACTCGAAGTCCTTGCGCTTTCTGGCCTGCAACGGACGCAGAATGGCAATGGCCTCCTCGTGACGGGCCAATGCGCTCAGAGACAAGGCATGTGGAATGGCCTGAATGCGCGCGGAAACCCCGAGCGTCAGGGAGTGCTCGAATATGCGCACAGCATCGGCATGACGGCCTGATCGCGACATGGCGAAGCCCAGACGCTGCCATGCCGGACCGTCTCCAGGGTTTTGCCCGAGGCGTTCCCGCAACGCGGTGACATCCTCAAACGCATCGGTGACGTCGTCGGACTGTTTCATGCTCTTGACGAACGGCTTGCGACGCGGGGTTAAAGGCTTCAACTCAGCGCTCGGCTACGACCGAATCGCACGGAGACTCCATGTCATACTGACTGCCCTCCACTGCCGGTGCACAAAAATTCTTATTCATACCAGTTCCCTGCATACGCCGATTTACATACGGTTTGGGCAGTCAGCGTGCGGTTCCGAATTAGACAGTCCGGCCCGGGCCCGGCTACCGCGCCTCACCAGCCCGTTTGCGAACATTCATGACCGTCACCAAACCCGCATCCGATGCATCCATCGACCATTTTTCCGAAGAGGAACGCATCCGGCATGAACGTTTCCTTCTGGCCGTCAGGCAGCTCCTGACCAAAGGGACGCAGCAGGACACACCCGTTCGGTCCCGGCAATACGCCAGCGACACGTACGCAAAGCTGTTGTCGCCCGAGGAACTGCATTTTCTCCTGCGCTGAACATCGCCTCAACAGCATTTCGCCCCGCAACCGCCTGCCGCAACGGAAAATCCCGGAGAACGGGTCTCCGGAACTGTCAACCGGCTCATCGAAGAGGCACCCGCCAAACGTATCCGTGAGGGACCATGTAAGGACTCTCCGGATCTGTGGATGAAACAGGCCATTTCATGATGATTCATGATGATTCCGTCTTTCCGCGGCCGATCACGGAGGCTGACCGGCCGTGGAAAGACGGATAAAACCAAGGGCGGAAAGAATCTTTCCACCCGGCTGTCCAACCGCAACGGCCGGTTATTTGCTCTTTTCTTCGCCCAGGTCCGTGATCTTCAAGTCCACGCCCAAGGTGTTCATCAGCTGGGACACGGGCATGCACATACGGTAGTGCGAGAACGTGTGCGCCGTCATGCCGTTCAGGTACACCTGCTGAGAACTGAACAGGCTCTTTTGCGCCGATACCAGATCCACCAGGGACCGCTGTCCCATGCGGAACTGATCCGTGTAGCTCGTCACCACCTGCGCATTCTCGTTCGTCAGGTTGCGCAAAACCGGGATCAACTTGCCCGTCGCCTTGTAGAAGCTGTACGCCGTGCGTACGTCCTCTTCGACCTCGCGCTCGACCTTCAGTGCATCCTGTTCGACCCGAAGTTTGTCGCTCTTGGCCTTGCGCACTGCCGCCTCGTCGGATTTTCCGTTGTAGAGGTTGAAGCTCAGCTCGAGCATGGCCGAAGCGTCGTGGTAGGTGGACTCATATCCGCCTGTGTTGTCCGAGCGGCCTGCCGAAGCCTTGGCATGCAGTTTGGGCATGAACAGACCATTGGCCGACTCGATCTCCTGCTCCTTCTGCTGCACGGCCAGGCGGGCCGCCTTCAGGGCACGGTTCTCGTCACGGGCCATTTGAAGCGCTATGGCCTCGCTCTGTGGAATGGTTTGCAGAGGGGGATTGGGCATGGTCAGAGCCCCGGGCTTGGAACCGAAGAACCGGGCATAGCCGGCCTCGGCGTCCTCCAGAGCCTGATTCGCCTGGATGAGACGGGAGCGGGCCTCCTCAAGGGCAGCCTCGGCCTGCGTCACGTCGGCCTGCGTCCCGCCGCCGCCGTTCAGCCGGATGCGCGTCAAATCAAGCAGCTTCTCGTGCTCCGTGATATTGCTTCGGCACAGGTCCACCAGGGCCCGGGTGCGGATGACGTCCATGAAGTACTGCGTGGCGCTCAGGCCCACATCCTCGGCGGTGTTGTAGAGTTCCTCCTTCTTGGAGTTGGAGTGCAACTTGTCGGCCGCCACCCTGGAGGACGTCAGCCCGCCGTCGAAGAGCAACTGGGACAGGACAAGGCGCTGCTCGTTGCTCAACCCTTCGCCCTGGCCGTCGGAATACATGGCCACGGTCGTGTCGTTGCGGCGCACCCCGTATCCTCCCCGCGCTGTGAAATCGAGCTGCGGCAGAAGAGCTCCGTAGCTCTGCAGGTACGCCTCGTGGGACACGACATAGGCGTGCTTGTCGCTCAGAAATTCGGGGTTGCTGTCCATGGCGGTCTGAATCTCGGAATTCAGCGATGCCCCGCCGCGCGACACATCGTTCAGAAGCGACTCCACGCCCGCAGCCCCCAGCGGCTTGATGCCCGGACCACGTTCAACGATCTCGACCGCCTGGCCAAAGGACAGGCTCGGCGCAAACAGAACGAAAAGCGAAAAAGACATCCACATCAAAACATACCTGCCAAATTTTCCGAACTTCATCTCCTTTCCTCCTTTATGCACCGAAATGGGTCGGACGCCTCATTGATCAACAAAGCACTTCTCTTCTCTGACAGTCTCTTACGGTGCATAGCCAAGAGTCTGAATTCATAGCGCAATGTATATTTGAAATTCCTATATACTCATTATTACTAGTACCAACCCCAAACAAATCGGCATCGGTATGCAAGAAGAGCACACTGGTCTACCCAATGACCGCTCAACCCGACAAAAGGACACGAAAAGGCGTGCCTGGCCATTCAGGCCAGACACGCCTTGCTTTCACCATGTCCGGAATAGCTCCGGCTGATGCTTGGGATTCGAAACAGTATTATGGATGGACAATGTCCTGCACGGCGATGTCCGCATCAATCATCAGATTGACCAGGATCGAACCCGCATAGCCTGCGTAATGGTTGTACTGCTGGCCGTCTGCGCCTGCCTCGCTGCCGACAAGCGTCCAGCCCGCATCCGTCGCCGTCACAGTGTCGTCCGCATCGCCGGGCACCCAGAGAGTGTCGGCGCCGCCCGTGGTGTCGATGCGCTCGATGCCCGTGATCCGGCCCGCGACGTTCATGGCGCTCAGGTCCAGCGTGCTCCCGATCCCGATGTTGTCCTCCAGGCGGAAGGTGTCGAACCCCGCACCGCCGTCGATGGTGTCCGTCACGCCGCCGACCAGCAGATCGTCGCCGTCGCCACCGTCGATGACGTCGTTGCCCGCACCACCGTCGATGGAATCGTTTCCCGCACCGCCGTAAATGGTGTCGTTGTCGGCCCCGCCGAGCAGGGTGTCGTCGCCGCCACGGCCCAGGATGTAGTCCCAGCCCCCGCCGCCGCTGATCATGTTGGCCCCGTCGTCGCCCAGCAGGGAATCGAAGAACTGGGAGCCGATGATGTTCTCGATGCCGACCAGCGTGTCGCAGTACGCATCGGAGTAGGGACTGTTGGGGAAGGAATACCAGGGGTTGGTCAGGTCGACCATGCACACGTCGAGGCTGTTGCTGTAGTCCACTGTGTCGATGCCGTCCCCGCCCACCAGGGAATCGCCGGTGTAGGTGTTTTCGTAGGAGCCGACGCCGTCCACGAACCAGTCGTCTCCGTCGCCGCCTTCCAGAGTGTCGTAGCCCAGGCCGCCGAGCAGCGTGTCGTTGCCCGCGCCGCCCACCAGGGAGTCGTCGCCGTCCAGGCCGACGAGCAGATTGGCCTGGCCGTCGCCCGTCAGCACGTCGCCATGGGTGGTGTCGTTGCTGCCGATGACGCCCGCGAAGCCGATGAGCGTGTCGCCCGCGGCGTGGTTGTCCGCGCCGCCGCCGGACTGCGCGGTCACGCCGTCCTGGAGGTTCAGGTCCACGTTGACCCATGTGGGGCTGGAGCTGTAGCCGACCATGTCGTTGCCGGCGGCCCCGTCCATAAGGTCGTTGCCCGCGCCCCCGGCCAGGGTGTCGTCGCCCGGCCCGCCGAGCAGGGTGTCGTCGCCGCCGAGGCCCTGGATGTTGAATGGGTGCCGGGAGTCGGTGAAGTCCCAGACAGTGGTCAGGTCGTCATGACCCTCTGTTCCCAGGATTTGGTATACGCCGTCTGCCAGCTCGATCTCGTTCAGGTCGGTCTGTATGTAGAGCCGCACGGTCTGACCGGCCTTCGAGGCCTCATACAGGGTGTAGGTCAGCCCGTCCCCGCCGACAGTCGCGTCCCCGGCCACCAGGGTCCAGGCCCAGCCGCCGTCGGCCAGCCTGACCACCGAGTCGCCCGCGTCCCCGTTCACCACCAGGGCCATGAGCCCGCTGCCCGCCGGATCGGCCACGCCGTTCAACAGGATGGCGTCGCCGCCCACGGTCAGCTCCTTGCCGACACCCGTCAGGTCGATGCGTTCCACGCCGGAGATGGCCGTGGAAGAGCTGACATCGAGGTACTCGTCTTCCGATACCAGCACGTCATGGCCCGAGCCACCGTCCACCACGTCGCCCGCGCCGGCGTGAATCAGGTCGTCGCCGTCGCCGCCTTGGAGCGTGTCGTTGCCCGCGCCGCCGATGAGTGTGTCATCCCCCCCGCCGCCGATCAGGCTGTCGTTGCCGGCCAAACCGGAGAGCACGTTGTTCTCGTCGTTGCCGACGAGCGTGTCATTGAAGGCCGAGCCCGTGACGTTTTCGATGCTGACGAGCACGTCGCCTGCGGCGTGGTTGCCCGCCTCGCCGCCGGTCTGGGCCGTGGCCAGGGTCAGGTCCACGTTTACGGCCGCGCTGCTGAGAGTGTAGTTGGCGGTGTCCGAACCCGTGCCGCCGTCCAGGGTGTCGTTGCCGGACAGGCCGGCCAGGATGTCGTCGCCCCCGCGGCCCTCGATGAGGTTGTGGACGCTCATGTACTCCGGGTCGTCCGAGTTGCGGCCGGTCAGCGTGTCGTTGTGCTCCGAGCCCCACAGGCCGTCCATGTACCAGAGCTCGTCGCCGTTCTCCTCGCCCGCGCCGCTCTGCACGGGACCAAGCTGGAGCTCCAGGCTGACGTTCACCCCCGAGGCGGCATTCGCGTAGGAGGCGATGTCGTAGTCCAGGCCGCCCCAGATGAAGTCCGCACCTTCGCCGCCCTCCAGCGTGTCGTTCTCGTTCACGCCCCACAGGGAGTCGTTGCCGGCTCCGCCGATCATGAGGTCGTTGCCGTCGACACCGTACATTTCATTGGACTGGTGGTTGCCGATGAGCGTGTCGCTCCCGTTCGAGCCCACGGCGTTGACGATGCCGGTCAGGATGTCGCCCGTGGCGTCATCGCCACCGGGCTTGCCGGTCTGGGCCGTGACGCCGTCCTGGATGTTCAGGTCGAGATAAACTCCCTGCCAGCTGACATCAAAGTCCCCATATCCGGTCAGCTCGTAGCTGGCCGAGGAGTTGACCCCGTTGCCGATGATGCGGTCCGCGCCCATGCCGCCGATGAGCGTGTCCCAGCGGGTGGCGCTGCCGCCGTCCAGGGTGTCGTTGCCAGTGCCGCCGATCAGAAGGTCCTGGGTGTCGCCCGTGCCGCCGTAAAGGGAGTCGTCGCCGGCGCCGCCCCAGATGGAGTCGATGCCCAGGCCGCCGTTGATGGTGTCGTTGCCCGCGCTGCCGAAGAGCGAGTCTTCGTGAGTGCCGCCGTCGATCAAATCGTTGCCGTCGCCGCCATGGATGGTATCGTTGAACCCGCCGCCGAAGATGGTGTCGTCGCCGGCGTAGCCGTACAGGACGTTGGCGGCGGCGTTGCCGAGGATGGAGTCGGCGAAGGCGGAGCCGTTGACGTCCTCGATGCCCGTCAGGATGTCGCCCTCGGCGTGGTTGCCCGCGCCGCCGCCGGTCTGGGCCGTGGTCCCGTTTTGGATGTTCAGATCCACGTTCACCCAGGCGGTGCTGGCGCTGTAGTCCGCCAGGTCGCGGGTGCCCGTGCCGCCGGAAAGCACGTCGGCCCCGGCCCCGCCGACGAACGTGTCGTTGCCCGCGTTGCCGATGAGCGTGTCGTCGCCGTCCAGGCCGATGAGGTGGTTGTTCAGGGCGTTGCCCGTGAGCACGTCGCCGTGGGATGCGTCGTTGCTGCCGATGAGGTTCTCGATGCCGACAAGCGTGTCGCCCAGGGCGTCGTTGTCCGTCCCGCCGCCGCTCTGGGCCGTGATGCCGTCCTGGATGTTCAGGTCCACGTTCACCCAGCTCGCGCTGGTGCGGTACTCGGCGAAATCCTGGCCAATGCCTCCGTCGATCAGGTCGGCCCCGGCCCCGCCGTGAAGGGAGTCGTTGCCTTCCCTTCCAAGCAGCGTGTCGTCGCCGGCAAGGCCCGAAAGGAGGTTGGCCGCAGCGTCGCCGGCGATGCTGTCGTCAAAGCCGGAGCCGATGACGTTCTCGATGCCGATGAGCACGTCGCCCCGGGCGTGGTTGCCTGTCTCGCCGCCGATTTGGGCGGAGGTCTGGGTCAGGTCCACAAACACTCTCGCCCCGCTGGTGGAGTAGTCCGCCGTGTCGTCGCCCTCTCCACCGACGAGTGTGTCGGCGCCCGCGCCGCCGACGAGCAGGTCCGCCCCGGCCAGGCCGGAAAGCTCGTTGTCTTCGCCGTTGCCGAAGAGCGTGTCGTCGTACGCGGAGCCCGTGACGTTCTCGATGCC
>JANJWV010000093.1 GCA_024709365.1 Desulfomicrobium sp. | reverse complement strand
CAGGGCTTCGTCCATGAACGGCTCTCGGGCCAGAATCCAGAGGAAGGAGGTATTCGGCCCGCTGACGATTGCGTAGCGGTAATTCTCGTGGTCGAGTTCGAAGATCGCGTAGGTGCCGTAAAACGGGCCGAAGAACGAGACCTTCAGGAACCCGGTGGCCGGATCCTGGACGAAGTACGCCTTGCCGACGGCTTGCTTCCATTTTCCTTCTTCGGCCGAATACCCGCGGTTGATGACCCGCACGCCGCCGTCCTCGCGCAGGTCGTACTCCGCGGAGACGCGGCTCAGGCCCCGTTCGAAGGAGTGGTCCAGGCGGGCGATTTCGTACCAGGTGCCGAGGTAGCGTTCCAAGCGGAAGTCCGTCACGGGGCGCACGTTTTCGGGCAGGGTGACGCAGCCGCCGAGCAGCAGGGCAATCAGGGCGAGGAGCATTCTCATGGTTGCCTCCGGAAAAAGGGTGTTCCTTCGGTCCCGGCCGGGAGAGGGGATCATGGCAGGAGGTTTCCCGGCGCACCGGGGAATGTCAATGCGGATTTTACAGCGGCTGCCGGGCGGCATGTATGTCCGGCGCCCGGACGTCGTGTTTTTCGTGCACTTTTTCTGTTGCGACCCGACCTGGGTTCTTTACGAGGGAACGGGTTTGCATGTACGAGCTTGCACTGGCCGCCCTGGGCGGATTGCAGAAACCCGAGCTTTGGACCGTCATGATCAAGAAAATTATTCTCGCCCTTTGCCTTGTCGCAGTCGTGGCCGGCGGACTCGCCGGCATCAAGGCCCTGCAGATCAAGAAAATGATCGACCAGGGCCAGTCCATGGTCATGCCTCCCGCCGTGGTCTCGGCGGCCAATGCAACGTCGGCCTCGTGGGAGACAGTGCTGACGGCCGTCGGTTCCGTCACGGCCGTGCAGGGGGTGACCCTGACGGCGGAGACGCCGGGCAAGGTCGTGCGCATCGCCTTCGACTCGGGCGACCGCGTGGCCGCCGGGGACGTGCTCGTGCAGCTCGACGTGTCCCAGGAAACCGCGCAGCTGCGCGCCCTGGAAGCCAGCGAGAACCTGGCCCGCGTCAACCTGAAGCGCATGGAGACCCTCCTGGCCCAGCGCACCACGGCCAAGGCCGAGTACGACACCGCCCTGGCCACGCACCGGCAGATCCTGGCCGAGATGGACGCCCTGCGGGCCGTCATCGCCAAGAAGACCATCCGCGCGCCCTTCGCCGGGACCCTGGGCATCCGCCAGGTCAACCTCGGCCAGAACCTGGGCGACAGCGACGTCATCGCCAGCCTGCAGCACCTCGACACCGTGCACGTCGAGTTCGTGCTCCCCCAGCAGCAGGTGGTGCAGGTCAGCCCGGGCTTCACGGTCCGCGTGACCTCCGACGCGGTGCCCGGCCGCACCCTGGAAGGCCGCCTCACGGCCATCGAGCCCCTGGCCGACAGCGCAACGCGCACGGTGCGCATGCAGGCGCTGCTGGACAACCCCGGCCAGGCGCTGCGTCCGGGCATGTTCGTCAATGTCGGGGTGGCGCTGCCCGAACGGCGGGACGTGACGCTCTTGCCCGCCACGGCGGTGCTGTACGCCGCCTACAGCGACTCGGTCTTCCTGATCGAACCGGCCGAGGGCAACGGCACGGGCGGCCTGAAGCTGCGTCAGCAGTTCGTGACCCTCGGCGAGCGGCGCGGCGATTTCGTGGCCGTGACCAAGGGCATCGAGCCGGGGCAGACCGTCGTCAGCACGGGCGTCTTCAAGTACCGCAACGGACAGTCCGTGGTCGTGGACAACACCCTGGCCCCGGAATTCAAGCTCGCGCCGACCCCGGAAAACTCCTGATGCCGCATACCCAGAACGATCAACGCTTTCACGGGCCCACCCCATGAAATTCACCGATATCTTCATCCGCCGCCCGATCCTGGCCCTGGTCGTCAATCTGCTGATCATCATCGCCGGGCTGCAGGCCGTGTTCAGCCTCTCGGTGCGCCAGTACCCGCGCAGCGACAACGCCATGGTCACCGTGACCACGACCTATGTCGGCGCCAGCGCCGATCTGGTCCGCGGGTTCATCACCACGCCCCTGGAGCGGGCCATCGCCGGCGCCGACGGCATCGACTACATCCAGTCCCAGAGCGCGCAGAATCTCTCGACCATCAGTGTCCGCCTGAAGCTCAACTACGACCCCATCAAGGCCCTGTCCGAGATCAGCTCCAAGGTCGACCAGGTGCGCGGCGATCTGCCGCCCGAGGCCGAGGTGCCCATCATCAACGTCGAGTCGGCCGACAGCCAGTTCGCCTCGGCCTACCTGAGCTTCACCTCGCCCGACCTGGAACAGAACCAGATCACGGACTTCCTCATGCGCGTTGTGCAGCCGAGGCTTTCAGCCTTGTCGGGCGTTCAGCGCGCCGACATCCTCGGCGCCCGGACCTTCTCCATGCGCGTCTGGCTCAAGCCCGACCGCATGGCCGCCCTGAACGTCAGCCCCGCCGCCGTGCACCAGGCCCTGGCCGCGAACAACTATCTCTCGGCGCTGGGGCAGACCAAGGGCGAGCTGGTCCAGATCAACCTCACCGCCGACACGGATCTGCGCTCCCCCGAGGAGTTCAAGCGCCTGGCCATCCGCGCCGAGAACGGTGCCGTCATCCGCCTCGGCGACATCGCCGACGTGGCCCTGGGCGCCGAGGACTACGGCGCGGAGGTGCGCTTCACGGGCAAGACGGCCGTGTTCATTGGCGTCTGGCCCCTGCCCAACGCCAACTCCATCGACGTCATCAAGCTTGTGCGCGAGGAAATGGAGGCCATCCAGCAGACCCTGCCCACGGGCATGGAGGGGCGGGTGGCCTACGACGCCACGGAGTACATCGACAGCGCCATCCACGAGGTGCTGAAGACCCTGGGCGACACGCTGCTCATCGTCGTCGTGATCATCTTCCTCTTCATAGGGTCCTTCCGGGCCGTGGCCATCCCGGTCATCGCCATCCCCCTGTCCCTCATCGGCGCGGTCTTTCTCATGCAGGTCTTCGGCTTCACCGTGAACCTGCTGACGCTGCTGGCCGTGGTCCTGTCCGTGGGGCTCGTGGTCGACGACGCCATCGTCGTGGTCGAGAACGTGGAGCGGCACCTCTCGCAGGGCGAATCGCCCCTGAACGCGGCCATCCTCGGCGCGCGCGAGCTCGTCGGACCGCTCGTCGCCATGACCGTGACCCTGGCCGCGGTCTACGCGCCCATCGGCCTGCAGGGCGGCCTGACGGGCTCGCTGTTCCGCGAGTTCGCCTTCACCCTGGCCGGCGCCGTGACCATCTCGGGCATCGTGGCCCTGACACTCTCGCCGGTCATGTCGGCCAAGCTGCTCAAGCCCGGCTTGGAGGAACACGGCCTGGCAGGCCGCATCGCGCGCGACTTCGGCAAGCTGCGCCGCTTCTACGGTCGACTCCTGGACGGCACCCTGCGGGCCCGTCCGGCGGTATATCTGATCTGGATCGTCATCAGCGCCCTGGCCGTGCCCATGTTCACCATGTCCGCCAAGGAGCTGGCCCCCATGGAGGACCAGGGCGTCATCTTCGGCATTCTCGACGCCTCGGCCGACTCCACCCTGGACCAGACCAGCGTTTACGCGGCCGCGGCCAACCGCGTCTTTCTCGACGTGCCCGAGTCCCGCTTCACCTTCCAGGTCACCTTTCCCTCCAGCGGGTTCTCCGGCCTCGTGGTCGCGCCCTGGGATCAGCGCGAGCGGACCGTGGGCGAGATTCTGCCGGAGGTGCAGGCGGGCCTGGCGGCCATCCCCGGCATCCAGATGTTCCCGGTCACGCCGCCGGCCCTGCCGGGCGGCGGCGACTTCCCCGTGGAGTTCATCCTGGCCTCCACCGCGCCCCAGGAAGAGATCCTCGACTTCGCCCGGCAGCTGCAGCAGAAGGCCATGATGAGCGGCATGTTCGCCTTTCCGCCGCTCATCGACGTGAAGATCGACCAGCCCCAGACCGAACTGGTCATCGACC
>JANJWV010000067.1 GCA_024709365.1 Desulfomicrobium sp. | reverse complement strand
ATCCCCGCCTCCAAGGTGGACGCCATCTTCGAGAGCTTCGCCCAGGCCGACTCCTCCACGACCCGCGAGTTCGGCGGCACGGGCCTGGGGCTGGCCATCTCCAAGAAGCTCGTGGAGCTCATGGGCGGCAGGATCTGGGTCGAGAGCGAAGTGAACAGGGGGACGTCCTTCTTCTTCAAGCTGCCCCTGAAGCCCGATTTCCAGATGCAGCCGGCCGAGTTCAAGCTGAAGATCCCGGTCGACACCCGCCTGCTGGTCATCGAGGACATGCCCGAGGGGCACGAGAGCATTTCGAGCCTGGTGCGCAGCTGGGGCATCGTGCCCACGTCCCGCAAGTCCGCCGCCCTGGCCGTCGACGCCTTGAGCGCCAACAAGGGCGACCGGGCCTTCCAGGCCATCCTCGTCGACTCCGTTGTGGACCGCGAGCCGGGCTTCGACATCGTCCAGCTCCTCATGGGGCAGGGCATGCAGCTTTCCAGCGTGATCCTGGTGGCCGATTCCGAGGCGCAGCTGGCCGAACTGCCCGGCGCGGGGACCATGCCCGGCCTGTCCACCATCCTGCGCAAGGACTGCCCGGCGACCCTGCACGACAGGCTCTTCGAGGCCATTTCCGAGGCCCAGCGCAAGCGTCTGACCGGGCTCCAGGACAGGAGCTGGAAGATCCTGCTGGTCGACGACGTCGAGGCCAACAGGCGCGTGGTGGAACTGTTCCTGAAATCCCTGAGCGTGACGCTGGTGCAGGCCGAAAACGGCCGCATCGCCGTCGAGAAATTCATGGAGGAGCCCTTCGACCTCGTGCTCATGGACATGGAGATGCCGGTCATGGACGGCCTGGAGGCCACCCGGCGCATCCGCATGTGGGAGGCCGAGAAGCGGGAGTACAAGACCCCCATCATCGCCCTGACGGCCCACGCCTTCCAGGAGCACCGTCAGAAGACCATGGCCGCCGGCTGCACCGAATTCCTGGCCAAGCCCATCAAGAAGCAGGCCCTGCTCGAAATCGTGGACCGCTTCGCCGGGCAACTGGAGTCCCTGGCCCCCGAGGCCCTGGAACCGGTCAAGCCGCTGGTGAGCCAGGTCTACGAGGAGAAGGATTCCCCGGTTCAGATCGACCCGGAGCTGGCGGACCTGCGCCCGCTGTTCCTGCGCACGGTGCGCGACTTTCAGTCCCAGCTGGCCGACGCCATCACCACCAAGGACTTCGTGACCATGCAGCGCAGCGGCCACAGCCTCAAAGGCTTGGGCAGCACCTACGCCGTGGACGAGATCAGCCAGGCGGGCAAGATCATCGAGATCGCGGCCAAGAGCCGACAGCTGGAGGTCGTCATCGAGGCGGTCAACCACCTGGCCGTGTTCATGAACACGGGCGAGTCGCCGAAGATCCAGACCGCCGGGGAGTCCGAGGAGATGGCCTCGACGGACGTCCTGCCGGAACCCGTCTCGGGCCGTTACCAGGTCCACGTGGCGCCGGAGATGTCCGAGCTCATCCCCTTCCTCATGGACGCCATGCAGAAGGACCTCGAACTCATGAACAAGGCCCTGGCACAGAAGGATTTCCCCACCCTTCGCCGTTTCGGGCACAGTCACAAGGGCTTCGGCAGCACCTACGGGTTCGACTACATCAGCATCATCGGCCAGCGCATCCAGACGGCTTCCGACGCCCGCGACGCCGAAGAGCTGACGGCCCTGCTGTCCGCCCTGGGCAACTACCTGGAGCGCGTCGACATTCTCTACGACATCAAGGAAGAGCTGGTCGAGGAAGAGGTGGCGGAACCGGTTTCCGGCGGCGTGCAGATCGAGCCGGTGATCGAGCCGGTCGTCGAGGAGCAGGATTACAGGGTGGAGGTCGACGAGGAACTGTACGAGCTCGTCCCCTTGTTCATGGACACCATGCGTACGAACATCAAGGAAATGCGCGAGGCGGTGACCAAGGGAAACTACGACCTCATCTGTCGGCACGGGCACAGCCAGAAGGGTCTCGGGAGCACCTACGGCTTTGATTATCTCAGCCATCTGGGGTACAGGATAGAGACGGCGGGGATGCAGAAAAACCCGGAGGAGATCGAGCTGCTGCTCGATGAAATGGCTGGATACATGGAAAAAGTGCAGATCGTGGAGCGCAAGGCATGAGCATGTACAATCAGGACATTGACGCCATGGCGTCACAATACGTGACGCCGATACCCATTTCGGTTCTGCTCATCGATGACGAGTTCCTCATCGGCGAGGCAATGCGCATCAAGCTGTCCGGCGAGACGGACATCACCTTCCATTACTGCAAGGAGCCCGACAAGGCCCTGGAGACGGCCATTTCGGCCCAGCCGACGGTCATCATGCTCGACCTCGTCATGCCCGGCGTGAACGGGCTGACCATGGTCAAGTTCTTCAAGAGCAGCGAGGACTTCAACGACGTCCCGCTCATCGTGCTCTCGGCCCGCGAGGAGCCCGAGCTGAAGAAGAAGGCCTTGTCCCTGGGGGCCAACGACTACATGATCAAGCTGCCGGACAAGCCCGAGCTCATCGCCCGCATCCGCTGCCACTCCGAGCGCTATATCTACAAGCAGCAGCGCGACGAGCTGATCATGAAGATCAGGGCCATGCGCGAGCACAGCAGCGCCGGTTCCGCCCCGACGTATCTGGTCTGACCATGCGCGGGGGTGAGTGTCGCACGGGGCCGGAACGTCATTTCCCGGTCCCGTTTCTTGTTTTCAAGGTATTTCGACGTGTCGGACGCGAGGATTCAGGATGCCCAAGTCTCAGCTCATAGCCATCAAGAACATCTTTCAGGAAGCGCAGGCCTTCGAGATGGCCTGGAACAAGTGTCTGCCGGACCTCAAGGCCCTTTTCCAGGTCGACCAGATCCGTCTCTACAGGTGCGACGAGAAGAATTCCGAACTCTTCGCCGTGGTCCTGAAGGACGGCAGGCCGGCGGAGGTCCGGCTGCAGATTTCCGCATCCAGCGTGGCCGGGTACACGGCCATGTCCCTGCTGCCCCTCATCCTGAAGGGCATCGAGCCCGGCGACCTCCAGGCCGTGCACCCCAGCCTGCGCTTTGACCGGGAATACGACAAGCTGGTCGGGTTCGACACGACGAACCTCATCTCCATGCCCATCCAGCACGAAGACTCCCTATTGGGCGTCCTGCAGCTCCTCAACAAGAAGGGCGGGGCGTTTTCGCGGGAGGACGAGGCCTTCTGCCGGCTCATCGTCAGCATCATGGGCCAGAAGATGTTCGATGAACGCAAGCTCCCCAACGGCCCCTACGAGAATCTCGTCATGCGCGGGCTGGTGACCCGGCAGCAGCTCGACGACGTGCTGTCGCGGTCGTCCAAGCGCGGCGTCTCGGCGTCGCGCCTGCTGCAGTACGATTTCGGAGTCAAGGCCGAGGACATCGGAACCTCCCTCGAACTCTACTACCAGACCCCCTTTGTCCGCTTCCATGACAACCCCGTGCCGGAGCAGAACCTCAAGGGCATCAACCGGCAGTATCTGCTCAACAACCTCTGGGTGCCGCTGCAGGTCAGGGGAGACAGGGCCGTGGTCCTGGTCCACAATCCCCACGATTCCGAGATGCTCGAAGAGATCCGCCGGATCATGAACGTCCAGGAATACGAGTTCAAGGTCGGCCTGCCCGAGGAGATCCTGGCCTTCCTGGGCGACCGCAGCCAGCTCCCGAAGAACGGCGGGGCCGCCAAGGCCAAGTTCGAGGCGAAGCTTCCCGAGGACATGGACGATGACGAGGGCGATCTGCTCGCGGACGAGGACTTCGGCGAGGACCTGGCCGACACCTTCGCCGATCTGGAGGAGATTGCCGAGGAGGGCCTGGAGGTCTCGCAGGTCGAGGAGGAGGACATCTCCCAGGAGAGCCGCCAGCTGGCCGTGCGCTTCGTGAACAAGGTCATCATGCACGCCCACAAGGCCGGCGCCTCGGACATCCACATCGAACCGTCCAAGCCCGGCCGCCCCGGCATGGTGCGCATGCGCATCGACGGTTCCTGCGAGCGCGTCCTGTCCATCCCGGAGAGCATCATCAAGCCCGTCATCTCGCGCATCAAGATCATTTCCAACCTGAACATCTCCGAGCGCCGCCTGCCCCAGGACGGCAAGGCCAAGGTCCGCTTCAAGGGCCGCGAACTGGAGCTGCGCATCGCTACCCTGCCCACGGTCTACGGCGAGAGCGCGGTTCTGCGCATGCTCTCCTCGGGCCGGGCCATGCCCTTCGACAAGCTGAACCTGAGCGACGCCAACCGGGCGCACATCGAGCGCCTCGTAGTCAAGCCCCACGGCATCTTCCTGGTGGTCGGCCCCACGGGATCGGGCAAGACCACGACCCTGCACTCCATCCTGGCGCGCATCAACACGCCGGACAGGAAGATCTGGACCGTCGAGGACCCGGTCGAAATCACCCAGCCCGGACTGCAGCAGGTGCAGGTGGAACCGGCCATCGGCCTCGATTTCCCCCGCATCATGCGCGCCTTTCTGCGAGCCGACCCGGACGTCATCCTGGTCGGCGAAATGCGCGACCTGCAGACCGGGCAGATCGGCGTGGAGGCCTCCCTCACGGGCCACATGGTCTTTTCCACCCTGCACACCAACTCCGCGGCCGAGACCGTGACGCGCCTTCTGGAGATGGGCATCGAATCCCTCAACTTCTCCGAAGCCCTGCACGGCATCCTGGCCCAGCGCCTGGTCAAGACCCTCTGCCCCCAGTGCAAGGAGGAGCATGCGCCCACGGACGAGGAGTGGAAGTTCCTGGTCCAGCAGTACGGTGAGAAATATTTCCCGGAACTCGGCCTGGACCGGGCCACGGCCAGGACGTACAGGGCCAAGGGGTGCGGGCGCTGCTCCATGACGGGATACCGCGGCCGGACGGGCATTCACGAGCTGCTCGTGGCCACGCCGGAGATCCGCAAGGCCATCTCCCGGCGGATGACGGCCGACGAGATCGCCGAAATGGCCATTGAACAAGGCATGCGGACATTGTATCAGGACGGTATAGCCAAGATATTCAAGGGGGACATCGACATCCTCCAACTGCAGAAAGTTACCCTGGCGGAGTAAGGCATGGAAGATCCAGCCGAAAAGACCGAAACGACGGCCTCCGAAGAGCCGGTGGTCATTCCGCCGAACCTCAAGCTTCGGCTTGAGAAGTGCCCCAAGTGCACGTACGAGCGCAGAGAGGGGGATGACGATTTCTCCTCCCCGTTCGAGTGCCCCAAATGCGGGGTGGTGTACGCCCTGGCCATGGAGGAAGTGCGCCGGCGGGATCGGGGGCAGGAACTGCAGGACGAAGCCGAGGCTGATGAACTGCGCCGCCTGGCCCAGGCCCAGGACGAGAACATCCGCAGCACGCAGGTGGGCAGCGCCATGTTCGTGGGCGACGAGAAGAGCTGGGTTTGGCTGATCGTGGTCGGTGTGCTGATTCTGGCGGCCGCCTGCGCGTACTTTTTTCTGTGATGCCCGCGGTCCGTCCCCTTGGGGGATTCCGCAGGCGCGAAGCAACCGTGTGAACGATGGTGAGGTATGGCGAAGCTTTTTCCCTGGGATCCGTGGCTTGAGATGGAGTGCCTGAAGGAAGACATGAAGCGGCTGGTCGAGGACTCGGTCTGTCCATCGCCTTTTGCCGCGGGCCTCAAGCGGCTGGGGCAGTTCCGCCCCCTGGCCGACGTGGTGGAGACGGCCGGAGGCTTTCTCATCCTGGTGGAGCTGCCGGGACTCGAACGCGAGGACGTGTCCCTGGAGGTGCACGGCAGCGAACTGGCTGTCTTCGGCGAGCGCAAGCCGCCAGCCGAACTCGTCGGGGCGGCGTTTCAGAGCATGGAGCGATTCTACGGCTGCTTTTCGCGCCGTTTCGCCCTGCCCATGGAGATCGACCCGTCCTCCGTCGAAGCCCGGATGCGGGCCGGCCTGCTGCACGTTCTCGTCCCCAAGCGTCCCCCCAAGCCGGAAAACAGGAACATCGCCATCAGCTTCGAGGAAGAGTGACGCTTCCGGCTTTGCCCTCGTTCCTGCGATGAGGGCGTTTACCAAGGAGAAGATACATTGAGGATATCGCGACTTCTGGCAGTACTCGTTTTCTGGGCGCTCACGAGCGCCCATTTTTCTGCGGCGTCCACCCCAGGCGTACGCATGACGCCGGTCGTGCGCACGGTGCAGGACGTGGCGCCCGCCGTGGTCAACATCCATACCGCGCGCATCGTCGAGCAGGAGGTCAACCCCTTCGGCACGCTCTTCGACGACCAGCTCTTCCGGCACTTCTTCGGCGACCAGGACCTGACCCGGCGCTTCGAGCAGCGCAGCCTTGGCTCCGGCGTCATCATCGACGGCCGCAAGAACCTGGTCCTGACCAACGCCCACGTCATCGAGGGCGCCTCGACCATCCGCGTCCGCCTGCTCGACGGGCGGCAGTACGACGGCGAACTGGTGGGCTCGGACCCGGATTTCGACCTAGCCGTGCTGCACCTCAAGGACGCCCGGGACCTGCCCCAGGTGGCCATGGGCGACTCGTCGGACATGATGATCGGCGAGACGGTCATCGCCATCGGCAACCCCTTCGGCTTCGGCAACACCGTGACCACGGGCGTGGTCTCGGCCATGGGGCGGACCATCGAGACCAAGCAGGGCACCTTCACGGATTTCATCCAGACCGACGCGGCCATCAACCCCGGCAACAGCGGCGGCCCCCTCATGAACCTGGCCGGCGAGCTGGTCGGCATCAACACCGCCATCTACGCCGAGGCCCAGGGCATCGGCTTCGCCATCCCCATCAACAAGGCCAGGAGGGTGGTCGACGAACTCGTCAGCCTGGGCCGGGTCCAGGCCGTGTGGCTCGGGCTGGAGGGCCAGGATGTGGACGAGCGCATTGCCGGCTATCTCGGTCTCGGGGAGGCCCGCGGGATGGTCGTGACCCAGGTCCACGAGCCGGCCGTCGAGGCGGCAGGGATCAGGCCCGGCGACGTGATCATGTCCGTGGGCCGGGTCGATGTCGAGGATCGAGGCCACTATCTGCGCATCCTCAGAAACTACACCCTCGGCCAGGACGCCGTGCTCGACGTGGCCGGCCAGGGCGGGCGGCGCACGGTCACGGCCCGCATGCAGCCCTTCACGGACGAGAAGGCGCTGGAGATGGCCGCCAAACGCTGGGGGCTGACCGTGCAGGTCCGGGGCCGCGCCCTGGCCGTGGCCGGGGTGCGGCCCGGCAGCCCGGCCCAGCAGCTCGGCCTCAAGCCCGGGGACGTCCTGGTCAAGATCGCCGGCGAGGCGCAGGCCTCGCTCACGGATTTCGCACGAGCCTTCAAGCGTTACCGCATGGCCAACACCGTGATGCTTCTCGTCGCCCGCGACGGCCGGGGCTACCACGTGCGCCTGCGGGTCTGACACGACAACCCGAGGAATAACCGATGAGCATCTGGTACAATCATGTGCGCGCGCGCATCCGCGTGGGCGCGATCGTGGATAATTTCAACCTGATCCGAGGCCGGGCGGCCAACCCCGCGCCGGTCATCAAGTCCGACGCCTACGGGCACGGCCTGCGCGAGGCGGCCCGGGCCCTGTTCGCAGCCGGCGCGCGGACCATGGCCGCGGGCACCGTGGGCGAGGCCGCCGTCCTCAAGGAAACGACGCCCGGGGCGGAGGTCATCTCCCTGCTTGGGCCCATCGACGCGGCGGATTACGGGCTGGTCTGCGAACACGACATCATCCCTTTTGTCGGAAGTTCCGAGCAGCTGCTCCTGCTGGAAGAAGCCGCGTCCAGGGCGGGCATGCCGGTCCGGGTCGCCCTCAAGTTCGATACGGGCATGTCCCGGCTCGGGTTCGGGGCCGACGAGGCCGGCGGGGTGGCCGATCTTCTTGAGGGGCTCGGCAGCGTCCGGGCCGTCATGGCCGCCTCGCACCTGGCCACGGCCGATGACCCCGAGCAGGACGGGTATGTGCAGGAGCAGGCCGGACGTTTCGAGGGCATCCTGCACGCCCTGCATGCGCGGGGCCTCGACGTGCGGGGCAGCCTGGCCAACTCCGGGGCCATCTTCGGCCATCCTCGCACGCACCACGACCTGCAGCGGCCGGGTATCGCGCTCTACGGAGGCAACCCCTTCCACGGCACGGGCCTGGCGCATCTGGGCCAGGGGCTCAGGCAGGGCATGGACGTGGTCAGCCGCCTGGTGCAGGTCCGCACCATCCCGGCCGGCCGGACCGTGAGCTACGGTCGGACCTTCACCGCGCCGTGCGAGATGCGCATCGGCATCGTCGCCGTGGGCTACGCGGACAACTATTCGCGGGGGCTTTCAGGAAAGGCGCAGATGCTCCTGCGCGGCCGCAGGGTCGACGTTCTCGGCCGAGTCTGCATGCAGCTTACGGCGGTGGACCTGGGGCCGGTGCCCGAGGCCGCAGTGGGGGACGAGGTCTTCATCCTCGGCGGGCCGGGAGAGAACGCCGTCAGGGCCGAGGAACTGGCCGCGTGGTGGGGGACCATCACCTATGAGGTCTTCTGCCTTCTGGGGCAGAACCCGCGCGAGTACGTCGAGTAGACACCCCTTCTGCCGGCTTGAAACGCATCGCGCCGTTCCCGTGTTAACGGGGACGGCGCGTTTTCATTCCGCCAGCCGCTCCAGCCCCTGGAGCAGGTCGTCCAGCAGGTCCTGCGGATCCTCCAGCCCGATGTTCAGGCGGACGAGCGTCCTGCCCTGCAACGGTCCGCCGAAGCGGCGCACCGGCTTGCCCGTGGTCGCCAGGCTCAGGAAGCCGCCCCAGCTGTAGCCGATACCGAAGAACTGCAGGCCGTCGAGGAAGCGTCCGAGGACGTCGTCGGGGTATTCCTTTTTCAGCGTGATGGCGAAGAGCCCCGACGAGCCGCGGAAGTCGCGCTTCCAGCGTTCGTGCTGGGGGTGGGACGTCAGGGCCGGGTGCAGGACCGTGTCCACCAGCGGGTGCCCGGCCAGGCCCGAGGCCACGGTCAGGGCCGAGGCCTGGTGCGCGCGCATGCGCACGTCAAGGGTTTTGAGCCCGCGCAGGGCCAGGGCGCAGTCTTCGGGCGAGGCGTAGATCTCGCGGCAGGCATAGAACCTGGCCAGGTTCTCCGCGTGGTCCGCGTTGACCGACACCGAGCCCATGAGCAGGTCCGAGTGGCCGCAGATGTACTTGGTCACGGACTGGATGATCACGTCCACGCCCAGTTCGAAGGGGTCCAGAAACAGGGGCGTGGCCCAGGTGTTGTCGAGGACCGTGACGATCCCCCGCCTGTGCGCCTCGGCGGTCACGGCCGGGATGTCCTGGATTTCGAAGGTGATGGATCCGGGAGATTCGAGGAAGACGAGGCGCGTCTCGGGACGCAGGTATCGGGCGATGTCGGCGCCGACGTCCGGCGGGACGGCGTCGCAGCTCACGCCGAATTTTCCGAGCACCTCATGGCAGAAGCGGGTCGTGGGCCCGTAGGCGTTGTCGCAGACCAGGACGTGGTCGCCGGCCCGCACAAAGGCCATGAGCGTCTCGGAGATGGCGCTGATGCCCGAGGGGAACACCCGGGTCAGGGCGGCCTTCTCCAGATCCTGCAGCGCCTCCTCCAGCGCCCGCTGCTGGGGCAGTCGGTCTGTGCCGTAGGTGATGCCGGGGTACTCGCCCCGTCCGGCCCGCAGGAAATCGGCGTGGCTGTCGAAGAGGACGGTGGAGCCGCGCTGCACCGGAGGGTTTACGGTGCGGGCGGGTCGGCACGTCGTCAGGGGGGAGTGGATCAGTCGTGTCGAAGGGCGCATGGGGAGGCTCCCGGGTTTAGCAAAATCCGTGCGGAAGAAAATCGGGCTTCGGGTTTTGACGCGAAGGATTTCCTCGTGTAGGTACTCTCGAAATATTCCGGAACAGGAGGGGAAGCTATGGGTTTTCGACACAGTGGGCAAGGCCCTGTTGACTGGCTGCATGTGCTGTGCGGGATTCTTTTCGTCCTGGCCCTCGCCGGCGGGGGATGCGCCCCCAAGGTTGCGGGTCCGGGGTCCGGCATGCAGGCTTCAGATCGGCAGACGGCCTGTGCGCCTGTGACGGCCCAGGAATACGCTCCCGTTCCCTCCCCCCCTCGCGAGGCCGATTTCTCGGCCGTTTTCGATTACCAGGACCACCGTTTCGGCGACATGTCCCAGAACGCATACTTCGATGTAGCCGAGCAGGAAGACGAGGACATGACGCAGGACGGCCTCGAATCGGTCGAGGAAGTTCCCTCCATCAGCGATGTCGTGCTGGCCCAGTACGAAGATTGGCAGGGCGTCAGATACCGCGCCGGCGGGACGGACTATCGCGGCGTGGATTGCTCCGGCCTGGTCCAGGCCATTTTCCGGGACGCCTTCGAGGTGGACCTGCCCCGCAGCTCAAGTGAACAGGCCAGGCTCGGGGAGTCCGTACCAAAGTGCGACATCCGCCCCGGCGACCTGCTGTATTTCATCGACCGCGGCCGCAAGCACGTCGGCGTGGCGGTCAACGACCGGCAGTTCATCCACGCTTCCCGTCGCAAGGGCGTGATCATCTCCAAGTTCGAAGGCTACTGGTCCAAGCGTCTCATCCGCGTCCGCCGGATTCTCGACGAAAAGGACCAGGACGCGCTGATGCGCAAGGGCGGCTGAGGCCCGAGGCCTCGCCCCGATCCCGCCCCAGCGGCGGTACATGGGAACAAGGGTATGCGCCGTCTCACGTCTCCGATTTCCTTCGCCCGCCCGCTCCTCCTTCTTGCTGCCTGCGCCCTCTTTCTGTCCGCCGGTTGCGCATCCAAGACCGTCATCCAGTCCGTCCCGTCCGTTCCGCCCGCACAACAGCCCGTCAGGCCGCCGGCCGTGACGGAAACCCTCCTGGCCAGCTACGAGGCCTGGAAGGGCGTCCCGCATCGCATCGGCGGCACGGACCGCCGCGGCGTCGACTGTTCCGGGCTCATGCAGGCCGTGTTCCGGGAGGCCTTCGCCCTGGAACTGCCCCGCACCTCGCGCGAGCAGAGCCGGCTGGGGCAGAGCGTACCGCCGGCCGACATGCGGCCCGGCGATCTCGTCTATTTCATCGACAAGCGCGGCGACCACATCGGCGTGGTGGTCGAGCGGGGCAGGTTCCTGCACGCATCCTCGACCGTCGGCGTGACCGTTTCGCAGTTCGACGCCTACTGGTGGCCGCGCCTCAAGCGGGTGCAGCGCGTGCTGCCGCCCTCCCTCACCGCTGCCCAGGCCGGCCCCTGAGCCGCCTGGCCAGCATCCATCCGTACATACTCCCATTGATCAGCAGCACCGCCGCGGCCAGGGCCAGCTGAACCCCGCGCGTCAGCCCGTCGGGGTAGATGACGGCCAGCAGGTAGTGCTCCAGGAAACTCCCGTCGTACCCGGCCTGGCCGGCCCGGCGCAGCAGTTCGTTCTCCAGGTCCGTCAGGGGGCAGTACCAGCCCATGGCCTCGACCAGAAAGCCCCACACGGCGGCGGGAAGATGGATGAAGGCGAAGCGCGGCCAACGCGGCACGGCGAAGGATCCGAAAGCCACCAGGCAGATGAAGAGCAGGTGCAGGACGAGGACGGCGTTGGCGGCCAGAAGATGGAGCATGAAGGCCCCCGCAACGTGAAGCGGGGAAGGAGTCGCCCCCTTCCCCGCGTGTTCGGTTCTAGACTTCGAAGAGCATTTCCAGGTCCGACCTGGTCAGGCTCTTCCAGGCCGTCTGGCCGGGAATGATGGAGTCGGCGATGCCTTTCTTGGACTCCTGGAGTTTGAGGATCTTCTCCTCGACGGTGTTCTCGCAGATCATCTTGTAGGCAAAGACCTGGCGGGTCTGGCCGATGCGGTGCGTTCGGTCCGTGGCCTGGTCCTCCACGGCCGGGTTCCACCACGGGTCGTAGTGGATGACGTAGTCGGCCGAGGTCAGGTTGAGGCCCGTTCCGCCTGCCTTGAGCGAGATCAGGAAGATGGGGATCTCGGGCGTGTTGTTGAACTTGTCGACCTGCTCGAAGCGGTCCTTCGACGTGCCGTCGAGGTAGCAGAAGGGGATCTCGACCATGTGCAGCCAGTTGCGGATGATATGCAGCATCTGCACGAACTGCGAGAAGACGAGCACCTTGTGGCCGTCGTCGATGATGGAGGTCACCAGGTCCTTGAAGGCCTCGAACTTGCCCGAGGAGAGGTTCGCGTTGAAGCCGGGCATGTCGAGCTTCAACAGGCGCGGGTGGCAGCAGATCTGGCGCAGCTTGAGGAGCGCGTCCAGGATGGAGATCTGGCTCTGTCCGATGCCCTTCTCGTCCACGTCCTGCAGGACCTGTTCTTTCAGCTTCTTGGCCAGGGCGGCGTAGAGGTCGCGCTGGTCGTCCAGCAGGGCGGAGTAGTAGATGTTTTCGACCTTGGGGGGCAGGTCCTTGGCCACCTCGTTCTTGGTGCGGCGCAGGATGAAGGGTTTGACGCGGGCCTTGAGGTAACCCAGGCTGTCGTCGTCGCCGTCCTTGATGGGCTTGACGAAGCCCTTCTGGAAGGAGGCCTGGGAGCCCAGGAAGCCGGGCATGAGGAACTCGAACAGGGACCACAGCTCAAGGAGCGTGTTCTCGATGGGCGTGCCCGACAGGCACAGGCGGAAGCGGGCCTGCATCTTGCGCACGCTCCGGGCCGTGATGGTGTTCGGGTTCTTGATGTTCTGGGCCTCGTCCAGGATGATGGCGTTGAACTCGAATTTCATCAGCTCGTCCAGGTCCCGGCGCAGCAGGGCGTAGGTCGTGATGATGAGTTCCGAGGACTCGATCTTCTTGAAGAGGTTCTCGCGCCGGGCGCCGTAGATGACCAGGCGCTTCATGTCCGGCACGAACTTCTGGGCCTCGCGCTCCCAGTTGGGCAGGACCGAGGTCGGCACGATGATGAGGTTCGGGCCCTTGTGCCCCTGCTCCTTCATGTACTGCAGGAAGGTCAGGGTCTGGATGGTCTTGCCCAGGCCCATCTCGTCGGCCAGGATGCCGCCGAAGTGGTACTCGCGCAGGAAGTTCAGATAGCTCACGCCCTGCATCTGGTAGGGGCGCAGGGTCGCGGTCAGGCCCTTGGGCTGGGTGATCTGCTTGATTTCCTGGAAATCGTTGATCTTCTCACGCAGCGTGTTCCAGAAGCCGTCGGACGTGGTCTCGGGGATGTCTTCGAGAATCTTGTCCAGGACCGGGGCCTCGAAATTCTCGAAGCGCTTCTTGGGCGGCTTCTCGGGGTCCAGGCCCAGGGCGATGAGCTTGTGGCCGAGCTTTTCGAGCCACGACTCGGGCAGGCTCGTGTAGGAGCCGTCCTTGAGCTGCACGTAGCGCTTGCCCTGGGTCCAGGCCTTCCAGATCTTGTCGATGGGCACGGAGATGTCGTCGTACTCGACGCTTATCTCCAGGTTGAACCACTTGTCCTCCTCCTGGGTCTCCACCGTGGCCACGACGTTGGGAGGCGTGAGGCGGACCTTGTAGCGGGTCAGCTCCTTTTCGCCGTAGACGCGGTAGGCCTCCACCAGCTTGGGGTAGGCGTCCAGCAGGAAGGTGATGGCCTCCTCGGGCTCCAGGAACCACATGGAACTGCTTCTGGGCTGGA
>JANJWV010000059.1 GCA_024709365.1 Desulfomicrobium sp. | reverse complement strand
GCTACACTTCAAAGAGAGGGGCAGGTCAAACCTCAATGTTCGCGATCATAGGCCTTGTGGTTGTCATGGGATGCGTGGCTGGCGGCTACATCATGGCCCACGGAAACTTCAGCGTTCTGTGGCAGCCCGCGGAATTCGTCATCATTCTCGGTGCGGCCATCGGCACCTTCCTCGTCGCCTCGCCCATGAAGGTCATCAAGCTCACGATGAAGGGCTTCGCCAGCGCCTTCAAGGCCAAGTCCCCGGGCAAGGACGAATACCTCCAGTTGCTGCGCGCCCTCTACGACCTGCTGACCCTGGCCAAGCACGAGGGCATCATCGCCCTTGAAAGCCACGCCAACAAGCCCAAGGAAAGCAGCATCTTCACGCCCTACCCCTTTGTCGTCAAAAACCATCACGTCCTCGACTTCATCTGCGACAACGTGAAGACCTACGCCATGGCCGGCATGGAGCCCCATGAATTCGAGTCCATCATGGACATCGACATGGAGACGCACCACGAAGAGGAGATGATCGCGTCCGGCTCCATCAGCAAGCTCGCCGACTCCATGCCCGCCCTGGGCATCGTGGCCTGCGTCCTGGGCGTCGTCATCACCATGGGCGCGTTGAACGAACCGCCGGAAGTCCTGGGCGCGCACATCGGCGCGGCCCTCGTCGGCACGTTCTTCGGCATCCTCATGGCCTACGGCTTCGTCGCGCCCTTCGCCACCAACGTCGAGCACCAGGTCCGCGACCAGCACACGCTCCTGAACGTGGCCAAGACCGCCATCATGTCCTTCGCCCTCGGGTGGGCGCCGGCCCTGGCTCTGGAGGCCGCCCGCCGGGCCGTGCCCAGCTCGGCCCGCCCCTCCTTTGAAGAGCTCGAAAGCGCCGTGCGCAAGAAGTAGCCATGACCGAGAAAAAAGCGGTCATCATCAAGAAGGTCAAGAAAGGCGGACACGGCGGACACCACGGGGGCGCCTGGAAGATCGCCTACGCCGACCTGGTCACGGCCATGATGGCCTTCTTCCTGCTCATGTGGCTCCTGAACAACGTCAGTGAAGAGAAGAAGGAACAGCTGTCCATCTATTTCAAGGAGTTCTCCGTCTTTGACGGCCCGCCGCCGTCCATGACCATGGGCTCCGGCGGCAAGAGTTCGAGCGACACCGAACGCCTGGTCCCCATAATGATGGAGGGGACCGTGGGCATGTACAGCGAAGGCAAGTCCCAGGAGGAGATCCTCAAGGAGGCCATGGCCAAGGCCATCGAGGAGAAGCTGAAGGACTACAAGGACGAACTCATCGTCGACACCTTCGACAACGGCGTGCGCATCCAGATGCTCTACGGCGAGGGGAACCCCTTCTTCGAATCCGCGAGTTCCCAGCTGACCGACGACGCACGCAACGTGCTCAAGGTCATCGCCGAAACCGTGCGCGACATGCCCAACCAGGTCGCGGTCGAGGGCCACACCGACGCCAAGCCCCTGGGCGGGCCGAATTCACGCTATACCAACTGGGAACTCTCCACGGACCGGGCCTCTTCGGCCAGACTCATCCTGCAGGAGTTCGGCATCGAACCCAAGCGCATGGTCCGCGTGGCCGGCTATGCGGCCACCCAGCCGCTGATCCTGGACAATCCCGAGGACCCTCGCAACCGGCGCGTCAGCATCCTGCTCTTCAACGACCCGACGCAGACGCCCGCCGCAACGCAGAACTCCAGCGGAGCGGCGCCCGACCCCCTGAAGCTGAACCCCTTGCCCCTGGCCCCCGCCAACGGAAGCAGGCAGCTTTTCAAGGTGTCGCCGCTGCAGGACAACACCACCGAGGGTCTGGTCCAGCCCAGGAGATGACCGCAGAACCAACTCAAAAATGCGAGAAACCCCCGACAGCGTGTCGCTGCCGGGGGTTTCTCTTTTCATTGGAGCGGGATCCGATCAGGACGCGCCAAGTCCGAAAACTCCGCGCCGCGGCGAGGCGGGACGGGGCTGCGGAGCGGTCCGGCCGGACGCCTCGGGACGTTCCGCCGACTGGCGGCGGCCCGACGCTGCCGGGCGATCTGCCCTGACGCCGGCGTCGCGTCCGGCAGGGGCCGGACGGGAGGATCTGCCCGCAGGCGTTCCCGGCCTGGCAGACGGAGACGGGTTGCGGCGCGGGGCGCGCGGCGGCCTGGGCTCCTCGAAGGAGGAGTCGCTTCCCGCGGCGGAACGGTCATAGGCGAAGCCGTCCAGCTGCACCCGCGGCAACCGCTCGCCCAGGATGCGCTCGATGGCCCGAATCTGGACCTCGTCCTCGGGCGCGACCAGCGTCACGGCCTGGCCGCTTCTGTCGGCGCGGCCGGTCCGCCCGATGCGGTGGGTATAGTTCTCGGCCGTGTCGGGCACGTCGAAATTGACCACGTGCGTCACGCGCGTGCAGTCGATGCCGCGGGCCGCGATGTCCGTGGCGACCATGATGCGGTAGCGGCCGGCGCGGAAGCCGTCCAGGGCCTCCTGGCGACGGTTCTGGGACAGGTTGCCCTGCAGCGAGGTGGCCGCCATGCCCTTCTGGTCCAGCTTGCGGGCCAGGCTCTTGGCGCGGTGCTTGGTCCGGGTGAAGACGAGCACGCAGTCGTAGTTCTCCGCACCGAGATAGGCTTCGAGCAGGGCCATCTTCTGGGCGGGCTGAACGGGGTAGACGCTGTGGCGGATCTTTTCCGGCGGGGCCGTGTTGGCCACCTGCACCACGGCGGGCTGCACCAGGATCTGGTCGGCGATCTTGCGGATCTCAGGGGGCATGGTGGCGGAAAACAGCAGATTCTGGCGCTTGGCCGGCAGCTTGGCCATGATGCGGCGCAGATCGGGCAGGAAGCCCATGTCGAACATGCGGTCGGCCTCGTCCAGAACCAGTGCGTCCACGTGGGACAGGTCGATGAGGCCGCGGTTCAGCAGGTCGAGCAGGCGTCCCGGACAGGCCACCAGGATGCTGGACTGGGAGGCCGCCTTGATCTGGGGCGTCTCGCCCACTCCGCCGAAGACCGCGGCGCTACGGATGCCCGTCTGCTTGCCGAGGGAGATGAACGTCTCGTGAATCTGCAGGGCCAGTTCGCGGGTCGGGGCCAGAACGAGGACGCGCACCGGGCCGCGCTGCGGGACCGAAGCCTCGATCATGCGCTGCAGGAGAGGCAGGGCGAAGGCCGCCGTCTTGCCGGTGCCGGTCTGGGCCAGGCCGAGGACATCCTTGCCGTCGAGGACCGGGGGGATGGCCTGAACCTGAATGGGAGTGGGGGAAACATAGCCGCAGTCACGAATGCCGGCGTGCAGACGCCGGTCGAGGGAAAAAGAGGAAAAATCCACAAAAGATCCTGTGGTTGGAGGAAAATCGACGACTGGCGTGATGAGCAATCGAAGGCCGGGCGTACCGGATGGACGGAATAATCTCCAAGACGAGACGATGACGGGCCGCAGGCGGAAATGATCCGCAGGGCTTCAAGGCGCAAGTCTGCACACGCGAGAGATGTGACCCATAAGCGCACCGGTGGCGAATTGCAAAGAAAATCGCGGCCGGAGAAGAAAAAAGGCTGCATCGTAACCGATGCAGCCTGATTTTTCGTGGTGGGCCAACAAGGAATCGAACCTTGAACCTGCTGATTAAGAGTCAGATGCTCTACCAATTGAGCTATTGGCCCGCGCAAACGGAAGGCCTAAGTAGACAGGAGGGGCCGGATTGTCAAACGAAAAAATGCATCCTTCGCAATAAATTTTCTCTTGCCCGCATCCGCCCGGATGCCGTCGCCTCGGAGCGATTCGACTGCGGGGCGGCTTGCCGATTCCCGGCTACGCCCTCCCAAGCTTGGCCAGCAGGGTGGTCAGCGGGATGTTCTGCTGCAACGGGTTGCCGGCGATGGCCGTGATGTTGGCGGAGACGACCGGGTCATCCTTGCCGAAATCGGGATTGACGCTCAAAATATCGAGAATGTAGTCGCTCGCCCGCTTGGACGAATGCTTCTGCCTGATCATTTTCTGGTCCCCGTACGCCGTGTGGTGGCAGATGGCGGCGTTGTACAGGGCCGTCGACCAGAACTCGACGTCCATCTTGACGCCGCGCTTCTCCTCGCGCACCGCCAGGAGCGAATAGATGCCGCACGCCCCGTCCGGGTCCCCCAGCCTGTTCATCCGGAAATAGGCCACTTCGCTCAGGAGCGTCTTGTCCACGTTGCCGTTGCGCAGGAGAAGCGTGGAATACTCCTTGGACATGTCGACGGACTCGTTATCCACGCATTTGTTCGCGATATCGAAAATCACCCCGGACGTGCGGTCCTCGGAAGTGATCTTGCGCGCCGCGCTGATGGACTTGGTGAAAAACTCCCTGGCTTCCTCCTCCCTGTTCTGCGCAAGGCACAGTTCCCCGAGCTTGACGAAATTCGTGTAGTCGAGGGTATTGATCTGCGCGAACTTCCGGAGCCAGTAAATCTCGCCGCGGGGCCTTTTGGTCACCGCGCAGAGTTTCGCCAGCCTGGCGTAGGCCTGGAAGCTCAATTGCTCGTCCCTGAAGCCGCGAATGTAGTACCGCCCGGCGTTCCTGAACTCGCCCAGCGCAAGCTGAACGTCTCCGCAATACAGCAGGGATTGGTGCGTATGCTCGTACTCGGCCTCGATTTTCCGGGAGATGGCCTGTGCCCTGGCCAGTTCGCCCTTCTCCAGGCACTCGCGGCCGGCCTCGACCAGCCGCTCCAGAACCGTCGGCTCGGCAAAGACGGACACGACCCTCGTCTTGAGATCCTTGGGCATAAACGGCTTGATCAGCACGGCCCGGGCCCCGCGGGCGTAGAGCAGGCTGATGAGGCCCTGGTATGCCTTGTCGACGATGGCCACGACCTTGAGGCGCTCCCGGTACTGGTCGTAGAGGGTGTCGAGCAGATGGAAATAGGACGGGCTGTTTTCGTTGTTGAAATCGATGATCAGCAGGAGTTCCTTCGCGTTCGTCAGGGAACCCAGGAAACTCTTCTGCGCTTTCGGTTCCCTGAAATCTTCCGGGACGATCTGGACGAGCGGGCCGAGCCCGAGTTCCGTCGTGATCCCCGTGATGGATTTGCGGATCCCCATCTCGCGGCACAGAATGCAGATCCTGCCGTTATTTCCGATGAATGTCGCCAGCGTGAAATGGTGCTCCGGTGCCATGTATTCCTCTAGATCGTTTCCGTCGATGAAACATATTTTGACCCGCAAGCCAAGGCCAACAACAATGCATATAATTTCAAGCAAATAACAACGTGATGTCCGACATGGACGCGATCACGGACGCCCTCGACCGCACAGCGTCATACGGCCTCGCCCTGACCCGCCTGCCGCGCGATGGACACCGGGGCCGTAACCGTCTAGACAATGACCCTGAACGACGTCATTCGTTCCGCCCGGCCCATCATGGATACGGGGTCTCATGCCCACGGTCCGCCGGATACCTAACATTCCCAAGAACATTCCAGGATACACTTATGTCATTTGATCATCTCGGCCTGCGCCCCGAACTGCTCAAGGCCGTCAGCAAGAAGGGCTACGATGCCCCCACCGAAATCCAGGCCAGGGCCATCCCCGTCATTCTCGGCGGCCGCGACATCCTGGCCCGCGCCCAGACCGGCACCGGCAAGACCGACGCCTTCGCCCTGCCCATCGTCGAAGTCCTGAGCGGCAGCCACGGCAACGGCCACCACCCGCGCGCCCTGGTCCTCACGCCCACCCGCGAGCTGGCCCTGCAGGTCGGCGAGAGCATCAAGGCTTACGCACGCAAGGTCGGCCTGCGCTGCACCGTGGCCTTCGGCGGCGTGCGCATCGAACCGCAGATCGAACGCCTGCAGCGTGGCATCGACATCCTCGTGGCCACGCCGGGCCGCCTGCTGGATCTGGCGGAACAGGGCTTCCTCAATCTGGCGCTCATCGAGTTCCTGGTCTTCGACGAAGCCGACCGCATGCTCGACCTGGGCTTTTCCCGCGAGATCGGCCAGATTCTCGAACTCCTGCCCGAAGACCGACGGACCATGCTCTTCTCGGCCACCTACTCGCCGCAGATCAGGGCCCTTGCCGCGCGCATGCTGAAGAACCCGGAGAACGTGGAGGTCACCCCCGAGGTCATCACGGCCGAGGCTGTGACCCAGAAAATCCATTTCGTGGAGCGCGACAACAAGCTCCCGCTGCTGCTCCATCTCATCGACAGGCAAAAGGGGAACCGCATCCTGGTCTTCGCCCGCACCCGCACCTGGGCCAACCGGCTGACCGACAAGATCGCGGCCCACGGCGTGAACGTCGCGGCGCTGCACGGCAGCAAGAGCCAGTCCCTGCGCAAGCGCACCCTGGAGGAGTTCAAGGCCGGCGAGATCCACGTCCTCGTGGCCACGGACGTGGCGGCCCGCGGCCTGGACATTTCAAACCTGCCGCTGGTGGTCAACTACGACATGCCCGGCTTTCCCGAGGAGTACATCCACCGCATCGGCCGCACGGGCCGGGCCGGGCACAGCGGCGTGGCCGTGTCCCTGGTCTGCCCCGAGGAACACGACCTGCTGGCCGCCATCGAGAAGGCCCTGGGCCGCAAGATTCCGGTGGAGGCGGTCAAGGGCTACACCCAGGACAGCGACATCCCCGACGGCGTGCTCTACCGCCCCGGCAACCCGGTCAGCGAAAAGAAGGCGCCCAAGGCCATCAAGGCCCTGGTGGCCGACAAGAAGAGCGCTAAGCTGCCGGTCCGCGGCAAAGGGCCCAAACCCGCAGGGGACGGGCCCACCCGCAAGAGGTCCGATTCCGGCAGGTCCGGGAAGCCCGGCGACACCGCCGGGGGCAAGGGCCGCAGCCCCAAGGCCGGACGCAGCGACGAGCGCGGCGGCAAGCCCAAGGCCGGCGGCACAGGCGGGAAACCCGCCCGCCCCGCTTCCCGGCCGGCAAGACCGACAAAAGCAGGCCGCGGCAGGACGGGACGCTGACCTATCCTAAACCAGGAGGAACCGACATGAGTCGCCCCAGAATCTTCGTCACCCGACGGATACCCGAGGCCGGACTGACCCGGCTGCGCGCCAGCTTCGACGTCGTGGTCAACCCCGATGACCGGCCCCTGACCACGGAGGAACTGCACCGCGGCGTCGCCGACGCCGACGCCGTCATCGGCCTCCTGACCGACAGGATCGACGCCGCCTTCTTCGACGCCGCGCCGAACCTCAAGGGCTACGCCAACTACGCAGTGGGCTACGACAACATCGACGTGGCCGAGGCAACGCGCCGCGGCATCCCCGTTTCCAACACCCCCGACGTCCTGACCATGGCCACGGCCGAGCTGGCCTGGGCCCTGCTCTTCGCCGTGGCCCGCCGCGTGGTCGAGACCGACGCCGTCATGCGCTCGGGCGCCTGGACCGGCTGGGGCCCGCTGCAGTTCATCGGCGCCGACGTCAGCGGCCGGACCCTGGGCATCGTCGGCGCGGGGCGCATCGGCACGGCCATGGCCCGCATGTCCGCGGGCTTCGGCATGCGCGTCCTCTACACCAGCTCGTCGAGCCGCAACGAGGAACTGGAGCGCGACTTCGGGGCACGCCGGGTGGACTTCGACGAACTCCTGCGCGAATCGGACTTCATCTCCATCCACACCCCCCTGCGCCCGTCCACGCGCCACCTCTTCAACGCCGACGCGTTCCGCCGGATGAAGAACACGGCCATCCTCATCAACACCGGCCGCGGCCCCGTGATCAAGGAGGACGACCTCGTGGCCGCCCTGCGCGACGGGGAAATCGGCGGCGCCGGCCTCGACGTCTACGAGATGGAGCCGCGCATGGCCGAGGGGCTCAAGGACTGCTCCAACACCGTCCTGCTGCCCCACATCGGCTCGGCCACGCATTCCACCCGCGACAACATGGCCCTGCTGGCGGCAGAGAACATCGAGGCCATGCTCGCCGGGACGAAGCCGCCGACCGTCCTCAACCCCGAAGTCCTGAAGTGACGCCGGCCAAGGAGAATTCCGCCATGACCGATCCCCTTCTCCACGCCGAATGGATCTTCCGCGCCGGCCTCGACCGCGTCGACCCCCTGAAGATGATGGAGCGCGTCCTGTCCCTGGACGGAGACACCCTGCGCGTCACCACGGAATCGCAATCCTTCGAGTACGACCTCGCCCGCTATCGGCGCATCCTCGTCCTCGGCGCGGGCAAGGCCTCGGCTCGCATGGCCCTGGGGCTCGAAAAGCTTCTGGGTGAGCGCATCGCCGACGGCATCGTGGCCGTGAAGGAAGGCCACCTCGAGCTCCTGGACCGCATCCGCCTCGTTGAGGCCTCCCATCCCGTGCCCGACGAGCGCAGCGCCGCCGCTGCCGAGGCGGTCCTGGACCTGGCCCGTACCGCCGAGCCCGGCGACCTCGTCTTCGTCCTCGTCTCGGGCGGCGGCTCGGCCATTCTCGCCGCCCCCTGGAGCGAGAACGGCCGCAGCCTGACCCTGGAGGACAAGCAGGCCGTGACCAAGTCCCTGCTGGCCTGCGGCGCGACCATCCAGGAGATCAACTGCGTGCGCAAGAAGCTCTCGAACATCAAGGGCGGGCGCCTGGCCCGGGCCCTGGCGCGGGCCGAGTTCCTGAGCCTCATCCTGTCCGACGTCATCGGCGACGACCTGGACGCCATCGCCAGCGGCCTGACCGTGCCCGACGGGACCACCTGCTCCGAGGCAAACGGCATCATCGAACGCTACGGCCTGGCCGGCAAACTCCCGCCCGCCGCCGAATCCCTGCTGCGCGACGTCGCCCTGGGCGTCATCGCGGACACGCCCAAGGCCGACGACCCGGCCTTCGCCAACTCGCGCACCGTGCTCATCGGCACCAACCACCAGGCCCTGCTGGCCGCCCGCGAGAAGGCCAGGGAACTCGGCTACAACACCCTGCTCCTGACCTCGCACCTGACCGGCGAGGCGCGGGAGATGGCCCACCTGTTCCTGGGCATCGCCAAGGACATCACGGCCCACGGCCTGCCCGTGGAGCGCCCGGCCTGCGTCATCGCCGGCGGCGAGACCACCGTCACCCTGCGCGGCGGCGGCAAGGGCGGCCGCAACCAGGAGATGGCCCTGGCCTATCTGGCGGCCTACGCCCGCTCGCCCAAGGACGCTGGAGCGGCGGTCTTCCTGGCCGCCTCCACCGACGGCAGCGACGGCCCCACCGACGCCACCGGCGCCTTCGCCTCCCCGGCCATCCTGGAACAGGGCCGCGACCTGGGCCTGGAGCCGTCCCGCTTCCTGGCCGAGAACGACGCCTACCACTACTTCGAACAGCTGGGGCAGTTGCTGAAGACCGGGCCGACGAACACCAATGTGTGTGATATCAAGGTGCTGCTGGTGCCTTAGGGGGATGGACGGGATGGACTTTATGGACCAGATGGACTGACACGGACTGACACGGACAAAAGGCGCAACAGCCTCCTGGTCCGTGCCGGTCCGTGTTCGTCCATAAAGTCCAT
>JANJWV010000009.1 GCA_024709365.1 Desulfomicrobium sp. | reverse complement strand
ACCTATTTTCCAATTCACCCCGCGCGCATGGACAGGCCGATGCGGCGGCGCTTCACGTCCACTTCGAGCACCGTGACCTGCACCTGCTGGCCCGTGCGGACAACCTCCGAGGGGTCGCGCACGTAGCGGTCGGCCAGATTGCTGATGTGCACCAGGCCGTCCTGATGCACGCCCACGTCCACGAAGGCCCCGAAACGCGTCACGTTGGTCACGATGCCCGGCACGCTCATGCCCGGGTGCAGGTCCGCGATGTCATGCACGTCGGCGAAGCGGAAGACCTGAAAGGCCTGGCGCGGGTCTCGCCCCGGTTTCTCCAGTTCGGCCAAGATGTCCTTGAGGGTGGGCAGCCCCACCTCGTCCCCCACGTACCGCGAAAGATCGATGCGTTTGCGTTGGCCTTCGTCCCGCAGGAGTTCGGCAATCCCGCAGCCTACATCCTTGGCCATGCGCCCGACCAGTTCGTAGCGCTCGGGATGGATGGCGCTGCCGTCCAGGGGGTTCTTTCCGTTCCGGATGCGCAGAAAGCCCGCGCACTGCTCGAAGGCCTTGGGCCCCAGGCGCTTGACCTTGAGCAGGCCTCGACGGTCCGTGAAAGGGCCGTTCTCCTTGCGATGCTCTACGATGTTGGCGGCCAGGACCGGGCCCAGGCCCGAGACGTGGGCCAGGAGTTCGGGGCTTGCCGTGTTCACGTCCACACCGACCTGATTGACGCAGGACACGACCACGTCGTCGAGACTCCTCTTCAGGGCCGTCTGGTCCACGTCGTGCTGGTACTGGCCCACGCCGATGGACTTGGGGTCGATCTTGACCAGTTCGGCCAGCGGGTCCATGAGCCTCCGCCCGATGGACACCGCGCCGCGGTAGGTCAGATCCAGGTCCGGGAACTCGCGACGCGCGATTTCCGACGCTGAATAGACCGAAGCCCCGGCCTCGTTGACCAGGATGACATCAACCTCAGCAGGCAGGCCAAGGCCCCTGACGAAAGATTCGGTCTCACGTCCGCCCGTGCCGTTGCCCACGGCGACGGCCTGCACGCCGTGGGTCCTGACCATGGAGACGATGACACGCCCGGCTTCCTCGGCCTGACCCTTGCCGCCCACGGGGAATATCGTCTGCCAGTGCAGCAGGCTCCCCTGCTCGTCCAGGCAGACGAGCTTGGCCCCCGTGCGCAGGCCCGGGTCCAGGGCCAGGATGCGACGCGGCCCCAGAGGCGGGGCCAGCAGCAGCTCGCGCAGGTTGGCGGCGAACACGCCTATGGCCTCCGCGTCGGCCTTCGTTTTCAGCTCGCCCCACAGCTCCGTCTCCAGGGACGGGGCTAGGAGCCGGGCGTAGCCGTCGGACGCGGCCTCCTTCACGACTTCGCCGCACGGCCCCTTGGGGACGGGGAAGGTCCGCATGAGCAGGGACAGGGCCTCGTCCTGATCCGGGCGCAGGGCCAGTGACAGCACCTTCTCCCGCTCGCCGCGCAGCATGGCCAGGATGCGGTGCCCCGGAGCCGTGCGCGCGGGTTCGCGCCAGTCGAAATAATCGAGGTACTTCTGACCCTCGGCATCCTGGCCCTTGCGCACCGCGGACGCGATGACGCCCTTGGCCGCGAACAGGGCGCGCAGCCCCTCGCGACAGCGCCTGTCCTCGCTGACCGTTTCGGCGATGATGTCCCGCGCCCCGGCCAGGGCGGCCGCCGCATCGGGCACATCCTTCCCTGGGTCAACGTACGCCGCGGCCGCGGTCACCGGGTTCAACCCTCCGGCCAGGATCGCCCGCGCCAGAGGCTCCAGGCCCCGCTCCCGGGCCATGGTCGCGCGGGTGCGCTTCTTGGGGCGGTACGGGAGGTAGACGTCCTCCAGCTCGGCCAGGGTCGCGGACCGCAGCACGGCCCGCTCCAGGTCCGCGTTCAGCAGTTCCCGCTCGCGCAGGCTGCCCAGGATCGCCTCACGGCGCTTGTCCAGCTCGCGGGCCGCGTCGAGGGCGTCGCGGACGTTCTGAATGGCCACCTCGTCGAGCCCCCCGGTGCGCTCCTTGCGGTAGCGGGCGATGAACGGGACCGTGCCGCCCTCGTCCAGCAGCTCGACCACGCTCCTGACCTGGGCCTCGGGGATGGCCACAGCCTGACCGACGCGTTTGAAAATATCCGATTCCGGCATGGGAACTCCTTGAAGTTGTAATCGAAGGGCCTACCTGGTTCTTGCGGGCCAGGAGATCAATACCGTACATGCGGCAGACGACGCGCGCAAACGGACGCGACTCCCGATCTGACGGATTCGACGATCCGGACATGCAAAGCGGAGCTCACTCTCCAGGAGACCGGCTCATGACGTTCAAAATACTGCTGCTCTGGGCGGCCATCATCCCCATGGCCATCGCCAACGGAATTTTCCGAGACACCGTGCTGATCAGGGCATTCGGACAACAACGTGCGCGCACCGCCAGCGGCCTGACCCTGAGCGCGGTCATCATGGCCTGGACCTTCCTGACCATCCCCTGGATTCAGCTCCCGGGGCCGCTGCATTACGCGGGCGTCGGCCTCGTCTGGCTGACGCTGACCGTGGCCTTCGAATTTCTCTTCGGCCGCTTCGTAGCCCGGAAACCCTGGCCGGAGCTCCTGCGGGCCTACCGCTTCGAGGACGGCGACATCTGGCCCCTGGTCCTCGCGGTCGTGGCCCTCTCTCCCTCTGTGGCCGCGGCACTGCGAATGCTCCATTAGCCAAGGTTCCTTCCGGGGTGCAAAGCGACCGAAAACCCCGTGCAGTCAGGTCGACGCGCACTCCGACGGCATGAATTCCCGACGGACAGAAGGATGGAGACTTTACCGGAGCAATCGAGCCTGCGAAGACAGGAGAACAGGCGGGAGAACGGCGGGCCGACCGGGCCCGCCCCAAACAAGCTCGGTTCCTAGTACGCTCCGCCCTGCTGTCGCCACCCTTTGAGCAGGCCGAAGCACCCGGCCAGCATCATGTCCCCGCCCGGCGCCAGGAATTCCACCCTGGCGTCGGCCAGCAGGGCCCGACGGGGGCCGAGGACCACGATGCGCTCGAAGCCTTCCGGCAGGTCCGGGACGGTCACGCAGCCGTGGCCGCCGTCGTCGAAAACCTCCGCATTGCCCAATTCCCCATGCCTGAAGCGTGTCAGGTGATCGAGCAGCCGGGTCTCGTCCAGGTGGCCGGTGTGGTGCTCGTAAACCCCGAGCACTCGGGTGCCGAGGACCAGGAAGGCGATGGTGTGACTGTTGCCGACGTTGACCACGAGCACGCCGTCCGTGGCCGCCGTGCGCTCCACGGACGGGTCGAAAAGCGCGCCCAGCAGGGCGGCCGAGCCCGTGTCGGCCACGAGCCCCACGCCGATGGAGCGGCGCAGGCACTGCAGGCGGGTCATCTCCTCGGGCGGGTCGGCGTACAGCAGGCGCGAAATGTCCCCGCCGTCCTCGTTCATGAACCGCTCCCAGTAGGCGAAACGCGAGATGCGGTTGCTCTTTCCGGGATGGAAGCCGTGGTCCTGCACACAGGCCAGGACGAGGTCCGGCTGGGGCAGCCCGGCGTGCTGCAGGAGGCCGCGCCAGAAGCCGGGGTCGAAGTCCGTCAGCAGCACCTGCGAGGCCGAAAGGGGCGGGATGGACGTGATCTCGATGCCGTGGCCGCGCACCTGATCCAGGTCGTCACCCAGGGCCAGGGCGGCCTCGGGATGGGCGTAGACCTTGAGTCCCGCGTCCTGGTGGGCCTTGACCGCCCGCCAGAAGCCGCCGCCCATGTTCTGACCATGCAGGTAGATGTCGCGGCCTGCCTTTGTCAGCTCCCGGATGCGGGCGGCCACGTTCCGGGCCGGAGACGGCAGAATGAACTTGGGGCAGTTCTCCAGCTCCAGGCCTTCCTGGTAGAGCAGCACGTCCTGGGTGCCGCTGCCGATATCGAGAATGAGACAGGTCGTGGATTGCACGGTCGCGCTCCTTGCGATGGGGAATTTCGGGCCACCGGCGCCCGAAGGTTCCCGGTAGCCGCTTTCGGCATGGAGGTCCAGAATTCCGGACCCAATCTCGGTGAATGCAAAAGGCCCGGCCCCGGCGAAAAAACGCCGGGGCCGGGCCGTGGAATGTCAATAGCCGGGGGCAGGCCGTGAA
>JANJWV010000041.1 GCA_024709365.1 Desulfomicrobium sp. | reverse complement strand
AAGGGCTGCCGGAACTTCCTCGCGGGCCTCGTAATGCTTCCCGGCCTTGAGCTTCGGGCAGAGGGCGGCGCGTTGACTGTTTGACGGCCGGGAAGCAAACGATGCCTGGCTCGGTCGGACAGCCGACAGCCCTTGCCCGGCCCGCGACACAACGCTTGAGGCGGTGCGGAAGGGGTGTGAGGAAAGAAAGATGTGCTTGGGAGTTCGAGGCGTTTGCCGTGGCTTGCGCTGATAGAGTGCTGCGAGAAGATGGGAGTTATTTATATCTTGCCAGATTTGTAACCAAGAGTTAATTACGCTCATGGCCGTCACGTACAGCAAGCAGGCGCTCAAATATTTGCGGAAAATGCCCAGGGCGAAGGCCGAGGCCGTCATGTCTGCGGTGCGCGAAATCGATGAGGACAGAGCGGCATTTAGGGGGAACCTGATCAAGATGGCCAACAGCCCGTACCATCGATTGAGGATTGGTGATTACAGGGCCATTCTCGACATCGATGACGGAAAGCTCGTCGTGCTCGTGCTCAAGATCGGAACCAGGGGAGATGTGTACAAATGAACGTCCAGATCATTGAAAACAAGTCCGGAAACCCCGCCTACGCCGTGGTTCCGTGGGATGAATATCGGACAATGGTGGATCGCCTCGAAGAACTTGAGGATATCGTCGATGCCGACAAGGCCATGGCGGACATTGCCGACGGCGGGGAGACCTATTCGCCTGAACTCGTCGAACGGCTGGTGCGCGGGGACAATCCGGTCAGGGTCTGGCGCGAGTATCGCGGCATGACGACCGCGGCCTTGGCAGCGGCGGCCGGGGTCACGTCATCGGCGATTTCGCAGATCGAAGGCGGCAAGCGGGGGTTGTCCGTGGAGTTGCTCAAGAGGCTGGCGGAGGTTTTGCGGGTGGATATGGATGATCTTGTTGGATGATGCCGGCACGAAGCGGCTTGATATTCTGTCTTTTCAGACTGGCGCTGTACGCAACTTTCACATCAAGGAACGGCGGCACGCGGATTCGAGCCATCTCCGCTCATGATTTCAATCCCCGCTTTGGCGGGGATTCTTCGTCTGGGGGCATTTCGGGTAGCCCGTCCCGTCACAGACCGGGAAATGGCTGCCGGAAATCCTTCGCGGGCCGAGTTGAAATGTTCATAGCGCTCAGTTTCCCCAACGCTGTTTATGGCCTTGCGCAAGGCTATCGGGGCGTTGCTTCGCTCCATGCGCGCCAGGTGACGGATTTTCTTGCGGTCGCGCATCCTTGACGGGAGTGTGTTCACAATTATAGATATTTCGTGCAGCACGAATATTGTAAGGAGGGCATGACATGGCAGCTATGGGACACGCTTCGCAGGTTAAGGTTGTTGGGCTTAACGGCCAGATATCTTTGGGAAAACAGTATGCGGGCCGACAGGTGTTGGTGGAAGAACGCGAGCCTGGTGTTTGGCTTGTGCGGACCGCCACGGTCATTCCGGATAACGAGCGCTGGTTGCATGAGCCGCGGGCGGTATCTGATCTGCAATCGGCCTTGTCATGGTCCACCGCCCATCCTGCGTCGGATGCCGATTCTGAAGAAACGCTCAGGCAGCTGGCACATGATGATTAGCCGCGAAGAGCGAGTCCGCCTTGATCTCAACAATCCGGTCTTTCAAGAGCAGCTGCTTGCGTTGCAGAAAGCGGAACGCCACGCAGCTCTTGATACCCTGAACAAGATTCGTCAGCTGACATGGAACCAAGTTTACCGCGATCCAGGTCTGAAGTGGGAAAAGATTACGAGCATAAAACCGCCCAAGGGCATAGATGCGCTCTATTCAATACGCATCACACAGGCTCGCCGCGCTACAGCGTATCGTGAAGGCGAGTTTATGCGGTTTCTGACCATCGCTCCGGATCATGATGCGGCATATGGAAAGAAATAATGCCCATGCCGACACAAAATCATTACAATTCTGTTTTTATTAAAGATTGCGATATACAAAGCGATAATTTATTTGAGTTCATAGCGCTCTATGGTCGCCGCGACTTTCAATAACCAGTCAGCAAGAGACTGAATTTCTGCGTTACTCAGTTTCCGATTGATCAATGCCTTGAGTTCTCGGCCTGCCGGTTGAAACAAGCCTGTCGCCAGTGCCTCTTGCCAAAGCCCATTTATTTCCGATTCCGAAACGTCCAGTTTGCTCAGAAACCCGCCTCTGCCGACAAGAGCGGTGTAGATTGATTGTTTGAAAACGGCACTGGGCGGATACCCGTAGCAGAGGGCGACATGTGCGCCGTTCTTGTCAACGTTCATGGAAAAGCCCTTCGTACCCCAGTGTATGGGAAATGATTTTTTTGCCGCAAGATCAAGGAGTTGTGAAAATACGTCCTTTCCGCTCTTGTCCAGAGACTCCATGAAAGTTTTTTGAGTGACAACAGGCAAGGCTCCGGATGATATTTGCTTTGTCATTGCCGGTTCTTTTCCGACGACGATGTCATAGGACAGAAGATGCTTGCCGCCACTCGTTTGGAAATATGAAAATTCCAGGCATGTGACTCTCATGCCTTTTCTGCGCAAGAATGATGCTGTTTGACGTATTTCACCGGTGATTCGCTGTCCGACGAGGACAATGCGCTGTTCCTTGTTGAAAGAAACGGCTTCATCGGGAGCGAGCTCAAAGTAGGTTCTGTGATAGCTGGCCAGGGTGAGTGCCTCGTCGCCCACGTATCTCCGAAGAATCTGTTCGAGTTGATCCGTGTTCAATTCCTCAACATAAGACGCATACTCCAATGATTGGGCCAGAGTGTCACGAGGCGTTCTGTCACGCTTCAGTTCCAGGATAACGGTGTTTCCTTCTCTGTCGATTCCGAGAAGATCAATTATGCCCCCGAGATTTGTAGTCACTTCCTCGCGGGCCTCGTAATGCTTCCCGGCCTTGAGCTTCGGGCAGGGGGCGGCGCGTTGACTGTTTGACGGCCGGGAAGCAAACGATGCCTGGCTCGGTCGGACAGCCGACAGCCCTTGTCCGGCCCGCGACACAACGCTTGAGGCGGTGCGGGGGGTGTGAGGATAGAAAGACGTAAATGGGGTGCAGGGGGCGAGCCCCTGCCCGCCGGAGGCATTCTTAATGGGAGTCGCGTTGCGGAGGTGTGAAGAGAGAAAGACATGAATGGGGTGCAGGGGACGTGTCCCCTGCCCGCCGGAGGCATTCTTCGCAGCTTCTAGAGAGGGTAGGGGCAGACGATCCGGCGGCGTTTGGGGGGTGGGGTACAGGCGAGCAGGGCGCTGTGCAGCAGGGACAGGGCGGCGAGGAGGAGGAAGCGGCGGCGGGTCATGGGCCGGTCTGGCGGTCGGCCAGTTTCTGGACGACGGTGCCGGCCAGGATGAAAGCCAGGCCGACGAGGGTCGAGGGCAGGATGGCTTCGCCGACCAGGAAGTGGATGATGAAGAGGGACAGGAAGGGGGCCAGGTAGATGAGGTTGCTGACCTGGGCCGTTGTGCGCGACAGGCGCAGGGCGGAGATCCAGAGCACGAAGGTCACGCCCATCTCGAAGGTGCCGATGTAGGCAGCGCCCAGGAGGCCCGGGAGGTTCGGCGTGAGGGGGAAGCCGGCCAGCAGGGCCCAGGCGCCGGTGTAGATCGTTCCGCAGCAGAAGTTGAGGAAAAGGCGCAGGGTCGGGTCCAGGTCGTCTCGGACGCCGAAGATCCAGAACAGCGCCCAGATGACGGTGCTGCCCATGGCCAGGGCGAAGCCCGTGGGGCTCTCCATGCGGAAGCCCAGCAGGTCGCCGTGGGTGGAGATGACGAGGGCCCCGAGGTAGCTCAGGCCGATGGCCAGGAACTGCAGGCCGCGGATGCGCTGCCCCAGGAGCGGGATGGACAGCAGGCTCATGGTGATGGCCCAGGTGTAGTTGATGGCCTGGGCCTCCTGGGCGCGCAGCAGGTCGTAGGCGCGGATGAGGACGAGGTAGTAGAGGCAGGGGTTCAGGGCGCCCAGGATCAGGGAGAAGCGCGCCCGGGTCCAGGACAGGGTCCTGAGTTCCCCGATACGTCCCTGGACGGCCAGCACCAGGGCCAGGACGACGACGGAGGTCAGGCTGGCCCAGAAGACCATGGGTTCGGGCCTCAGATGGCGCAGGGACAGCTTGAAGGCCGTGGCCGCCGTGGACCACAGGCAGACCGCCGCGAGGCCGAGGGCGTAGGCTTTCTTCTGGTTGGCCCGCTTTTCCATGGTCGCGTCCGAGTTGCGGTTTTCGAAAAATGAATATACCGACTCTGTTGCGGAGTGAGGCTGCAAATCGTTCGCTTTTGCCCGCACGGCACCGCAACTTGAACTGTGCCGACGACCAGGAAGGTTTCCGGCCGCCGGTCCGGTTTCGACGTACTTGTGGGGGAAGCCCATTTTTTGTCAAACCTTTTCATGAGGATGGAGAACATGCTGAAACGTGCTGCTTTCGTGATCGCCTGTCTGCTGTGCATGGTTGCCGGCCCGGCCCTGGCCGAGGAAAAGGTCTTCATCAACGGCATCGACGCCAACTATCCGCCGTTCGCCTACGTGGACCAGAGCGGCAAGCCCAGCGGCTTCGACGTGGACGCCATTGACTGGATCGCGGCCAAGATGGGCTTCAAGGTCAAACACGTGCCCGTGGACTGGGACGGCATCATCCCCAACCTGCTGGCCAAGAAGATCGACTTCATCTGCTCCGGCATGACCATCACCAAGGAGCGCGCCGAAAAGGTCAACTTCAGCGCCCCCTACTGGGAAGTGAAGAACGTCTTCGTGACCAAGAAGGACTCCGCCCTCAAGGCCGAGGAGATCTACGGCAAGGACGTGACCGTGGGCATGCAGGCGGGCACCTCCGAGGCCAAGTGGATGGCCGAGGAAAAGGAGAAGCAGGGCTGGAAGTTCACCATCAAGTACTATGACTCCGCGCCCATGGCCATCGAAGACCTGGTCAACGGCCGCATCGAAGCCGCCGCCATGAACTATCCGCCGGCCCGCGACGCCGAGAAGAAGAAGCCCGTGCAGATCATCGGCATCTTCGGCGAAGTCGAGGAATTCGGCGCCGCCGTGCGCAAGGAAGACAAGGAACTGCTCGACACGCTGAACAAGGGCTTCGAGCTGCTCAAGGCCGACCCCTACTGGGAAGAGCTCATCGCCAAGCACCTCAACAAGTAGGCCCCGCGCCGCGTGAATCCATGGGAAGGCCCGGAATCGTCCCGGCCTTCCCGTTTTTTTGCCGCCTCCAGACCCTGAAGGAACCATCCCGGACATGAACGAAACCCTGACCGTCCTCCTCGACGCCCTGCCCTTCGTGCTGCAGGGCGCCGCCGTCACCGTCACCGCGGTGGTCGGCGCCATGTTCCTGGGTCTTTTCATCGGTGTGCCCCTGGCCGTCGGCCAGGTCTACGGCGGCAGGGCTGTGCGCTTCGTCTGCGACACCTACGTCTGGTTCTTTCGCGGCGTGCCCATTCTGGTGCTCCTTTTTCTCTTCTATTTCGGCCTGTTCAATTTCATCGGCCTGAACCTGAACGCCGTGGCCGCCGCGACCATCGTGCTCGGCATGACCAGCGGGGCCTATCAATCGCAAATTTTCCGCGGGTCCATCCTGTCCCTGCCCAAGGGCCAGCTCAAGGCCGCCCGCGCCCTGGGCATGTCCGACGCCCTGGCCATCCGGGCCATCATCCTGCCCCAGGCCCTGCGGCTGTCCATCCCCGGCTGGTCCAACGAGTACTCCATCATCCTCAAGGACTCGGCCCTGGCCTTCGTGCTCGGGGCCAGCGAGATCATGGCCCGGACGCATTTCGTGGCCTCCCGGACCTACCAGCACCTGCCCCTCTACGTCAGCGCGGCGGTGCTCTATTTCCTCCTGACCTGGGCCGGTGTCGCCGCTCTGAGGGTCCTGGAGAAACGTGTCAGAATCAAAGGGTATGTGCATTAGACCATGAAGACCAATGACAAGACGCCGCTGATGCGGGTGCAGGGCCTTTCCGTCAGGCTCGGCGGCCGCGAGATTCTCAAGTCCGTGAGCCTCGACCTGTACGAGGGGGAGATGAAGGTGCTCATCGGCCCCTCGGGCGGCGGCAAGAGCACGCTTTTGCAGTGCATGAACTATCTCATCCTGTCCGACCGCGGCGAGATCGAGCTGGAAGACCGCCACGTGGACCCGCACAACGCCCGCGAACTCTGCGGCTTCCGCCAGCAGGTGGGTATGATCTTCCAGGATTTCAACCTGTTCGACCATCTGACCGCCGTGGACAACGTCAGCATCGCCCTGCGCAAGGTGCGCGGCATGGGCAAGACCGAGGCCCGGGACCGGGCCATGGCCGAGCTTTCGCGCGTCGGCCTCTCGGACAAGGCCCGCCTGTACCCGGCCGAGCTGTCGGGCGGGCAGAAGCAGCGCGTGTCCATCGCCCGCGCCCTGGCCATGGACCCCAAGGTCATGCTCCTGGACGAGCCCACCTCGGCCCTGGACCCGGAGCTTGTCAGCGAGGTCCTGACCGTCATCCGCAGCCTGGCCCAGAACGGCATGACCATGGTCATGGCCACCCACCAGATGGGCTTCACCCGCGCCCTGGCCGACGAGGTCCTGTTCATGCAGGAGGGGTGCATCATCGAGCAGGGCAGCCCCAAGGAGCTGCTGGCCGAAGGGTCGGGCACGCGCACCCTCGATTTCTGCTCCCAGATCCTCGAAGTCGAGGGCTGCACGCCGTGATCAGCGAGGAACTGACCTTCCTGCTGCAGAAGCTCGTCCCGGCCCTGAACGAGGGCGTGCTCATGAGCATCAAGCTCATCGTGCCCTCGGCCGTGCTGGGCCTGGCCCTGGGCGTGGTCGTCGGGAGCCTGCGGGCCTACGGAGGGCGTTTCTTTTCGCCCCTGGCCAACGGCTACGCGGCGCTCTTTCGCGGCACGCCGCTGGTCATCCAGCTCTTCATCCTCTATTTCGGGCTGCCCAACATCGGCATCTACTTCAAGCCCTACACGGCGGCGGTGCTCGGCTTCATCATGTGCAGCGCGGCCTACCACTCGGAGTACATCCGCGGGGGGCTGCTCTCCATCCGGCGCGGCCAGGTCCTGGCGGCCCAGGCACTGGGCTTCTCGACCTTCAGGACCCTGGTCTGGATCATCATCCCCCAGGCCTTCCGGCGGGCCCTGCCCGGGTGCGGCAACGAGATCGTCTACCTGATCAAGTACTCGTCCCTGGCCTACGTCGTGACCTGCTTCGAACTGACGGGCCAGGCCAAGATCGTGGCCAGCGAGACCTTCCGCTTCAGCGAGGTCTTCATGGTCGTGGGCGTGTACTACCTGGCCCTGGTCACCGTGGCCTCCTGGGGCCTGCGCCGGCTGGAAAAGAGGCTGGAAATTCCGGGCTTCGGCCATTAGATTTCACCGGCGGTGCGATGAACCGCCGGACCGACCGACTCCCCGGCCGACCGGCCGGGGCCATCATCCGCAAAAAAACACACGAGGTTATGCCATGAGCGACGAGCCAAATAAAATCATCTATTCCATGATCCGGGTTTCCCGTTTCTACGACAAGAAGCCGGTCATCAAGGACATCTCCCTGTCCTTCTTCTACGGCGCCAAGATCGGCGTCCTGGGCCTGAACGGCTCGGGCAAGAGTTCGCTCTTGAAGATCATGGCCGGCGTGGACAAGGAGTACAACGGCCAGATCGTCATCTCGCCCGGCTATTCCGTCGGCTACCTGGAGCAGGAGCCAAGCCTCGATCCCGAGAAGACCGTGCGCGAGGTCGTGCAGGAAGCAGTGCAGGAGACCGTCGATCTCCTGCAGCAGTTCGAGGAGATCAACGCCAAGTTCGCCGAGCCCATGAGCGACGACGAGATGGACGCCCTCATCGCCCGCCAGGCCGAGGTGCAGGAGAAGCTCGACGCCGCCGACGCCTGGGACCTGGACTCCAAGCTCGACATGGCCATGGACGCCCTGCGCTGCCCCGAGCCCGAAACCAAGGTCTCCGTCCTCTCGGGCGGCGAGAAGCGCCGCGTGGCCCTGTGCCGCCTGCTGCTGCAGAAGCCCGACATCCTGCTCCTGGACGAGCCCACCAACCACCTCGACGCCGAGACCATCGCCTGGCTGGAGCACCACCTGCAGCAGTATCAGGGCACCATCATCGCCGTGACCCACGACCGCTACTTCCTGGACAACGTGGCCGGCTGGATCCTGGAACTGGACCGCGGCGTGGGCATCCCGTGGAAGGGCAACTACTCTTCCTGGCTGGACCAGAAGCAGAACCGCCTGGCCCAGGAGGAGAAGGAGGAGAGCGCCCGCCAGCGCACCCTCAAGCACGAGCTGGAGTGGATCAGGATGTCCCCCAAGGGCCGCCACGCCAAGTCCAAGGCCAGAATCTCGGCCTACGAGTCCATGCTGAACCAGGAGACCAGGGACAAAATCAAGACCCTGGAACTCTTCATCCCCTCGGGCCCGCGCCTGGGCGACGTGGTCATCGAGGCCGACCACGTGAAGAAGGCCTACGGCGACAAGCTCCTCATCGAGGACATGAGCTTCGCCCTGCCCCCCGGCGGCATCGTCGGCGTCATCGGCCCCAACGGCGCCGGCAAGACCACGCTCTTCCGCATGATCACGGGCCAGGAGCAGCCCGACGCGGGCTCCATCCGCCTCGGCCAGACCGTGAAGCTGGCCCACGTGGACCAGGATCGCGGCGTGCTGGACCCCAAGAAGAGCGTGTGGGAGATGGTTTCGGACGGCTACGACATGATCAACCTGGGCGGCCGCGAGATCAACTCGCGGGCCTACGTCGGCAAGTTCAACTTCACCGGCGCCGACCAGCAGAAGCTCGTCGGCATGCTCTCGGGCGGCGAGCGCAACAGGCTGCACCTGGCGCTGATGCTCAAGAAGGAGGCCAATGTGCTCCTTCTCGACGAACCGACCAACGACCTGGACGTGAACACCATGCGCGCCCTGGAAGAGGCCCTGGAGAACTTCGCCGGCTGCGCCGTGGTCATCTCCCACGACCGCTGGTTCCTGGACCGCATCGCCACGCACATCCTGGCCTTCGAAGGCGACAGCCAGGTGGTCTGGTTCGAGGGCAACTACTCGGAATACGAGGCGGACTTCAAGCGCCGCACGGGCTCGACCCTCGCGGTCCCGCACCGCATCCGCTACCGCCAGCTGACGCGCTAGGCTCGACGAAAGGGAACCCGGCCGGAATTTTTCCGCGCCGGGTTCTTTTCAATTCGGCCCGTGGGTGCTATTTCTGATTTTCCTGTGAATCCCCATTTTCCGACGAGGTGAAAGCGATGAGTTCCAAAAGCGTTTCTTCCAAGATTCTTGGTCCCGGATATGGCGTCATCGTGGCCGGCTGTGTGGTGGAGAACTTCATTTTCCGTACGGAGTGGTTCAAGCTCGGCTCGGTCATCGGCCTGCTGTGGATGGCGGCGGGGCTGGCGGCTCTGATTTTCGCTCTGCGCGAGCTGCGCAAGGGCGAGGGCTACATGCTGGTCGAGACCGGCCTCTACGCCGTGAGCCGCAACCCCATCGTGGCCGCCAACCTGCTGGGCGTCATGCCGGGGCTGTGCCTGATCCTGAACACCAACATCGGCATCCTGGGCATCGCCCTGGCGGCCTATTCCTTCTTCAGCACCGTCGGCGCCGAGGAGACGGCCCTGGAAGACGAGTTCGGCGAAGCCTACCAGGCCTACCGCGAACGGGTCAGCCTGCTGGTGCCCGTACCTTTTGGCGGCGGAAACTGAACCGCCGTCCGACCTTCGCGCAATGCAACGAAAAAACGCCCCACCGGGGCGTTTTTTGGTTGCAGGGGCCGTCCGGCGGCTATCGAGGCAGGATCTGCGTCAGGGTGCCGAGCTGCTGGATGTGCCGACCGTACTCGGTGATCCGGT
>JANJWV010000219.1 GCA_024709365.1 Desulfomicrobium sp. | reverse complement strand
CCCCTGGTCGAGGTGCCGGTGCTCATCGGCCTGGTCGGCGTGGCCCTGCGCTTCAAGGAAAAATACTTCCCCCACGCCGTAGGCACCTTGCAGGGTGTCTGCCACGTGCGGGTCAAACCCAAGGCCTGAGGTTCCCATGCGCATCCTGTTTTTATGCACCGGCAACTCCTGCCGCAGCCAGATGGCCGAAGGGTGGGCCAGGCATCTGAAAAAAGGCGAGATCGAGGCCAGTTCGGCCGGCATCGTGCGCCACGGCATGAACCCGTACGCCGTGCGCGTGATGGAGGAGGCGGGTGTGGACATGTCCGGCCACGCATCCAAGACCCTGGACGATCTGCCCAGTCTGGAGTTCGACGCGGTGGTCACGCTGTGCGGGCACGCCAGCGAAACCTGCCCGTTCTTTCCGGGGCAAGTCCGCCGGGTGCATCGCGGCTTCGATGACCCGCCGAGCCTGTGCGCCGGCATGACGGACGAGGAGGAGATCCTGTCCGTCTACCGCCGGGTGCGCGACGAGATCCGGGAGTTCGTGAGCGGGTTGCCCGGCTCTCTGGATTGATCCGCAGAGAAATCACCCCGCGACGCCGCAGGCGGCAGGGATACGTGCTGGCCCAAAAAAGCGGGGCGCCCAGGCAAACGCATGGGCGCCCCGCATTCATTTCGCTCAGTTCATTTGACGACGATCAGTTCGTACTCCCGGGTGCCCAGCCCGATCTTCTCCGCATGCTCCAGGCAGGAGCGCCATTCCGATTGTGGCGTTGTGTTTTTGAAGTGGTCCTGGTGGTCAACGAAATCGAGTCTCGACATGTTCTCGAAGAGGTGGCTCCCCGGGAGCGGCTTGGCCTGCATGCAGGCGTCCACGCAGGCCTGGTCCAGGGCCAGCGGGTCGAAGGAGGCGAACATGCCCAGATTGGGCAGGATGGGCACGTCGTTTTCCCCGTGACAATCGCAGAAGGGCGAGACGTCGACGATCAGGGAAATGTGGAAGCACGGGCGGCCGTCCACCACCGCCTTGGTGTATTCCGCCATGCGCCGGTTCAGGAGTTCGTTGGCCGCGAAGTTCGTGAAGGCGATGGCGTCGAAATTACACGCCCCGAGGCAGCGGCCGCAGCCGACGCAGTTGTCCTCGTTGACGCGCATCTTTTTGACGTCCTCCTCGAAGTAGAGCCCGTCGTTGGCGCATTCCCTCAGGCAGGCCATGCAGCCCCGGCACTTGGCCTCGTCGATGGAGGCCTTGCCGCCGCTGTGCTGCTCGGTCTTGCCGGCCCTGGAGCCGCAGCCCATGCCGATGTTCTTGATGGTCCCGCCGAACCCGGTCATCTCGTGTCCCTTGAAGTGCGTCAGGCTGACGAACACGTCGGCGTCCATGACGGCCCTCCCGATCTTGGCCTCCTTCACGTACTCCCCGCCGGCCACGGGCACGTCGATATCGTCGGTCCCCTTCAGCCCGTCGCCGATGAGGATGGGGCAGCCCACGGAGAGCGGCGTGAACCCGTTTTCCCAGGCGCACTCCAGGTGCTCCAGGGCGTTCTTGCGCTTGCCCGGGTACATGGTGTTGCAGTCCGTCAGGAACGGCTTGCCGCCCAACTCCTTGACCACGTCGGCCACGGCCTTGGCGTAGTTGGGACGGAGGTAGCTGATGTTGCCCAGTTCTCCGAAATGCAGCTTGATGGCCACGAACTTCCCGTCCATGTCGATCTCCCCGATCCCGGCCTTCCTGATCATCTTCTTGAGCTTGGTGGGCAGGCCGTCACCAAAGGCCACCGTGCGGAAATCCGTGAAATACACCTTCGCTTTTTCCATTTTCTCTCACCTTCTTTTCCAACATTTTGATTGCACGGGACGCCGCGGCGCATCTGTCGCGAAAATCGCGTCCCCACCCCGTCCTCGCACGACCTCATGCCGACTGTCTTCACTCATGAAGCGGAAAAAATCAAAGCCCGAGAAGAAGCGCACCAATCATCGATCACTCGAAGCGAGCGTTGCGGCTGACCTTTATCCGGAAATGTTGATATGAGGCGAAGAATTACGTATTGTTGATTCTACCGCTTTTGCCACGGGGCGGGCTTTGCCCGCTGCCGATGGTTCGTGCGGGGAACGAGAAACAGGACGCGACGACGGCCCTGACTCCCCGATTCCGCATCGCCCGGGAATCCGTTCCGAACCTCGTCGTCTGGATGCTGTGCGACAGGACAATACGGGTATGCAACGCCACACTGGCATAACGGAGGTACCACTATGAAAAATTGTCTGAAGATCATGAAAATCATGCTGTGCATGCTGCTGGTCGCGTCTTTCGTGGGCTGCGCAGGCACAAAAACGCGCGAAAGCACCGGACAGTACATTGACGATTCCGCCATCACGACCAAGGTCAAGGCCGCCATATTCGCCGAAGAGTCCTTGAAGACGCTGCAGATCACGGTGGTCACCTTCAAGGGCGTCGTGCAGCTGAGCGGTTTTGTGGACTCCGCGGCCAGCGTCACCAAGGCGGGCAAGGTCGCCCGCGGCGTCGAGGGGGTGAAGTCGGTCAAGAACGACCTCGTGGTCAAATGACCCCAGGCTGAGCACACATGCCGGACAGCCCGGCAGCACGCGGGATCGCCGACCGGCGATCCCGCGGTCACGTGATACGGCTGCCGGGCCGCCAACTCTCGCGCTGCATGAGGAGAACACATGCCCGCATCGAAAGAGAAAAAACTGGAAATGCTCCGTTCCATGCTCCTGGCCCGAAAATTCGAGGAGGAGCTGACGGAGCTGTGCAAGATCAAGAACAAGATCCCGGGGATGATGATCCTGTGCACGGGCCAGGAGGCTGTCGGCGCCGGGGTCTGCGCCGCCCTGGAGGCGGACGACGTCATCATCACCAACCACCGCAGCCACAGCCATCTGCTGGCCAAGGGCGCGGACCCGAAGCTGCTGATGGCCGAAATTTTCTGCAAGAGGACGGGGTGCAACAAGGGCAAGAGCGGCACGCTGCATCTGGCCGTGCCGGAGGTCAACGCGCCCTGCACCACCACCGTGGTCGGCGGAGGCCCGCCCATCGCCGTAGGCCGCGCCTTTGCCCAGCAGTACCGGGGCGAGAAACGCGTGACCGTCTGTTTCATCGGCGACGGCGCGGCCAACGAGGGCTCCGTGCACGAGGCCATGAACCTGGCCAGCGTGTGGCGCCTCCCGGTCGTCTTCGTCTGCGAGAACAACGTCTACGCCGGTGCCCAGCGCTACGAGGAGCACACCAGGGCCGCCAACATCGCCGACCGTGCGGCCGGGTACGGCATGCCCGGCGTGGTGGTCGACGGCAACGACGCCGCGGCGGTCTACGACTCGGTCAGGGAGGCCCGCGAGCGGGCCCTGGCCGGAGAGGGCCCGACGCTGATCGAATACAAGACCTACCGCTGGCGGGGCCACGGCGAAAACGACATGCAGCTCTACCAGCCCAAGGACGAAATCGCCCGCTGGCAGGCCGCATGCCCCATCCCCAGGCTGCGCGCCGACATGCTCGCCGAAGGGCTCGTCACCGCGGACGAGGTCAGGACGATGGAAGCGCAGGCCGAGTCCGTCGTGCTTGAGGCCATCCGCTTCGCGGAGGACAGCCCCTACCCCGAGCCCCATGAGGCCCTTGAAGACGTCTTTGCTTGAAAAAATGACACGCAGACGAACTGACTGAAAAAAATTTCAAATATCCAGGCTGTTCAAAAATGGTGAAATGCGAGGAACAAATAAAATCCAGGCCCGAAGCGTACGTGTGCCCGCAAGGGTATCAAGACATACGTGAGGGTCTGGTTTTTCTGCAGTGACGAAGCAGATCGCCGTTTTTGGGCAGCCTGGCAAGGAGCCGCAGCATGCAGAAACTCGGGATGGGCCAGGCCGTGAACCAGGCCCTGCGCGAAGAAATGGTCCGGGACCCGGGCGTCTTCATCGCCGGCGAGGGCGTCGGTGTGAGCATCCACGACAGCCCCATGCTCCCCACGCACGGACTGCTGGCGGAGTTCGGGCCGAAGCGCGTCAAGGACACGCCCGTTTCGGAAGCGGCCATCGCCGGGCTGGCCGTGGGGGCGGCGGAGGCGGGGCTCAGGCCCGTCATCGAGATCATGTTCAACCCGTTCTTCACCCTGGCCTCGGACATGATCGTCAACCACGCCGCCAAGCTGCGCTACCTCTCGGGCGGCAAGTCGTCCTTCCCGCTGGTGGTGCGCATGAAGTCCGGAGCGGGCTTCGGCGCCGGGTGCCAGCACTCCCACAACCTGGAGGCCTGGGTCGCCCACTGCCCCGGCCTGAAGGTGGTCATGCCCTCGACGCCCGCCGACGCCAAAGGCCTGCTCAAGTCCGCCATCCGGGACCCCAACCCCGTGGTCTTCATCGAGGACATGATGCTCTACTTCGCGCCGGGGCCGGTCCCCGAAGGGGAGTACCTGATCCCCATCGGCAAGGCCGACGTCAAGCGGCCGGGACGGGACGTGACCGTGGTCACCTGGTCCAAGATGCTCGGGGTGGCCCTGGGGGCGGCCGGGAAGCTGGCCGCCGAGGGGATCGAGGCCGAAGTCGTGGACCTGCGCACCCTCTCCCCCCTGGACACGGAGACCATCCTCGCCTCGGTGCGCAAGACCGGCCGCCTGGTCGTCCTGCACGAGGCCTCGCGCACGGGCGGCTTTGCCGGAGAGGTGGCTGCGGTGGTCATGGAGCAGGCCTTCGAGAGCCTGAAGGCCCCCCTGCGGCGCGTGACCGGCCCGGACATCCCGGTCCCGGCCAGCCCGCCCCTGGAGCGATTCTACATCCCGGACGAAGGGCAGTTGATCGCGGCGGTGAAGGACATCGTCTGAAGTCCCCGCACACCCTCCCCGAGGGTCGGAACGACGGGGCGCGCTAAGGCCGGCAACGCGATGGAACGTGGTGCCGGCCTTTGCGCGTGCAGGCCCTTCGCCGCTGCCTGAACGCCCCCGGTCCGCAGCGGCCGCCTTTTCCCGCGAGCGGGAAGGGATCGGAAACATCGGGCTGGACAAACCCGCCTGGCATCGCTTTTGATGGCCGCCAACGAACCAAGGAGCTTTCATGCGCTACATCCACCACCCCCACACCGACCCGGCCTTCAACCTCGCCGCCGAGGAATGGCTGCTGCGCAACACGGCCGAGGACATCTTCATGCTCTGGCGCAACAGCCGGGCCGTCATCGTCGGACGCAACCAGAACACCGCCGCCGAGATCGACGAGGCCTACGTGCGCGAGCACGACATCACGGTCATCCGCCGCATGACCGGCGGGGGGGCCGTGTTCCACGACCTGGGCAACGTCAACTTCTCCTTCATCCAGGTCGGCTCCCAGTCCAGGCATCTCGACTTCCACCGGTTCACCGCCCCCATCCTCGAAGCCCTGCAGACCATGGGCGTGGACTGCCGGTTCGAAGGGCGCAACGACCTGACCATCGACGGCATGAAGTTCTCGGGCAACGCCCAGCTCATCGAGAAGGACCGCGTCCTGCACCACGGCACCCTGCTCTTCTCGGCCCAGATGGCCGACCTGTCCGGCGCCCTCAAGGCCAATCCGCTCAAATTCGAGGACAAGGCGGTCAAGAGCGTGCAGAAGCGGGTCACGAACATTTCGAGCCACCTGCCGGAGCCCATGAACGTCGAGACCTTCATCGCCCGCGTCATGGAGCACGTCTCCGGCGGTGCGACAGCCCACGCCCTGGGCCTGCGCCCCGACGAGGAGGAAGGCATCCGCGAGCTGGGGCGCGCCAAGTACGGCACCTGGGACTGGAACTTCGGGGCCTCGCCGGACTACGGCCTGACCCAGACCCGCAAGACCCGCGGCGGACTGGTCGAGATCCACCTCGACGTGCACCAGGGCCGCATCCGCGCCGCCCGCATCTTCGGCGATTTCTTCGGCGTGCGCCCCGTGAGCGAACTGGAGGCGCTGCTGGCCGGATGCCGCCACGAGCGCGCGGACATCCAGGGCGCCCTGGAAGGCGTGCGCACGGAGGAGTACATCCGCGACCTGGACGAGGAGGCCTTCCTGGACTGCCTGTTCTGATCGGCCGGGTGTTCGGATTCGGAGCGATGTTCCCGAGCCGAACACTCCGGAACACCCCGGACGCACCCGCAAGGCCGCAAATCGCGGCCTGCGCGACGCTCCGCGGGGAGCTCCGGCGTGGCCCGCTCCTTGCTCATTCTTTCATACGACCATCAATCAACCTCTATGGAGTATCGTATGGAAGCAGCAGAAAAGGCCGCCATAGCCCTGTCCAAGATGCAGACGGAAGCGGGCGACGTATTCAAGAACTATCTGGCGTTCACCAAGACCATCTCCGAGTTCGGCCCCATCGACCACAAGACCCAGGAGATGATCCTCATCGCCTGCGCCCTCATGTCGCAGTGCGAACAGTGCATCTCCATCCACGTCCAGAACGGCGCGGCCGCCGGCCTTTCGCGGGAGGAAATTCTGCAGGCGGCCATGCTGGCCATCTCCATGGGCGGCTCGCCCAAGATGATGTATATGCGAAACGTGTTCGAGGAGATCGAGGACCTTTTCAGCTAGACACCCAGCGGGCCGCTGCGGCGGCCCCGAACTCTGCAGGCAAGGAAGACCCGGCGTATGGAAATCGCGACACACCAAGACATCGACGCCTCCCTGTGCGGGAAGGCCGTCGAACTGGAGCCCGGAAAAAGCCGGGTCGTACTGACCACCCTCGACAGCATGAAGTCCGACGACAGCGGTCTGGTGCACGGCGGTTTCGTCTTCGGACTGGCCGACTACGCGGCCATGCTGGCCGTGAACCAGCCCACCGTGGTCCTCGGCGCGGCCGAGTGCAGGTTTCTGAAACCCGTGCGCGCGGGACAGGTGCTGGAAGCGGTCGCGGTCCTGGAACCTGTCCAGGACCGCAAGCATTTTGTCGGCGTGGAAGTGCTCCTGGACGGTGAAGCGGTCTTTACCGGCCGCTTCACCTGCTTCGTGCCCAAGAAGCACGTCCTCGCACCTGCCGATTAGCCGGAATCAGGCCTTCCGGCGTCCGAACAGGCTGTCGCCGCTGGCGTTGCCGAGCCCGGGGTGCCCGTCGAAACGGACCACGCCCACGGGCACGCCGACGCTGGCAGCGACCCTGGCCGCGCCTTCATGGCCGAATCCGCCGCACAGTTCGAAGGCGCCGATGCCCTCCTCGGCCACCAGCCTGGGCGCGATCTCCTCGGCCTGGGCATAGGAGCCCACGGCGATGGCCAGGACATGCACGGCCGGAGTGCGCACCCACTGACGGTGCACGGTCGGGTCCGCCTCGGGGGCGATGAACAGGAATGCCGCCTTGAGTGGCTCGCTCATGATCTTCTCCTTGAACGACCGGACCATCCCGGCCGGTTGACGTTCAGCGCACGAAAATCCGTCGGGTCCTGGCAGCCTCCATGACCCGCCCCACATCCACCACCCACGGCCCGTCAACGGTCAGGCGGATGGCGGCCTCGCTGCCGCGGCGCACCGACACTTCGCGTTCGCCGTCCAGGGCGACGAGGCACGGCGAATGCCCGACGGGATACAGGACGCCGGGCTCCATGATCTCCCGGCGCAGAATGCCCACCTCCTCGAACAGCCCCGGCGCGATGGCCGCCACGACACGTTCGGCCGCGTCAGGCCCCAGCTCCAGAGCCAGACCGCGTGACTCCTCGGGACGGATCAGCTCCACCTGGCCGCCCACGGCCGAAAGGCCGATGCTGTCCGGTCGGCAGCGCGTCAGGCAGAGCTTCGAGACCTTGCTCATGTCCCATACCGCGCGCGAGGCCACGAACACGTCCTCGTACACCGCCGCGTCGACCAGGGCCAGGTCGGCGACCTCGCCGTCGACCAGGATCTCCAGAGCCGTGGAACGCACGCAGGCCGTCTCCCGCTCCACCGCGCCCGTGGCCACGAGCCCGGCGGCCAGCCCGGCCACCGTGGCTTCGAGCATATACGGAAAGACGTTGTTGGTGCCGGTGGAGAGCGGCAGGACGGGCGTGTCCGTCAGCCCCTTGCACACGGCCCGGCTGGTGCCGTCCCCGCCAAGCACGACGACGATGCCGACACCCAGGGTCTCCATGATCTCCGCGGCGCGGATGGAGTCCTCCTGACTGTTGCGTACGGGCATCTCCAGGGCCTCCACGGCCATGTCCGGGCGGATGGCGTTCAAGGCGCGGGGCACGATGCCGTAGCCTTCGGGCATGTACAGCACCCGCTCTACCCCGGCCCGCTCCAGTCCCAGCAGCAGGCGGCGCACCATGCGCACCTTCTCCTGGTTGTCGAAGACGCTGCCGTGGGCCACCAGACGTCGGATGTCCTTGCCCGAGGCGGGATTGGCCACGATGGCGGCAAGACTCACGCACACCTCCTCAAAAAGGGAAAAGTCCCTGCGGAAGGGTCTCCGCAGGGACAATGGTTCTAGCGCAGAGCCCGGACCGCCTTCACGATCTCGTCGGCGCCGGGGATGAAGGCCTGCTCCAGCGGCGGCGAGAAGGGCACCGGGCAGAACGGCGCGGCCACGCGGGTGATGGGCGCATCGAGGTAGTCGAAGGCCTTTTCGGCCACCTGCGCGGCGATCTCGGCGCCGGGGCCGGCAAAGCCGACGGCCTCGTGGGCGATGACCAGGGCGTGGGTCTTGCGCACGGAGTTCAGGATGGTCTCCGTGTCCAGCGGCAGCAGGCTGCGCGGGTCCACCACCTCGATGCTGATGCCGTCCTTGGCCAGGGTCTCGGCAGCCTCCAGAGCCGAGTAGACCATCTTCGAGGTAGCCACCACGGTCACGTCCGTGCCCTCGCGCTTGATGTCTGCCTTGCCGAACTCGACGGTGTAGCTCTCCTCGGGCACGTCCCCTTCCACGCCGTAGAGCAGCTTGTGCTCAAGGAAGACCACGGGGTTGTCGTCGCGGATGGCGCTGATGAGCATGCCCTTGGCGTCTGCCGGGCTGGAGGGGATGGCCACCTTCAGGCCGGGGATGTGCATGAACCACGCCTCCAGGGACTGGGAGTGCTGCGCGGCGGCGCCGATGCCCGCGCCCTGGGGCATGCGCAGGACCATCGGCACCTTGGCCTTGCCGCCGAACATGTAGCGCATCTTGACGGCCTGGTTGAAGAGCTGGTCCAGGGCCACGCCGATGAAGTCCACGAACATAAGCTCGGCCACCGGTCGCAGACCTGATGCCGCCGCGCCTGCGGCCGCGCCGACGATGACGCTCTCGGTGATGGGCGTATCCATGACCCGCTCCTCGCCGAAGCGGTCGAAAAGCCCCTGGGTCACGCCGAAGCACCCGCCGAACCGCCCCACGTCCTCACCGAGGATGAATACGTTGGGATCCCTTTCCATTTCCTGTGCGAGGGCCTCGTTGAGGGCCTGCAGATATGTTTTCTTGGCCATGATTCTCTCCGTGTTGCGGGTTAGGCGTAAACATCCTCAAGCAGGGCGGACAATTCGGGCAACGGGCTCGACTGGGCGAACTCCAGGGCCGCGTCCAGCTCCTTCTTCACCGCCGCCTTTATCCCCTCGAGCTCAGCGGCCGTGACCAGCCCGCTCTCGACCAGCTTCTCTTCGAAACGGGGAATGGGGTCCTTGGCCATCCATTCGTTCAGTTCCTCCACGCAACGATACGTGCAGGCGTCGCCCTCGAAATGCCCGCGCCAGCGGTAGGTCTTGCACTCGATCAGCGTCGGGCCCTCGCCGCGGCGGGCGCGCTTCACGGCTTCGCCCACGGCCTCGTGCACGGCCAGGACGTCGTTGCCGTCCACCACCACGCCGGGCATATCGTAGGCAGCGGCGCGGTCGGCGATGTCCGTCACGGCCATGGACTTGCACTGCGGACAGGATATGCCGTAACCGTTGTTTTCATTGACGAAAACCACAGGAAGCTTCCAGGCGCTGGCCAGGTTCAGGGATTCCTGGGTCGTGCCCTGGTTGGACGCGCCGTCTCCGAAGAAGCAGACCGTCACGTCCTGGGTCTTGCGGTACTTGGCCGCCAGCGCCGCGCCCGTGGCCAGAGGGCCGCCGCCGCCGACGATGCCGTTGGCGCCGAGGATGCCCAGGTCCACGTCGGCGATGTGCATGGAGCCGCCCTTGCCCTTGCAGTAACCCGTGCTCTTGCCGAAGATCTCGGCCATCATGAGCTTGAGGTCGCCGCCCTTGGCGATGAGGTGCCCGTGGCCGCGGTGGGTGCTGGTGATGCTGTCCCTGTCCGTCAGGCAGGCGCAGGCGCCCACGGCCACCGCCTCCTCGCCCAGGTACAGGTGCACGAAGCCCGGGATCTTGCCCGCGGCGAAGTACTCCTGCAGCATGCTCTCGAACATGCGGATCTTGTTCATGGTCGTGTACATCTTCACCATGATCTCTTTGTCGTGACTCATTGTTTCCTCCAGTTTTTCCGCGCTGCGCGCGGATATTATTCCGTACGTTCCACGGACACGGTCAGGGCCGCGCAGGCGGCCACGATGTCGCTCTGGTCCGGGCCGAAGCGCTCGACCAGGAGTCCGGCCGTGCGCAGGCCGCCCTGCACCACCTTCACGCTGACCGTGCCGATGGGCACAAGAGCCGCAAGCGCCGCGGTATCCACGGCTTCGGGGCAGGGCACGGCCACCTCGACGTGCACGTGCACGCCCGCGAAGTTCTTCAGGCCCAGGATCTCCACCAGTCCGGCCAGACAGACCCTGGACATGGCGTCGCGCACGGCGCGCACCGCGGCCTTGGTCATGTCGGCGCCGTGCAGGTCGGCCCCGTAGCCCAGTTCGATGGCAAAGCGTTTCATGGCAGCCTCACGCCAGCATCAGGACGGGCTGTTCGAGCAGATCGGCCAGGTAGCGCAGGAAGGTCATGGCCGGAGCGCCGTCAGCGACACGGTGGTCAAAGGTCAGGGACAGGGTCATGTACTTGCGGACGCAGATCTCGCCTTCGAACACGCCGGGCTTCTCCACCACGCGCCCCACGCCGAGGATGCCCGTCTCCGGCGGGTTCAGGATGGGCGTGAAGCCGTCCATGCCGAGCATGCTGACATTGGTGATGGTGAAGGTGCCGCCGCTGATCTCGTCCATGGTCAGGCCGCCCTTGCGCGCCCGCCCGGCCACGTCGCGCACGGCCGCGGCCAGGGCGTCCAGGCCCAGAGTGTCGGCGTTCTTGACGTTGGGGACGATGAGGCCGTTATCAAGGGCCACGGCCACACCGAGGTTGACGTGCTCGTGCAGGTAGATGGAATCGCCGGTCTGGGTGGAGTTCATCAGGGGATGCTTCTTCAGGGCCCGGCACACGGCGTAGGAAATGATGTCGTTGTAGGAGAGGCGGTAGTCGGGGTTCTTCTTGTTGCGGGCCAGAAAGAGGTCGCGCAGGGCGACCATGGCCGTGACGTCGGTCTCGACGAAGACCGAGAGCTGGGCCGCGTTGTTCAGGCTGGCCTTCATGTTTTCAGCGATGAGCCGGCGAATGCCCTCCATGGGAATGACCTTGGCCTCGGCCGGAGCCGACGCGGCCGGAGCCCCGCCTGCGGGCTTGGGGGCGGCCTGGGGCTGCATGGCCCGCAGGATGTCGACCTTGGTGACCTTGCCTCCGGGGCCCGTGCCCGGAATTTCGCTCAGGTCGATGCCGTGGGCGCGGGCGAACTCGATGGCCTGCGGGCTGGCGTTGATCGCCGGGCCGGAATCCTTGAAATCCTGCACGTCCTTTTCCGTGACGCGGCCGCCGGGACCTGTGCCCTGCACGGCGCCCAGGTCGACGCCGAGTTCCTTGGCCAACTTGCGCGCGGCCGGTGTGGCCGGGACGAATTCCCCGCCGGCAGATGCAGGGGCGGACGCGGCCTTGGCCTCCTTCGGGGCGGCGGCAGTCGGCACGGTCCCCCCGGCCACACGGTCCGGAGTCTCACCGGACTCGGCGATGACGCCGACAACGGCCTGCACCGGGGCGACGTTGCCGGCGGGAACGACAATCTGAAAAAGAACGCCCGATGCCGGAGCTTCCACTGTATTGGTGATCTTGTCGGTTTCGACCTCGAAAAGCGCTTCGCCCGCCGCAACGCTCTCGCCTTCCTGCTTGAGCCAGCGGGTGATCTTGCCTTCCTTCATGGTCAGGCCCCACTTGGGCATGATTGCATTGTGTGCCACCAGTAACACCTCCTTTTGGTATTGCGGTCTGTTTTGCAACGGGGGTGCCACTGTATCACTCCGTAAATCTCTATACAAAACAAGATATTACAAAACGACATTGCACCAGGCCGATTGTTCTGGAAGCGAACAGGGAAAGCGAACGATGAATAAAACTGCGGAGCGACAACGCGGCTGTCCATTGAAATCAGCATGTTGCGACACGGCAATAGAGCGGTGTTCGGAAACGGAACACTTGACCATACAGGTTTCATGGGAAAGTATGCCGAAACTGCGAGGATAAGCGCCAACCAAGAGGTATCGCCATGTACACATTGGTTTGGGACAAGCACGGATTTGACGTGAAGCGGGAGGAGATGGGACTGGCCGCCCCCGGCGAGGGGGGCGCACCTGAGCTTTCCGGGATGAATCGCCCGGGACAGTGCAGCGTGAGCTACGCCCAGTGGTCACAGTTCATGCGGACCGGGCACCATGATGCCACATGCCTCAACCGGGCCCTGCGGGAGTCCTGGAGCCGCTGCCGCAAGCAGGACGTCGATCCCGGACCGCGCAAGTGCTGGAACTTCCTGCCCATGGAGAGTCTCGAACCTGCGGCGGGCAGGCTGCGAAGCCTCGCCCGCGACGTCGAGAACGACGTCTACGCCGCCATCAGGGACCGCAATCTGCTCATGACCCTGACCACGGCCGAGGGTTACGTCGTGAGGACCAGCGGGGACCCCGACACGCTCAAGCTGGCCGACAAGCTCAACTTCGGGCCCGGGGCCTTGTGGGCCGAAGGCAGCGTCGGCACCAACGCCATCGGCACGGCCCTGGTCACGGGCAAGCCGACCCAGGTCTTCGGCCGCGAGCACTACTGCGAGAGCCACCACAGCTGGAGCTGTTCCGCAGCCGCCATTTTCGACCCCCTCGGCAACATCGTCGGCTGCTTCGACATCTCCGGCCCCTCCGAAGGGGACCACGCCCTGGCCCTGACCCTGGTTCTGGACGCCGTGCGCGTCCTCGAAAAGCGCCTCTTCAAGCAGCACTGCGCGGAACTCGAACACCGCTCGGGGTCCCTGGTGGCCGCAGCCTTCAACTCGGTGCTGACCGGCATGATCTCCATCGACTGCCGAGGCATCATCTCCGACGCCAACATCGCCGCCGAAACGCTGCTCGGGGTGCCCGGAGCGGCCCTGCAGGGGCAGCCTGCGGACAGGTTCTTCGACTACGGCGCGTTCCTGGCCTGCCACCGGGACGGGCAAGCCGCGGCCATCCCCATGCCCTGCCGCGTCAGCCACGAGCTTCTGGCCCGGGCCACGCCCATGTACTCCCTGAACGGCACCTGGGTCGGCACCGTGGTTGCCGTCATGGAGCCTCAGCGCGCCCCGCGGCGCGACCGCACCGTTTCTCCGCGCCTGGCCGGCAGCCGGGAGCATGAATCCGGCGAAAAGGAGCAACGACAGGGCCTGGGACGCATCCTCGGCCAGAGCCCGGCCATCGCCCGGGCCATCGGCCTGGCCCTCAAGGCCGCGCGCACGCCGTCCACCGTGCTGCTGACGGGCGAGTCCGGCACGGGCAAGGAGCTGTTCGCCCGCGGCATCCACGCTGAAAGCGGTCGCTCCGGCGGTCCCTTCGTGGCCGTGAACTGCGGAGCCATCGCCCCGGAACTGATCCAAAGCGAACTCTTCGGCTACACCGGCGGCTCCTTCACCGGCGCGGACCGCAAGGGCCGTCCCGGCAAGTTCGAACTGGCCGACACGGGCACCCTCTTTCTGGACGAGATCGGCGAGATGCCGCTGGCCATGCAGGTCAATCTGCTGCGTGTGCTGGAGGACCGGCAGGTCATGCGGGTCGGCGGTGGGCGCGTCATCCCCGTGGACGTGAAGATCATCGCCGCCACCAACAAGGACCTGGAGCAGGAGGCGGCCCAGGGCCGTTTCAGGCCGGACCTCCTGTATCGCCTGAACGTGGTCCGCATCCACGTCCCGCCCCTGCGCGAGCGGGGGAACGACATCGACACCCTGGCCCGGGCGCACGCCGAACGGCTGGCACGTGAATTCGGACTGCCCTTCCGGGGCATCGAGGAAGCCGCCCTGGCCCGGCTTCGCGCCCACCACTGGCCCGGCAACGTCCGCGAACTGATCAACGCCATCGAACATGCCTTGAACGCCATGGAAGGGCCCCTCCTACGGGTAGGAGATCTCGCGCAGCACCTCCGCACGTCGGCCGCTGCGCCCAGAACCTCGGGGGGACTCCGCTCCGGCTCACTGCGGTACCAGGAAGCCGACATCATCCGTGAAGTCCTGGAACGACATGCGGGCAACATATCGCGAACGGCGAAGGAGCTGGGCATCGGCCGCAACACGCTCTACGCCAAGATGCACAGGCTGGGGATCACCGAAGGAAGCTGTGCTCCGGCCGCCCGTGCGCCGCATCCCTGACGGCCGCAACCAGAGAACGAAACCGATCTTCCCGGCCGTGCCCGCTGTCCCCCCGGGCCTGATCTTCAGGGATTCCGGGAGAAGGTGTCGCTCCGAGAAAGGTCACCGGCCAGATACCCCTGTCTGAACCAGTGCATGCGCTGCTCCGACGTGCCGTGGGTGAAGCTGTCCGGCATGATGTAGCCCCGGGCCTTCTTCTGGATGGTGTCGTCGCCCACGGCGCTGGCCGCGTTCATGGCCTCCTCGACGTCCCCTTCGTCCAGCAGGTTCTTGTTCTGGACGTGGCGGGCGAAGACGCCGGCCATGTAATCGGCCTGAAGTTCCAGCCGGACGGAATACGCGTTGAACTCCTCCTGGCTGACCCGCGAGCGCAGTTCGTGGACCTTGCCCAGGACCCCCAGCAGGTTCTGCACGTGGTGCCCGACCTCGTGGGCGATGACGTAGGCCAGGGCGAAATCGCCCGGGGCGCCGAACTTGTGGCGCAGCTCGTTGGAAAAGGCCAGGTCGAGGTATATCCGCCGGTCGGCGGGACAGTAGAAAGGACCCGTACCCGACGACGCGACTCCGCACCCCGACTGGACCTGACCTGAATAGATGGTCAGGGTCGGCTCATCGTAACGCCGCCCGGAGCGGGAGAAGATGTCGTGCCAGACGTCCTCCGTCTCCTTGAGCACCACGGCGGAGAACTGCCGCACGTCCCGCTCCTCGGCGCTCTCCCGGTATTCGCCGCCGGACTGCTCGTAGGTGGCTGGCTGCTCCTGCACCAGCATGAGCAGGTCCAGGGGGTTCCCACCCAGGAGCATGTAGACGATGGCCACGATGATCCCAAGGCCACCCATTCCCGCCAGCCCGCCCGTCCTGACGCTGCGCCCCCGGCGGTCATCGATGTTCGAGCTCTCCTGCCGTCCGCGCCATTTCATGCCCGTCCTCCTTGTTGCGCCTCACCCACGCCCGGACGCCGGTCCGCCGGGAGGACCCTTCGTATCAGGTTTTCCCGCGGACCGGCAACATGCACCGGGGCGCTAACGCACCGTCAGGCCAGCAGCACGCTACGGATCAGCACGGACACGTAGCCGACATAGCAGACCAAAAGGAACGTGCCCTCGAAACGGTTGATGCGCCCCTGGCCCGGGCCGCGGAAACCGTAGCCCATGACGAAGAGGGAAAAGGTCAGGCCGGCCATGACCAGGATGTCGCGGGAGAAGACCTCCGGACCGACGCTCATGGGTGAGATGGACCCGGCGATGCCGACCACGGCCAGGGTGTTGAAGAGGTTCGAGCCGAGGATGTTGCCCAGGGCGATGTCGTCCTCGCCCTTGCGCGCGGCGATGATGGACGAGGCCAGCTCGGGCAGGGACGTGCCCACGGCGACGATGGTCAGGCCGATGATCATGTCGCTGACCCCGAAACCGCGGGCCAGTTCCACCGCACCCCAGACCAGGATGCGCGAACTGGCCACGAGCAGCGCAAGGCCGACCGCCAGCCAGGTCAGAGCGCGGCGCAGAGGCATGGGGCACCCCATCTCCTGCGCCATCTCCAGACCCAGGGAGTCGGTCTTTCGGCGCATTCCCTGCCAAACGGTCCAGGCCATGAGCCCGCCGAAGACGACCAGGAGCATCGCGGCATCGCCACGCGAGACCTCGCCGTCCATGAGCTGCCACGCGGCGAAGGCGGTCACGGCCGTGAGGATCGGCAGTTCCGTGCGCAGCACGCGCGAATGCACCATGACGGGCCGAATGACGGCGGTCAGGCCGAGGATGAGGGCGATATTGGTGATGTTCGAGCCGAAGGCGTTGCCCAGGGCGATGCCCGGGTTTCCGTGGCTTGCCGCAAGGGCGGAGACGACCATTTCCGGCGCGGACGTGCCGAAGCCGACGATGACCATGCCGATGAGCAGCGACGGCATGCCGAGTCGGCAGGCCGCGGAAGCGGCCCCGTCCACGAAGCGGTCGGCGCTCCAGACCAGGAGGGCCAGGCCGAACACGACGGCGAGAATCGGTGTGATCATGCGCGGTCCCTCCCTGGGGACGCGAAGCCCCCGCTCAAGATGTGCGACAACCCGGCGGCCGGGACGAAGGCATCCGGGAAGTGACCAGCGTGCGAGGATGGCGAAGACGGCCGGAAACGATTTCTTTTCATGAGACCTCCTGGTCTTGGCCGAAGGTCCGCAACAAAAAAGACCTCCAGCACGGTTCGGTGCTGAAGGTCTTGCTCATCGGTGTGTCCCGACGGCAAGGCCAAGCGCGTACGCGCCAGTGTTGTTGACCTTGCCTGGAGGAGCTACTCCCCTTCGAATGGGAAGAAACTACAGCCGCCCCATGCGTCCGTCAAGGTCGCCCCCGGCTTTCTTCCTCATCGAGGAGTCCCTCCCCGCGACCAGCCCCCAGCCAGCGCTCACCGTACTCATGTCGCCATCCCGAAATCGAGCAAACACAGGCTGCCCGGCTACCGAATACGTTCTTGATGACCTCTGCGAAAAATATACGGACTGATCGTACAGGTAAAGTCGAAGCCCGCACATTCCCAGATCATCGACGCCCTTTCCGCCGCAGGGAGGCGCCGCTCACCATCGCCAGAACATCGACTCCCGCCTTGTAATAATGGACTCTTGCTGATATCTCCGGCAGCCACGGCAAATCGAGCACGGCTGCCGCAACTTACGCCCACGACCGTCCGGACTCCCCGACACATGATCAACCACCTGACCCAGCTTCTGTCCCGGCGTTCCGCCCCTCCTGACCGGGATTCCTCCTACGCCGGCGGCCAGACCATCCGCAGGGAAATGTTCCTCATCGGCCTGTTCTGTCTGGCGGCGATCGCCATCGTCGTCGTGTCCATGCAGTCCATGGGGATCTACCGCGCGGGCATGGACAGCGCCCGCGAACGGATCACCGGCGCGAACAGGCAGATTTCGTCCTATATCGAGGCCCACCTGGAAGGCCTGGCGGCCGCGGTACGGATCATGGCCGCCACGCCCGATGTCGTGCACGGCGACACCGGCGGAGAGGAATCCCGGGAACGCGCCCGGACCTATTTCCGCTTCGTCGAGCTGTCCAACCCGAACGTGAAGTACTGCTATGCCGGCTACGAAGGCGGGGAACTGCTGATCAACGGTTACACCCCGCCCGAAGACTACGACCCGCGGATCCGGCCCTGGTATGCCGCCGCGGTCCGGGCCTGGCCGGACATGAAGATCGGCCTGCCCTACCGGGATATCGTCGATGGGGAGTGGCTTGTCGCCATCTCGTCGGCCTTCTTCGACAAGTCCGGTCTGCGCGGCGTCGTTTCCGTCGACAGCGCCCTGTCCAGGATGGACGGCATGCTCAACAGCATCAAATCATTCACCAGCCAGTCGAACTACGTCATCAACTCAGACGGTCTGCTGCTGATCCACAACGAAAAGACCGGCTTCCTCGACCAGAACCTGGAGACCATTGTCCCGGGGGCCATGGATCTGTTCACGGGCGACGCCGGTTACGTCGAATACCTCCTGCCCGGAGTCGGGACCCGGATGGCCTATTTCACCAGGCTCAAGATCAACGACTGGATCATCGTGTCCGCCGTGGACCGGGACGAGGTCATGACGCCGATCCGGCGCAGGATCGCGCTGACCGTGACGGCGACGGCCCTGGTCACGCTGCTCCTGGGTCTTCTGCAGCTCAAGACGTACGAATCGCGCTTCGTCGAACCGTTCTTGACCCTCAAGCGGCGCATAGCCGACATCACTTCAGGCAAAGAGGCGGGCAGAAAGCCGCCGTCCTTCTCCAACGCCGAACTGGCCTCCATCGCGGACAGCATCGAGGGGATGACCCAGTCCTCCCTCCGCCGCAAGGCCGCGGAACTGAGGCTCATCCTGGAGACGACCAGCGACGGCCTGCTGGTGCTTGATGACCGGGACAGGATCACGCATTACAACCAGCGCTTCCTCGAACTGTGGGGACTCCGGGACAAGCACGTCGGCGAAGGGCTGGAGGGGTTCGTCATCGGGCACATCAGAGGGTCGGTCCTGCCTGAGTCCGCCGGCGGCGTGCTCGAAACACGCCACCAAGACCACAACAGCCAGCTGGTCTACCTGAAAACAGGGATCATCCTCGAACAGACGGCCCGCCCGCTGCTCGAAGACGGCAACGTCACCGGCCGGCTGTGGAGCTTCAAGGACGTGACCATCAAGATCATGGCCGAAGAGAAGCTCAGACTGCTGGCCGCCACGGACGAGTTGACGGGCCTCTGGAACCGGCGCTGCTTCATGGGCCGGGCCGAAGCGGAGATCTCCCAGGCGACGCGACTGCGCCAACCGTTGTGCCTGGTGCTCCTGGACGCGGACCACTTCAAGCGCATCAACGACACCCACGGGCACGCGGCCGGGGACGCCGCCCTGAAATACCTGGCGAACACGCTGACCTCGCGCCTGCGCTCCTCGGACACCGTCGGACGGATCGGCGGCGAAGAGTTCGCCATCCTGCTTCCCAACACAGGGCTGGAGACAGCGCACACGGTTCTCGAAAAGATCCGGGCCGTCATCGAACACGGCCGCTTCACGCATGGCGGCAAGGAGCTGACCTTCACCGTGAGCATCGGAATCGCCGCCATGCAGGGCTCCAGGGTCAGCATCGACGAATTTTTCTCCATCGCCGACGCGGCCTGCTACCGGGCCAAGGCCCTTGGACGGAACCGCACCGTCGTCCTGTCCTGCGACGGTCCCCGAACAGACGAAACCGCATGCACGCAGTGACGTTGCGTGGCCTGTGGTCAGACCGACCATTGGGTCCGGAGACTGACAGCCAGGATCGTGGGGGAACGTCGATGGCGGGACGGGGCCGGAGGCAGAGTCCCGAACAGCCTGAAAGGCCGAACGCGGCATGACGGTCCATTTTGGAGCACAACGCTCGGAATTATTCTTGACAATGCGCCTCCATGCACAATATTCAGAGCTTTGAAGGGGAGTAGCTCCCAGTGGCAAGGTCAACAATACTGGCGCGAAAGCGCTTGGCCTTGCCGTCGGAACCAACCGATGAGCCAGACCTTCAGCATGACAAACCATGCTGGAGGTCTTTTTTTTGGATGACCTCCAGCCAAATCAGGAGGTTCCATGAAGACCGGTTCCCTTTCTCCATCCTGCGCGGCCGTCGCGCATACAAAATCAGCCTATCTCTTTTTCCCCCTCATCGCCCTGACCCTGCTCCTTTTCGCCTGGCCGGACCTGGCCGACGCAAAGCGCATGGGCGGCGGCGGGTCCTTCGGCAGCAAGCCCTCGTACAGCAGCGGCTACACCAAGCAGGCCTCCCCTTCCAAGGACTCCCCGACCATGGCCAAGCAGGCTGCCCCGAACAGCCCGTCCCGCTTCGGCGGCCTCGGCGGCATGTTCGGCGGTCTGCTCATGGGCGGCCTCATCGGCTCCATGCTTTTCGGCGGCGGATTCGCAGGCCCGGGCATGCTCGACATGCTGCTCCTGGCCATGGGCGGGTTCCTGCTGTTCAAGTTCATGAAATCCCGCCGGGCGGCCACTGCAAATTCCGCCCCCTATGCCTACTCCGGACATGAAGAAGCCCGGAGCCCCGGCTCTCACGGCGGATGGGGCCAGCAGCGTTTCGAAGCGCAGGCGCCGCAGCGTCCCGTCATGCCCCATGGCCTGGACGAGCAGGAATTCCTGGCCGGGGCGAAAGCCCTGTACACCCGCCTGCAGGCGTCCTGGGACCGTCGGGACATCGACGACATCCGCCAGTTCACGAGCCCTGAAGTGCACGGCGAGATCGCACGCCAGGCAGCGCTCGACCCTGCGCCCGGGCGCACGGAAATCCTCATGGTCGAGGCGCGCGTGCTGGAAGCCCGCAGCTCGGGGGCCGAAACCGTCATCAGCGTGCTCTTCGACGCCATGCTGCGCGAGGATGGCGAAGGCGCGCCGGCGGAACAGATCAGGGAAGTCTGGCACATCCGGCGCGACGAGAGCGACCCATCCCCCCAGTGGACCCTGGAGGGCATCCAGCAACTGGAACTGTAACGATCGGTCCGTAAAGCGCGCGGCACGTTGGCACCGTCAACGTACCGCGCGCTTTTTGTGCGTGCCTTAGCCGGGGAAATTCCACAGCACGGGGCTTCGGCGCATTGCGTACGGGCCCGGGGCTGAGCGGATTCAAGCGCCTACTGCCTGATCCGCAGCAGGCGCAGGCCGTTGAAGATGACGAAGAGGGATGTGCCGAGGTCGGCCAGCACGGCGGTCCAGAGCGTCGCAAGTTGCAGCACGGCCATCAGCAGGAACACGGCCTTGATGGCCAGGGCGATGGCGATGTTGGCCTTGATGATGCCCATGGTCCGGCGCGAATGCCTGATCAGCCAGGGCAGCTTGGCCAGGTCGTCGCTCATGAGCGCCACGTCGGCGGTTTCGATGGCAACGTCCGTGCCCATGGCGCCCATGGCCACGCCCAGATGCGAGGAGGCCAGGGCGGGGGCGTCGTTGACGCCGTCTCCGACCATGGCCACCCTCCTGCCGGCGGCCGCCAGCTCCGCAACGGCCCTGGTCTTGTCCTCGGGCAGAAGGTCGGCCCGCACTTCGGTCACGCCGGTTTCTCGCGCAATCTTTTCGGCGCTGCGCCGGGAATCGCCGGTCAGCATGAGGATCGTCCCGATGCCCGCATCCTTGAGCTGCTCCAGGGCGGCCCGGGCCTGCGGCCGGACAGTGTCCTCGACGCTCAGGAAGCCCAGCACGGCGCTGCGGCTCCACACCGCGACAACCGTCCCGGCCGACTCTTCGTGACGCGCCAGCAGGGCCTGTTCGGCGGCCGACAGGGCACGCCCGTCGGCTCCGGCGAGATAGCGCATGTTGCCGATATGGTAGGTCACGCCGTCGATCGTTCCCGACGCGCCGAGCCCAGGCCGGGACTGCGCATCCTCCACCGGACCGGGGGTGATGCCCTGCGATGCCGCATGGGCCAGCACGGCCCGTGCCACCGGATGGCTGCTGCGGGACTCCAGGGCCGCCGCGATGCGCAGCAGTTCAGGCTCCGATGTGTCGCCATGGACGCTAACCGCGGTGACCTGGGGCCGGCCGAAGGTCAGGGTGCCCGTCTTGTCGAGGGCCACGGCGTCGAGGCCGGCCGGGACCTCCAGAAACGCGCCGCCCTTGATCAACACGCCGTTGCGCGCCGCCGAGGCCATGCCCGCGACGATGCTGACCGGGGTGGAGATGACCAGGGCGCAGGGGCAGGAGATGACCAGGACGACCAGCGCCTCGTACACCCACCGCCCCCATTCCCCGCCCAGAAAAAGCGGCGGGACCAGGGCGACCAGCAGCGACACGCCGACCATGGCCGGGGTGTAGACCGCCGCGAATTTCTCCACCCACTGCACGGCCTTGGCGCGACGCGACTGCGCCTCCTCGACCATGCGCATGATGCGCGCCAGGGTGGAATCCGAGGCACGCTTTGTGGTTTCCACCTCCAGCGCGCCATCGGTGTTCACGGTGCCCGCGAAGACAGGGTCGCCCGGCGCCTTGTAGACCGGCACGGACTCGCCCGTGATGGGGGCCTGGTCCACGGCGGACGAGCCGGCCCGGACCACCCCGTCCAGAGGGATTCTGGCGCCGGGCTTGACCAGGATCCGCGCGCCGACCGGCACGTCCGCGGCCAGGGTTTCGACCGGCTCCAG
>JANJWV010000181.1 GCA_024709365.1 Desulfomicrobium sp. | reverse complement strand
CGGGGCGGGCGCCGTTTTGGGCGGGGTAGCGGACCCTTTGTTATTTTTGCATTTACTGTTCCTTTTTGTTCCGGCTTGCCCCGGCGGCTGGGCGGGGGCTCGGGTTGGCGGCCGGGCCCCCCGTCTCGAAAGAATGTCCCGAGGCAGTCGTGTAGCCCTACTTGCGCACGGGTTCAAGAAATTCCGTCCACAGCACGGCGCCGAGCTCCACATCCTTGGGCTTGCCCTCGTGGTTCATCTTCTCGTCCGCCGTGTTCAGGGCGGCGAAGCCCCACCAGCCCGCAAAGGGCACGCCGTAGGTGAACACGCCGCCCTCGTCGGCCTTGACGACCTGGGTGATCATGTAATCGTTGGGGGCTTCGTGCCTGCCGTCCCGGTTGTAAAACTCGACTTCGACCATGGCTCCGGGCACGGGCTTGCCATCGAGGAGCACCTGTCCCTGGAAGACGTTGCCCGCATAGTTGCCGAAGGGGCGGGTCAGGGGCACGATCTCGGTCTTGAGGCCCAGGGGCGCGTCCCACCCCTCCTCCTCTCCGAAGGCCGGCACGACGGTCTTGGTGTAGTGGACGATGAAGCAGTCCTCGGCCGGCTCCCAGTAGGGTTTGGGCTCCATGACGAACTGGTACACGCCGGGCTTTTTGACGGCGTACGCGGCGCTCCAGGCCTCATGCTCCATGACTTTGGCCGGTTTCAGGGTCGGCAGCAGATCCTCGGCCGCACCGTCGACAAAGACCTTGAAGGATGCGGGTGCGGCCAGCGGCATGCCGACCATCTCCATGGGATGGGAAAAGGACAGGGTCAGGGTCAACGACGCGTCCTTCTTGTCCGCGATGCTGCCCGCGGAGGGAATGAGCATGCCGAAATGCGCCAGGGCCGAGTTGGCGGCGCAGAAAACCAGGGTGAAACAGAGCAATAGGATTCTCGTCATCGCGGCGCACCTCCTGTCCCGGACCCGTGCGTGGAATACGGCTGGCTCCGGAAATTGCGTTAAAAGAATATTGAACGTAAGAAAATGCCGAAAAAGTAACACCTATAATAAAATCATAACACCCAGAGATGAACTACAGCCGAGACGTGATTGTTGTCAATCATGATTTAGAGGGGTTGCGAGATAAAGCGGGGGTAAACGCAGACCGCCCGGATGGAGTGGTCCATCCGGGCGGTCTGCGCTGGGCTCATGCGGGTTTTTTGGGTTTGGGGCGCCGTGCAGGCGGGGTGGTCGCAGGCCTGCCGGCCTGCGCGGGCTTGCGGCGGGGCGGGCCGTCCTGCCTGTCGGGTTCCGGTCGCCGTGCGCTCGGTTTGGGATGCGCGCCGGATTTTCTGCCCGGGCTTTGCGGCTCCTTGTCGGTAGGTTCCCCGTGCCGGGTTTCCGGGCGGCGCGCGCCTTTTCCGGGCTGGCGGGCTGGGGCCTCCGTCGAGGTCTTGCCTGTCCTTCGCGGTGAGCCGGGGGCGGCCAGGCCGCGCTTGCGCGGGGCCGGGGCCAGGGGCTGTGCGCCGGACCCGTCGGACGGGACCAGGGCGCCGCGCACCATGCGCACGGGCTCCATGGAGATGTCGAGCTCCTCGGAATAGCGTCTGGCCAGTCTGGCTTCCGCCTCGGTCAGCAGGGACAGGACGAGCCCGGCGGCCCCGGCCCGGCCGGTCCGTCCGGCGCGGTGCAGGTAGTCCCGGCTCTGGCTCGGGGCATCGACGTTGACCACCAGTTCCACGTCCGCGATGTCCAGACCGCGGGCCGCGATGTCCGAGGCGATGAGCACCCGGGCCCGGCCCTTTCGGAAGCTGTCCAGGGCGGACTGGCGTTCGAATTTGTCCCTGGCCCCGTGCAGGTCGGCCACGGCCAGCTGGTGATAGTCGAGTCGTTCGGAGATGCGTTCGGCGCTGGCACCGCGGTGCACGAAGACGAGGGCGCGGCTGGGTTCGAGGCCGCGCAGGGCCTTGCGCAGCCACTCGATCTTGTCCCGCTCCTCGCACACGAGGTAGCAGTGGCGGATGGAGGGGCTGATGCCCGCCTGCACGCGCACGAACTTGAGGTCCGGGGCCAGGCCCTTGGCGATGCGGGTCGTGGCCGGGCCTTCGGTGGCCGAGACGAAGACGAAGCGCGTCTGCGGCCCCAGTTCGCCGGTGATGCGCCGCACGTGTTCGAGCCCTTCCTCGATGAGCAGTCGGTCCGCCTCGTCGAGAACGAGCCAGGCCGTGTCGCGCAGCTTCAGCTTGCCCAGGTCCAGGAGGTGGGTGATGCGTCCGGCCGAGCCGACGACGATGTGCGGCTTTTTCTTCAGCCCCTCGATCTGCCGGCTGGCGGCCGCGCCGCCGATGAGGGACTGGACTCTGACCCCGAGGCCGGCCTCCGCCGACAGCTCCTTGGCCACGCGGTTGATCTGCATGGCCAGCTCGTGGGTCGGGGTCAGGATCACGGCCTGCACGTGCGGGCTTTGCGGGTCGATGCCCGCCAGGATGGGCAGGAGGTAGGCCAGGGTCTTGCCCGACCCGGTCCGGGAGATGAGCATGGCCGATTCGCGGGCGGCCAGGACGGGCAGGGCAGCCTCCTGCACGGGCAGGGCTTCGCGCAGCCCGCGTGCGGCCAGGGCCTGTACAAGCGTTATGGGCAATCCGAGTGATTCGAATGACATAGATTTCCTTTGGGTGCGGCTTTCGGCCGGCAGATGAAGGCTGGAGTGCTGTTCCCCGCGTCCGGCGGGAGGCGACCCGGCGTACGGGCTAGTCGGCCTTGAGCAGTTCGGGCGTCCAGGCCAGGACCCGGTTGCGTCCGGCTTTCTTGGCCTGGTACAGGGCCTGGTCGGCATGTTCAAGGAGCATGTCCATGCCCCCGTCCCCTTCCTCGGGCGAGGGGATCGTGGTCACGACGCCGATGCTCAGGGTCACGCAGGGCGCGGCGTCGGACCGGCAGTGGTCGATGCTCAGATCCCGGACGGCCTGCCCCAGCACTTCGGCCATGTGGCGGGCCCCTTCGGCGTCGGTGGCCGGCAGGATCACGGCGAACTCCTCTCCGCCGTACCGGGCCAGCAGGTCGGCCGGACGCTGCATGTGCAGTTGCATGACCGCGGCCACGCCGATGAGGCACATGTCGCCCTGCTGGTGGCCATAGGTGTCGTTGTAGTTCTTGAAGTGGTCCACGTCGGCCAGCATGATGGACAGCGGGGTCTGCTCGCGCATGGCCCGCCGCCATTCCTGCTTGAGGTAGGCGTCGAACATGCGGCGGTTGGCGATGCCGGTCAGGGCGTCGTTCAGGGAAAGCTGCGTGAGCTGCTCGTTGGCCCGCTGGAGCTCCACGGTGCGGTCGCTGATGGTCTGGACCAGGGAGTCGAGGCTCTTGGCCAGGACTCCGATCTCGTCCTTGCGGTCGAGCCCCAGGCGCAGGGAATAGTCGCCCTCCTCCTGCAGCCTGGCGGCATGGTCGGTCAGACGCCGCAGGGGCCTCAGGACCACGGCCTGCATCATCAGGTTCAGGATCACGAGCACGGTCACGCCGGAGCCGACGACCAGGAAGACGGCGTAGCGGATGCTGTCGATGCCCTTGCGGGTTGTCTCGCGGGGAAAGAGGTACTGGACACCGAAAAGGGTTTCGCCGGCTTCGTCCTGGAACCCGGCGCAGGACACCAAGTTCCCGCCTTCGGTCTTGGTGTAGTAGATCAGGTCGCCGATGGTCATGGGTTTCATGCCGGCCGAGCGACAGAGGAACTTCGACGCATCGCGGGGGTCGACGATTTCAAAGGACAGGCGGGTCTGCTCCATCAGGGTTTCGAGCATGGTTTTGTTCAGGAAACGCCCCATGATCAGGAATCCGTTGGTCGGACCGGTTCCGTTGGAGCGCAGGACTTCGCGGGTGGCGAAGAGCATGGGCCCGGCCTCGGTGTTGAATATGCCCCTTTTGCCCCTGCCGCCTTCGGGAGAGGGGCGAACGGCGAGCGTCGTGTGCTTCAGGTCGATGCGTCCTTCGGCCATGAAGCCGAGCTGCAGGGAGGTCTTGTCCTCCAAGTCGCGGACCCGGCTCCAGACGATGTTGCCCTTTGTGTCGCAGAAGACAAGCAGATTCAGGGAGATGTTGTCCAGGGAGTCGTCGCTCAGGTTGCTTTCGATGAACCCCTCGTAGCCCGTGGCCATGAAGTCGTGGGAGTCGTTCCACGTGGCCCAGTCGCGGCACAGGCGCTCCACGTGGTAGGTTTCGCGGTCGATGGCGTGGAAGATGCGTTGCAGGTTCTCGCCGACCTCACGGTGCTCCAGTGCCAGGAAACTCGGGTAGATGATGAAGCGCTGGACGAAGAAATCCGCTATTCCGAGGGCGGCGAAGAGGACGAAGATGATGAGGAAGACCTTGGTTCTGATGGACATGGGGACTCCTTGAACCCTTTGAGCGCTGCATCCTCCTCGCTATCCGAGTTCCACCCGAGGGACAAGCGGCAAGAAGCAAAGGCTTGCGTTTCCTGCGCAACACGGCGTAAGGCCCATGCGGGCGTCCGGGCTTTGCGCCCGAGGCGCAACACTTCTGCGGATGGGAAAGATGCTCGAACTCGTCACCGTCGCCACCATCACCATATTGGCCGTCGTCAGCCCCGGCGCGGATTTCGCCATGGTCACCCGCAACAGCATGGTCATCTCCAGGCGTGCGGGGGTGCTGACCGCCGTCGGCATCTCCCTTGGCGTGCTGGTCCATGTGGCCTACAGCCTGCTGGGGGTGGGCCTCGTCATCTCCCGGTCGGAGACGCTTTTCGGCCTGATCAAGTATCTGGGCGCGGCCTATCTCGTCTGGCTCGGCGTCGGCATGCTGCGGGCCCGGCCCGCGGAACCCGGCGCGGCGCCCTTGCCGCCCCTGTCCGACCTCGGCGCCCTGCGCCGCGGTTTTCTGACCAACGCCACCAACCCCAAGACCACCCTCTTCGTGGTCAGCCTGTTCACCCAGGTCGTCAGCCCACGGACCCCCCTGCCGGTCCAGCTCGGCTACGGGGCGTTCATGTCCCTGGCGCACCTGGCGTGGTTCGTCCTGGTTGCCCTGGCCTTTTCCTCGGTCCCGGCCCAGCGGGTCGTCGCATCGGCCCGGCACCATGTGGAGCGGGGCATCGGCGGCGTCCTGGTCTGCCTCGGCCTGACCCTGGCCCTGGCCTCTCTGCGGCAGGCGTGAGGGGCACATCGCACAAGGAGAATGCATGGCTGCTGAACTGAAATCCGAGGTGAGCTTCGAAGAGTCCTTCGGCCTCCTGGACATCCGTCTCGGGCGCATCGTCGAGGCCGAGCCCTGCGCCGAGACCCCCAAGCCGACGTACAGGATGGTCATCGACTTCGGCAAATACGGCCGCCGCACGAGTTACGGGCGTTTCACCGCCCACCCCCTTGACGAGGTCGTGGGGCGGCTGGTGCTCGGGGTGCTCAACTTCCCGCCGCGACAGATGGGGCCGGTCGTCTCGGAAGCCCTCGTGCTCGGCGTGCAGTACCCGGGCAGGGACAGCGGCGAGGCGACCTTCGTCTCCCCGGCCGTGAACGCCAAGCTCGGCAGCAAGCTCTTCTAGGCCGCGCCCATGAAACCCTACCTCTACGCCATGGGCGCGGTGCTCTGCTGGGCCAGCCTGCCGGCGGCCACGGGCAGCGGCCTGGACGGTCTCTCGGTGCCGGAGCTGCTGTTCTTCAGCTTCGTGCCGGCCGCGCTGTACCTGGCCGCGCAGGAAATGCTCATCTCGAAGCGCGCGACCATTCCCTGGCCCTCGCCGCCCATGGCCGCCCTGGGCCTCGTCGGCATCTTCGGCTACCACGCGGTCTACTACCTGGCCCTGGACCGCGCCCCCCTGGTGGAGGGGGCCATCCTGACGACGACCTGGTCCTTCTGGATCGTGGTCTTTTCATCGGTTCTGGCCAGGCGCCGCCTGTCCCTCCCCGTGCTGGCCGTGGCCCTGGCCGGGCTCCTGGGGGCGGGGCTGGTCGTGTCCGGCGGCAGGAGCCTGCAGTTCGACCCGGCCCACCTCCCGGGCTACGCCCTGGCCCTGTGCTGCGGCCTCATCTGGAGCAGCTTCTCCGTTGCCCTGTCGCGGCTGCGGCCCGAGCGCGACTACATGCCCGCCTTCACCGTCCTGGCCGCGGCCTGCTCGACCGCGGTCTACGCCGCCGGCGCCCCCCAGGGGCTGCCGCCCACAGGCGCGCTGCTCTCGGCCCTGTATCTGGGACTCGTACCCCTGGGCCTGTCCTTCACCCTCTGGAACCGGGCCGTGACCACGGGCAACATGACCGTCATCGGCTACCTCTCCTACCTCACCCCTCCCCTGGCCGTCCTGCTGGCGGCCCTGGCCCGCGGCGCCGCCGTGACGCCCCACGCCGTGATCGGCATGGCGGTCATTCTCGTCGCCGCCTTCGTCGGGCGGCGCATCGCCTGAAGACGAGCGCGGGGCATCGAACGCGACCGGCGTCCCCGGGGGAAAACCGGCTCGGCGTGGGCATATTGTCGAACCGGAGGGCGGCGCCGGGCACCGGTTTCCCGGCATTGTCTTCCATACCCTTATTTGCTACGAGCGCTTGTTTCTCTGTTTTCGCCGAACCACAACTTTCATGGAGCATCTCATGGCCCGACCAAAAACCGCATCCCCCGAAGACGCGCGCCGCGAAGCGCTGGAAACCGCGCTGGCCACCATCGAGCGCCGCTACGGCCAGGGCTCGGTCATGCGCCTTTCCGACACGTCCCACCAGGTCGTCCCGGTCATCCCCACGGGATCCATCGGGCTGGATCTGGCCCTGGGCGTCGGCGGCATCCCGCGCGGCCGTGTGACGGAGATCTTCGGGCCGGAATCCTCGGGCAAGACCACCCAGGCCCTGCACATCATCGCCGAGGCCCAGAAGCGCGGCGGCGTGGCGGCCTTCATCGACGCCGAGCACGCTCTGGACATCAACTACGCCCGCAGGCTCGGGGTCAAGACCGAGGAACTGCTCATCTCCCAGCCCGACTACGGCGAGCAGGCCCTGGAGATCGCGGACATGCTGGTCCGCTCCGGCGCCGTGGACGTGGTCGTGGTCGACTCCGTGGCGGCCCTCATCCCCCAGGCCGAACTCGAGGGGAACATGGGCGAGACCCAGGTCGGCAGCCAGGCCCGCCTCATGTCCCACGCCATGCGCAAGCTGACGGGCACCATCCACAAGTCCCGCACGTCCATCATCTTCATCAACCAGCTGCGCATGAAGATCGGCATGACCGGCTACGGCAGCCCCGAGACGACCACGGGCGGCAACGCCCTCAAGTTCTACGCCTCCGTGCGCATGGACCTGCGCCGCATCCAGACCCTGAAGGACAAGGAGGAGTCGTACGGCAACCGCGTGCGGGTCAAGGTGGTCAAGAACAAGATGGCCCCGCCCTTCCGCGAGGCCGAGTACGACGTGCTCTTCGGCACCGGCATCTCCCGCGTGGGCGAACTGCTCGACCTGGGCGTGGAGCAGGGCATCGTCGACAAGAGCGGCGCCTGGTACGCCTTCGGCTCCGAGCGTCTGGGCCAGGGCAAGGAGAACGTGCGCGCCTTCCTGCAGGACAACGACGAGCTGCGCATGCAGATCGAGCGCGCCCTGCTCGAACACCTGGGCATGCCCGTGCCCGAGGAAGCGCCCGCGGCGGCGCCTGCCGAGTAGTATTTCAGGAAACATTCATCAGGCATGGATTCCCGCCTTTGCGGGACTCCATGCCCTTTTCATACCATTCAGGCCCCGCTGCAGATGGGGTGTAACGAGGTAACGAACGTGATCAGCGCCGGTGAAATCCGTAAACGGTTTTTGGAATATTTCGAAAAGCACGGCCACAGCGTGCAGCCCAGCTCCTCCCTGGTCCCCCAGGATGACCCGACCCTGCTTTTCACCAACGCGGGCATGGTCCAGTTCAAGAAGATCTTCCTGGGCCAGGAGAAGCGCGACTACACCCGAGCCGCCACCTCCCAGAAGTGCCTGCGCGTGGGCGGCAAGCACAACGACCTGGAGAACGTCGGCCGCACGGCGCGCCACCACACCTTCTTCGAGATGCTCGGCAACTTCTCCTTCGGCGACTACTTCAAGGAAGACGCCATCCGCTTCGCCTGGAACTTCGTGACCGTCGAGCTTGGCCTCGACAAGAGCCGCCTCTACGTCTCCATCTTCCGCGACGACGACGAGGCCGGGGAGCTGTGGCAGAAGGTGGCCGGCGTGCCGGCCGAGCGCATTTTCCGCCTGGGCGAGAAGGACAACTTCTGGGCCATGGGCGACACCGGCCCCTGCGGCCCCTGCTCCGAGATCTACGTGGACCAGGGCGCGGACATGGCCTGCGGCCCGGACTGCGGCATCGGCAAGTGCGACTGCGACCGGTTCCTGGAAATTTGGAACCTCGTCTTCATGCAGTTCAACCGCTCGGCCGACGGGACCATGACGCCCCTGCCCAAGCCGAGCATCGACACGGGCATGGGCCTGGAGCGCATCACGGCCATCTGCCAGGGCAAGCGCTCGAATTTCGACACCGACCTCTTCCAGGGCCTGATTCAGACCATGGCCAAGAAGGCCGGCGTGGCCTACCGCCAGCACGACGATTCGGACACGGCCCTGCGCGTCATCGCCGACCACAGCCGCTCCATCGCCTTCCTGCTGGCCGACGGCATGCTGCCCTCCAACGAGGGCCGCGGCTACGTCCTTCGCCGCCTGATCCGCCGCGCCTACCGCTTCGGCAAGCTGCTGGGCTTTGGTGAACCCTTCCTGTGCGAGACCACGGCCCAGGTCGTGGCCGAGATGGGCGCGACCTTCCCCGAACTCGTGGCGGGCAAGGACTTCATGGTCCGCGTCGTGCGCCAGGAGGAGGAGCGTTTCGGCGAGACCCTGGACAAGGGTCTGCGCATCCTCGAGGACGAGATGGCGAGCCTTGCATCCGCCGGGAGCAGGACCATCTCGGGCGAGACGGCTTTCAAGCTTTACGACACCTACGGGTTCCCCCTCGATATCGTCAACGACATCGCCGAGAAGCAGGGCTTTGCCGTGGACGAGGCGGGTTTCCGCGAGCACATGGCCGTGCAGAAGAAGAAATCCAAGGAAGCCTGGGCCGGTTCCGGCGACAAGGGCCTGGCCGGGCAGTTCGCGGCCCTCATGGGTTCGGGCCTGGAGTCCGCCTTCATCGGCTATGACTGCCTGTCCGCCGTGAGCCGCATCGTGGCCCTGCTGGACGCCGAAGGCCAGCCCGTCGAGCGCCTGACCGGCGGCACGGGCTTCATGGTCACGCTCAAGACCCCGTTCTACGGCGAGTCCGGCGGCCAGATGGGCGACACGGGCCGGGTGCAGGCCCCCACGGGTGCGGCCCGCGTGGTCGATACCCTGAAGCCCGCGCCGACGCTCCTCGTGCACAAGATCGAGGTCAGCGGAGGCGAGATCCTGGCCGACCAGGAAGTTGAGCTTTTCGTCGAGGAAGGCGAGCGTGTGGCCACGGCCCGCAACCACTCCTCCACCCACCTGCTGCACGCGGCCCTGCGCCGGGTGCTGGGCGATCACGTCAAGCAGGCCGGCTCCCTGGTGGGCCCGTCGCGCCTGCGCTTCGACTTCACCCACATCTCGGGCCTCACGGCCGAGGAGCTGCAGCGGGTCGAGGACGAGGTCAACCGGGCCATCCTGGCCGACGCGCCCATCACCACACAGGTCATGTCCTACGACGCGGCCGTGAACGAAAAACAGGCCATGGCCCTGTTCGGCGAGAAGTACGAGGCCGACGTGCGTGTGGTCGAAATGGCCGGCGAATCCGTGGAGCTGTGCGGCGGCACGCACCTGGAGTCCACGGGCCAGGCCGGTTCCTTCGCCATCCTGTCCGAGGCCGGCATCGCAGCCGGCGTGCGCCGCATCGAGGCCCTGACGGGCTGGGACGCCCTGCGCCACTGGCAGGCCCAGCGCGAGGAGGTCCGCCACGCGGCCGCCCTGCTCAAGGCCGCACCGAACGAGGTTTCGAAGAAGATCGCGGCCCTGCAGGATCAGGCCAAGGCCCTGTCCAAGGAGCTGCAGGCCCTGCAGGCCAAGGTCATGTCCGAGAGCGGCAAGGACCTGGCCTCCGAGGCCAAGGACATCGCCGGCATGAAGGTGCTGGCGAAGAGGGTCGAGGCGCCGGACATGAACGCGCTGCGTAATCTCATGGACGACCTGCGCTCCAAGATCGCAAGCGGCATCATCGCCCTGGCCGCCGAGATCGACGGCAAGGCCATGCTGGTGCTGTCGGTCAGCAAGGACCTGCACGGCCGCTACACGGCCCCGGCGCTCATCAAGGAGGTCTCGGGAGAGATCAAGGGCGGCGGCGGCGGGCGTCCGGATCTGGCTCAGGCAGGCGGCTCGGAGCCCGCGGGCATCGACCGGGCTCTGGACAGGCTCGAGGCCTTTCTGGCGCAGTGATGTGGAAGGGCCGCCTCATGGAGCGGCCCTTTCACTTTAGGTCCCGGTCGGACGGTCTTGACAATCGATAATCTTTTTGACGAGATCTCCGCGCAGCGTGCTAGACCACGACGCTGATCATGGGGGAGACGCTGCGCAGGTTGGCCTGCTGCCCGTAGGCCATGGCGCCCAGGCGCCGGGTGGTCGGGTTGGGGGCGTAGTCCCCGGCCGGCCGGTAGGGCGATACGTGCTGGGTCAGGTACTGGAGTTCCAGTTCCTGGGCGAAGTCCTTGAGGATCTTGGGTGCGGGCTCGTCGGCGAAGGAGATGTTCTGGGTGCTCAGGCTGACGCCGAGCTTGCCGAGCTGCACGCCGACGGTTCGGGTGGTGACGCGGGCCGAAAGCATCTGCCGTGACAACCCCGAATTCCACTGCGCGTCGGAGCCGATGCTCTGACTGGAATACGTGCTGATGGGGTCTGGGGTCATAGGCAAATCCTTCCTTTGGGATTCATATTTCTTTATAATCGCCCAGGTAGTTTGACAAGCAGTGGGACAACGGCGGTGTTCTGGGCCACTTGTTCAATAAGACGCCCAGGTTAGGGCATGGAGGAATTGGTGAGCACGACCATACTGAAAAAAAGAATTCTCATTCCCGGCCGGGTCACGGAGATGACCCTGGACGCACCCGAGATCGCGGCCAAGGCCAAGCCGGGCAATTTCGTCATCCTGCGCGTGGCGGAGGACGGCGAGCGCTTTCCGCTGACCATCGCCGACGCCGATGCCGCAAAAGGCACCATCACCATCGTCTATCTCGTCCTGGGCAAGAGCACGGCCATTCTGGACAGTCTGGGCGAAGGCGATGCGGTCCTAGACCTGTGCGGTCCCCTGGGCCGGGCCACGGACATCCACAAGGTCGGCACCGTCGTCTGCGTGGGCGGCGGCACGGGCATCGCGGCCATGCACCACATCGCCAAGGGCCATGCCCAGGCCGGGAACAAGGTGGTGTCCATCATCGGCGCGCGTTCGGCCGACTTGCTGCTGTTCGAGGAGGAACTGTCCAAGTTCAGCCACGAGGTCCTGATCGCCACGGACGACGGCAGCAAGGGCCAGAAGGGCTTCGTGACCCAGGTTCTCAAGGAGCGCCTGGAATCGGACCCGGAGGTCAAGGAGGTCGTGGCCGTTGGACCGGTGCCCATGATGCGCGCCGTGGCCGAAGTGACCCGCCCCTTTGGCGTGAAGACGGTGGTCAGCCTCAATTCCATCATGGTCGACGGCATCGGCATGTGCGGCGCCTGCCGGGTGCGGGTGGACGACTCCATCCGCTTCGCCTGCGTGGACGGCCCGGAGTTCGACGCCCACAAGGTGGATTTCGGCGAACTGATGATGCGGCTGGGGTCGTACGTTCCGCAGGAAAAACAGTCCTACAAGTGCTATTGTGAGTGCCATGGCAAAGAAAGCTAAACTCCTCCCCCGCGTTTCCATGCCCATGCAGGACCCCCATGTCCGCAGCGGCAACTTCAACGAGGTCGCCCTGGGGTATACCCTGGAGCAGGCGCAGGCCGAGGCCAGGCGCTGTCTGCAATGCAAGAACCCCACCTGCCAGGCCGGATGCCCGGTCGAGGTGGACTGCAAGGCCTTCATCCGCGAGGTGGCCGAGGGGCGGCTCGACGAGGCCTACAAGGTCATCAAGGTCACCAACAGCCTGCCCGCGGTCTGCGGCCGGGTCTGTCCCCAGGAAAAGCAGTGCGAACTGCGGTGCAAGCTGAACCCGACGGGCCAGCCCATCGCCATCGGACGCCTGGAGCGTTTCGTGGCCGATTCCTACTATGCCGTGAACCCCTGCGACGCCATCACCGGCGGGGATGACTGCAAACTCCTGCGCGAGGACCTGAAGGTCGCCTGCGTGGGCTCGGGCCCGAGCAGCCTGACGGCGGCCGGCTACCTGGCCGCCCTGGGCGTGTCCGTGACCGTCTTCGAGGCCCTGCACGAAGTTGGCGGCGTCCTGACCTACGGCATCCCCGAGTTCCGCCTGCCCAAGGCCATCGTGCACACGGAAGTGGAGTTCCTGAAACGTATGGGCGTGGTCTTCAAGACCAACTGGGTCGTGGGCAAGACCGTGTCCATCCAGGACTTCTTCGATCAGGGCTACAAGGCCGTGTTCATCGGCGTGGGCGCGGGCCTGCCAAAGTTCCTGAACATCCCCGGCGAGAGCCTCTTGGGCGTTTACAGCGCCAACGAGTACCTGACCCGCGTCAACCTGATGCGCGGCTACAAGTTCCCGGACGTGGACACGCCCGTGGCGGCCGGCCGGCAGGTCACGGTCCTGGGCGGCGGCAACGTGTCCATGGACGCCGCGCGCACGGCCCTGCGCCTGGGCGCCGAGAAGGTGACCATCGTCTACCGCCGCACCAAGGAGGAGATGCCGGCCCGTCTCGAAGAACTCGAGCACGCTCTGGAGGAGGGGGTTATCCTGGAGAATCTGGCCGCCCCCGTGGCCTTCAACGGCGACGAGAAGGGCCATCTGCGGAGCCTGACCGTGCAGCGCATGGAACTGGGCGAACCCGACGCCTCGGGGCGGCGCAAGCCCGTTCCCGTGGAAGGGGCCTTCTTCGACATCCCCACGGATCTGGCCATCCTGGGCATCGGCACGGGGCCCAACCAGGTCCTGCTGCGCGAAACCCCGGAACTGACGCTGAACAAGTGGGGCTACATCCAGGCCGATCCCGAAACCGGCGAGACGGATCTCCCCATGGTTTTCGCCGGCGGGGACATCGTCACCGGCGCGGCCACGGTGGTCCTGGCCATGGGCGCGGGGCGCAAATCGGCCCGGGAAATCGCGCGCAGGCTCGGCCTTCTCTAGCTTGTCACTTTCGGCTTCTCCCGCTACACAACCGGTTCCGGGCATCGGCCTGGAACCGGTTTTTTTGCGCCATTGCGCACGAACGTGAAACCGTCATCACCTCCCGCGCAACGCGACGGGATCATCCTTTGGAATATATATGGCTCAATACGTTGGTGTTTCTTTCAGACGCCAGGGACAGATATACTTTTTCCTGTCCACCCCCTTCGTGCTGTCCATGCACGACATGGTCCTGGTCAAGACCGAGGAGGGCATCGGCTTCGGCGAGATAGTGGCCCTGCGCGACGATCTGCCCGAAGGCGTGGACCCGGAAGCCGTCAAGCCCATCTACCGCCCGGCCACGGCCGAGGACACGGCCATCGACCGTGAAAACCGGGAGCTGGCCAGGGAGGCGCGCAAGTACTGCCAGCGCTCCATGGCCCGGCTGCACCTGGACATGAAGCTCGTGGATGTCGAGATCTACTTCGACAAGAGCAAGATGATCTTCTATTTCACGGCGCCGGGCCGGGTCGATTTCCGGGAGCTGGTCAAGGACCTGGTGCGCAACTACCGCACCCGCATCGAGCTGCGCCAGATCGGCGTGCGCCACGAGACCCAGATGATCGGGGCGCTCGGCAACTGCGGGCAGATGTGCTGCTGCCGCCGCTACCTGCGCCGCTTCGAGCCCGTGACCATCAAGATGGCCAAGGACCAGAACCTTTTCCTGAACCCGGCCAAGATTTCGGGCGTATGCGGGCGGCTGTTGTGCTGTTTGGCCTACGAGAAGGACAACTACGCCGATTTTCAGAGCCGGGCCCCCAAGCTCGGCCGCCGCTACATGACCACCCAGGGCCCCATGAAGACCATCAGGGCCAACATGTTCCGCGACTCCGTCAGCGTGGTGACCGAGAACGGGGACGAGCTCGATTTTTCCCTGACGGACTGGGCGGCCATGGTCCTGCCGGACCAGCCGCGCGGAGCCGCGCAGGACGATTCCTCCGATGACGTACCCGCCGAGCTGGCGGCCCTCATGGACCCGGAGGTCCGGGGCCAGGCCGGGCGGCAGGACCGCCGGCCCAAGCCCACGCGCAAGGACAACCGCCCGCGCCCGGGCGGCGACCGCCAGCCGCGACCCGACCGCCAGGAACGGGGGGACCGCCCCGACCGTCCGGACCGCTCCGAAAGAGGGGAGCGTCCCGAGCGTCAGGATCGCCAGGACCGGGCCGATCGGCCCAGGCCCCGGCCCGAGGCCCAGCCCGCAGAGGGCGGCGAACGCAGACCCGAAGGGTCAGGCCAGCCCCGTGAGCGCAGGGACGGGCGCCCCAGGGACAAACGGCGCCGGTCCGGACCGCGAAAGGACCAGACCCCCAAGCCCACAGAGCAGCAATAACCTCCGGCAGACAAGGAGCACAGCGTTGAAACCGTTTTTCATTTCGACTCCCATCTATTACGTGAACGCCCGCCCCCACCTCGGGCACGGATATACGACCATCGTCGCCGACAGCGTGAGCCGCTTTCACCGCCTGAAAGGCGATGCCACCTTTTTCCTCACGGGCACCGACGAGCACGGCGACAAGATCGTGCAGGCCGCCGAGGCCAATGGCCAGGATCCCAAGGCCTATTCCGACGCCGTCAGCCAGCTCTTCAAGGATCTCTGGCCCGAACTCGAGGTGTCCAACGACCAGTTCATCCGCACCACCGACGCCCGGCACAAGCTCTGCGTGCGCCACGTGCTGCAGCAGGTCTTCGACAAAGGGGACATCTACTTCGACGAGTATGGCGGGCACTACTGCTTCGGCTGCGAGCGCTTCTACACCGAGAAGGAGCTGGTGGACGGCAAGTGTCCGGACCACCAGACCGTGCCGACCTTCATCAAGGAGAAGAACTACTTCTTTCGCATGAGCAAGTATCTGGAGCCGCTGCGCGAGTACATCGAGGCCAACCCGGACTTCATCCAGCCCGAGCGCTACCGCAACGAGGTCCTGTCCATGCTCAAGGAGGACCTGGGGGATCTGTGCATCTCCCGGCCCAAGACGCGCCTGACCTGGGGCATCGAGCTGCCCTTCGACAGCGACTTCGTGACCTACGTCTGGTTCGACGCCCTCATCAACTACATCTCGGCCCTGGGCTACCCAGACGGCGAGGATTTCCGCAAATACTGGGCCGGCGCCCACCATCTCGTGGCCAAGGACATCCTGAAGCCCCACGCCGTGTTCTGGCCGACCATGCTCATGTCGGCCGGCATCCCTCTGTACAGGGGCTTGCGGGTGCACGGCTACTGGACCGTCAACGAGACCAAGATGTCCAAGAGCCTGGGCAACGTCGTCGCCCCCCTGGACATGGCCAAGAAGTACGGCCTGAGCGCCTTCCGCTACTTCCTGCTGTCGGAGATGAGCTTCGGCCAGGACTCGTCCTTCAGCGAGGACGCCCTGGTCGGCCGCTTCAACGCCGACCTGGCCAACGACCTGGGCAACCTCTTTTCGCGCAGCCTGTCCATGACGCACAAGTATTTCGGTGGCGTGGTGCCCGAATGCGGCGAACTCCAGGACCTGGACCGCGAGGTGCTTGAGATCGGGCACAACGCCATGGCCAACTTCCAGACGCAGTTCGAGCACTTCCAGTTCTCCCGCGCCCTCAAGTCCCTGTGGGAACTGATCCGCCACCTCAACAAGTACATCGACTCGTCCGCTCCCTGGACCCTGTACAAGAACGGGGACATGAACCGACTGGGCACGGTCATCTACGTGATCCTCGAAGGCATGCGCAAGGTCGCCCTGCACCTGTGGCCGGTCATGCCGTCCACCAGCGAGACCATGCTGACCCAGCTCGGGATCAAGTTCGCCCTGGAAGGCGTGGACCTGGAGGCCGAGACCTCGTCCTGGTTCGGTCTGGCCCCGGGCACGCCCGTGGCCGATCGGTCCAACCTCTTCCCCCGCCAGGACCTGGAACCCAAGGAGGACAAGCCCGCCGAGCCGAAGAAGGCCAAGGCCCCCAAGGAGGCCAAGGCCGGTCCCAAGATCGAGATGGCCTGCCCCGAGTGCATCGAGTTCGAGGATTTCGCCAAGGTCGACCTGCGCGTCGGCACGGTCCTCGAAGCTGCCCCGCACCCCGAGGCCGACAGGCTGCTGGTGCTCAAGATCGATGCCGGGGAGGAGAGCCCGCGGCAGGTCGTGGCCGGCATCGCCGAGTTCTGGAAGCCCGAGGAGCTGGTGGGTCGGCAGGTGGTCGTGGTCTTCAACCTCAAGCCCCGCAAGCTGCGCGGCATGGTCTCCCAGGGCATGGTCCTGGCGGTCAAGAAGGAAGGCGGCCTGGCCCTGCTGGGGCCGAGCTCCGAAGTCCTGAACGGGAGCAAGGTCTCCTAGGGCGGGCTTGCAGGCCCCATGACGACAAAACCCTCGCCGGGCGACCGGCGAGGGTTTTTTGCTGCGTGCGCAGGACGGGGAACGGACTAGAACAGACCGCTGATGACCCCGTTTGCGTCGATGTCGATCTTTTCGGCCGAGGGGATTTCGGGCAGGCCGGGCATGCGCATCATGTTGCCGGTGATGGGCACCAGGAAGCCCGCTCCGGCCGCGATCTCGACCTCGCGCACCGTGGCCGTGAAGTCCCGCGGGCGGCCGCGCAGGCCGGGCTGGTCCGAGAGGGAGCTCTGGGTCTTGGCGATGCAGACGGGCAGGTGTTCGAGCCCCAGCCGCCTGATCTTGTCCAGGTCCATCAGGGCGCCGGGGGCGTATTCCACCGAGGCCGCGCCGTAGACGCGCGTGGCGATGATCTCGATCTTCTCGCGCACGCTCTGCTTCCAGTCGTAGAGGGGCTTGTAGTGGGCCGTGCAGCGGTCGGCCGTGGCCGCGACGAGCTCGGCCAGTTCCTCGGCCCCGGCCCCGCCCTTTTCCCAGCCTTCCATCACGGCCGCCTGCACGCCCATGAACTGGCAGTGGTCGAGGATGACCTGATGCTCCTCGTCGGTGTCCGTGGCGAAGCGGTTGATGGCCACGATGGGCGTGAGCTGGAAGTGGCGCACGTTCTCGACCTGCTTGGAGAGGTTCTCAAGGCCCCTGGCCAGAGCCTTGGCGTTGGGCACGGACAGGTGCGGCAGCTCCACGCCACCGTGGTACTTGAGGGCCCGGACCGTGGCCACCAGGACCACGGCGCAGGGGTCGAAGCCCGCGGACTGGCACTTGATGTCCAGGAACTTCTCGCCGCCCAGGTCGAAGCCGAAACCGGCCTCCGTGACCACGTAGTCGGCCAGGCACAGGCCCGTGCGCGTGGCGATGACCGTGTTGGTGCCCTGGGCGATGTTGGCGAAGGGGCCGCCGTGCATGATGGCCGGGTTGCCCTCCAGGGACTGGATCAGGTTGGGCTTGATGGCGTCCTTGAGCAGAGCGGCCATGGCGCCCTGGGCGTTCAGGTCGCGGGCGTGGATGGGTTCGCGGCCGTGGGTGAAGCCGATGAAGATGTCGCCCAGGCGTTTCTTCAGGTCCGGCAGGTCGTCGGCCAGGCAGAGGATGGCCATGATCTCCGAGGCCGCCGTGATGTCGAAGCCCGTCTCGCGCGGCACGCCGTGGGCCAGACCGCCCAGGCCGCAGACCATGCGCCTGAGCGACCGGTCATTCATGTCCATGACCCGCTTCCAGGCCACGGTGCGGCCGTCGAGGTTGAGGGACCTGCCCTTGCTCTGCAGGTTGTTGTCGATGAGGGCGGCCAGGAGGTTGTTGGCCTTTTCGATGGCCGCGAAATCGCCTGTGAAGTGGAGGTTGATGTCCTCCATGGGCAGAAGCTGCGAGTACCCGCCGCCCGTGGCGCCGCCTTTGATGCCGAAGACCGGGCCCAGGGACGGCTCGCGCAGCACGACCATGGCCTTCTTGCCGATGCGGTTCAGGCCGTCGGAGAGGCCGATGGAGACGGTGGTCTTGCCTTCGCCGGCCGGCGTGGGCGTGATGGCCGAGACCAGGATGAGCTTGCCGTACTTGCACTGGTCCTTTTCGGCCAGGTGCAGGGGCAGCTTGGCCTTGTGCTTGCCGTAGGGTTCGAGCTGGTCGTAGCTCAGGTCGAGCTTGGCCGCGATGTCGCGGATGTGCAGCATCTTGGCCTGCTGGGCGATGGAAATGTCGGTCTTGGCGGTTGCGGGCATGGCGCTCTCCTGTCTTATTCGTGATCGGGGCAGAAGGGGCAGAGGCATTGTTCGAGTTCGAGTTCGTAGCCGAAGCGTTCGCGCACGGTCCGGCGGCACAGTTCGACCAGTTCAAGGACGTCCTGGCACGTGGCGTCGCCGACGTTGACGATGAAGCCGGCGTGTTTCTCCGAAACCTGGGCCCCGCCCACGCGGGCGCCCTTGAGGCCGGCCCTGTCGATGAGCTCCGAGGCGTAGGCCCCCTCTGGGCGCTTGAAGACGCTGCCGGCCGACGGGAATTCCAGGGGCTGCTTTTCCTTGCGTCTGGCCAGGATTTCCTTGCGTTTGGCCAGCAGGGCTTCGGGGTCGCCTGCGGGCAGGCTCCAGGTTCCGGCCAGGATGACGGTGTCGCGCAGGGCCAGAGCCCGCCTGTAGCCGAAGCCGCATTCGTCCTTGGGGATTTCGACCACGCGGCTGTCCCTGGTCAGGACCGTGACGCTGTGCAGATGATCGGAGATTTCCTGGCCGTAGGCCCCGGCGTTCATGAACAGCGCGCCGCCCAGGGTGCCGGGGATGCCCGAGAGGCATTCGACGCCGCCCAGGCCTTGGCGCAGGTTCTCCAGGACCCAGGAGTCCATGACCTTGCCGGCCTCGGCGAAGACGGTGCCGCCGCGGCGCGAGGTGGCCGTCATCTCGCTCGTGGAGATGACGGGCATGCGGATTTCGCCGTCCGGGAAGAGGGTGTTGGCCCCGCCGCCGTGAATCCAGAATGGGCGTCCCTGGGCGCGGTGCAGGCGGACGATTTCGGCCATCTCGTCGATGCTCTCGGGGAAATAGAGATCCCGGGCCACGCCGCCGATGCGGTAGGTGCAGTAATTTTTGAGGGGTATGTCGCGAAGGTGTTTCATGATTCCTCCCACGTACTCCCGCAGCCGGGAAGGTGCAATATTGCGGTGCGTGCGTCGAGAATGTAGGGGATGGGCTGAAGCTGGTCGCGAAGGGCCGCGCGGGGCATGCACCACGCGCAGCGGCGGCATCGAGGAGCCCGGCGGACGGATGGACGGCCGCGAAACATCAACCCGTATCACCAGAGAAAACATGAAACTTTCCGCAAAATCCAGATACGCGTCCCGCATTCTCCTTGATCTGGCCCTGCACAACGAAGGCGTCCCGCACCGTGTCAACGACATTTCCGAGCGAACGGGCATCACCGTTCCGTTCATCGAGCAGATCATAAAGCCCCTCAAGCACGCGGGCATGGTCGCGAGCAAGCGCGGCGCCGCGGGGGGGCATCAGCTGAACAGATCCGCCAAAGACATCACCCTCGGCGACATCGTGCGCGTCATGGAGGGTTCGGTGGAGCTTTCGGCCTGCCTGAGCGACCCGAAGCTGTGCGGAAGGACCGAGAACTGCCTGACCAGGGCGGCCTGGCAGCGGGCCACGGATGCCATGCTGCGCGAGCTGGACACCATAACCCTGGACGAGCTGGCCAAGGGGGCGCCCAACTGCTGCCAGCTGGCCGAAGACTATTTCGATCGCAACCAACCCCTTTGACAAAGGTTTTTTCCCCTGTCAGGGAGGAATCCCGTGCCCGGGCGCGGGATTTTTCGTATCCGGAGGAGTCATGAACATCCCGTCAGGTTTTCGCTTTTCCACCGCCCAGTGCGGTTTCAAACGTCCGGGCCGTGCGGATCTGGCCCTCGTGGTCAGCGATGCGCCGGCCGCGGCAGCAGGCGTCTTCACCACCAATCGCTTCCAGGCCGCCCCGGTCCTGGTGGCCCGGGAGATCCTGGCCGCTTCGCCGGCCGGCATCCGCGCCCTGGTCGTCAACTCCGGCCAGGCCAACGCCTGCACCGGCCAGGAAGGCATCGACAAATGCCGGGCAACCCTTAAGCTGCTGGGCGTCCTGGGGCTCAGGCCCGAAGAGGTTCTGCCCGCCTCCACCGGCGTCATCGGCGACCAGCTGAAGATGGACCTGTGGGAGCTGGGCGTGCCGTCCCTGCGCGACAACCTCGGCCGCGTGGGCCTCGTCGATGTGGCCAGGGCCGTCATGACCACGGACACCTTCCCCAAGATCGCCGCCCGCGAGGTGTCCCTCGGCTCCGGCGCCGTACGCCTGGCCGGCTTCTGCAAGGGTGCCGGCATGATCTGCCCCAACATGGCCACCATGCTCGGCTTCATCCTCTGCGACGCGGGCGTGGACCCGGCCTGGTGGCAGGCGGCCCTGACGCGCTGCGTGGACAAGAGTTTCAACGCCATCACCGTGGACGGGGACACAAGCACCAACGATTGCGTGCTGGCCCTGGCCAACGGCGCGGCCGCACCGGCCGCAGGGGCCGATCTGCAGATCCTTGAAGAGGCCCTGCTCGAAATCTGCCAGGATCTGGCCTACATGATCGTGCAGGACGCCGAGGGCGGCACCAAGGTCATGCGCGTCAACGTCAGCGGCGCAGCCAGCATGGCCGACGCCCAGCTGGCCGCCAGGGCCGTGGGCAACTCGCCCCTGGTCAAGACGGCCCTCTACGGCCGCGACCCCAACTGGGGCCGCATCGTGGCCGCGCTGGGCCGTAGCGGCGCGAGCTTCGTGCCCGAGGATGTGGTGGTGCGCATCGCGGGCCTGACCATTTTCCGCCAGGGCACGCCGGTCAAGGCCGACTGGGACAGCCTGCTGGCCTCGGCCCTGCGCCGCGACACCGTGGACATCGACATCGAGCTGGGCGCCGGCGGGACGGAGCTGACGCTCCTGGCGTCCGATTTCACCGAGGAGTACATCAAGATCAATGCTGAATACCGAACCTGAGGCTGCCGTCGTGGCCGACCAGACCTGGAAACGCCTGGCCGATTTCGTCTTCGAGCTGGGCATGCTGCGCCGCACTCCGCGCACGGGCTACCAGTTTCTCGGCTCCGGCGCGGAGAACGTGGCCGAGCATTCCTTCCGCACGGCCATGATCGGCTACATCCTGGCCCGCAAGGCCGGGGCCGACGTGGCCAGGACCGTGTTCCTGTGCCTGTTCCATGACGTGCACGAGGCGCGCATCGGCGACTTCAACTACGTCAACCGCATCTACAACACGAGCGACCCTGTCCTGGCCTTCACCCACGCCCTGGAGGGCACGGGCCTGCGGACGGAGGTGCTGGACATGTGGCATGAGCTCGAAGCCGGCGAGACCCTGGAGGCGAAACTGGCCCAGGACGCGGACCAGCTCGACTTCATCGCCAACCTGAAGGAGGAGCAGGACCTGGGTAACCCCTACGCGGCCAAGTGGCTGGCCCATGCCCTGCCGCGGCTCAGGACCGACGTGGCCCGGGACTTCGCCGCGGTCATCCGGGAGACCGACCAGTCCGAGTGGTGGTTCGCCCGGCCCGACGAATCCTGGTGGCGCAAGGGCAACGGGAAGCGACGGTCCTGAGGCATGGACAGGCCGGAGAGGAAGGCGCCCCGGCTCGGGTGGGCGGTGACGAGCGTCCTTCTCGCCCTCTGCCTGCACGCCGGCCCTGTCTGGTACCTTTTCTTCGGCCACCTCTACGGATTGCCGAGCGTTCTCGAACTCAACATAGACGCCATCAACTGGTATCGGCAGCGCATCTTCCGGGAACGCCCGTCCGACGGCACGGTCCAGCCCACCGCCGTACCGCCGCTGAACATCACCGTGTCCATGCAGGCCCGTCCCGACACCGGGAAGCGGGTCTCGGGCCCGCGCAGCGAGGCGGAGCTCGTCAGGGCCCGCGCCGTGCAGCGCGCCATCAGGAATCTGTGGGAGAGCATGTCCCCCGAGCGGCCGGGCTACGCCCTGGTCAGCCTGAACATCCGCGAGGACGGGAGCATCGGCGAGTTCGTCCTCAACCGTATCTCCGGCGGAGAGGAGTTCCAGGCCTTCCTCCTTTCGTTCCTGTCGACGCTCAAGGCCACCTCGGGCACCCTCGGCGGTGCCGGCGAGCCGCTGTGGATCGAATGCGAGTTCGTCATTCAACCGCGCAGGAGCAAAGGGGCGTCATGATCGTCGCGGTCATTTCCGACACCCATCTCGAACGGCCGGACCGGCTGCTGTCGGCCGTGTACGACCGCTTCTGCCGGGACGCGGACGTCCTCCTGCACTGTGGGGACTGCGTGGGCGAGGAGACGTGGGCCTTCCTCAACTCCCATCCCCGTTTTTATGCCGTGCAGGGCAACTGCGACCTGCCTCCGCTACGGGGTGCGCTGCCGGCCCTGCGCGAGCTGGAGCTGGAAGGCTTCCGCCTGGGCATGGGCCATGGCTGGGGACCGCGCTCCCGTGTGGGCGAGGCCGTGGCCGAGCAGTTTCCCGAGGCGGACATCGTCTGCTACGGGCATACGCACATCCGCGACTGGCGCAGGCTGGGCAGCGGCGTGCGGCTCTTGAACCCCGGCTCCCTCTTCTGGCCCAGGGGCGGGGACGGCGGGCTGGCCAGGCTCACGCTCGAACGGGGCCGGGACCCGGAGGTGGAGTGGGTGACGCTCTGAAGCGCGCAATGTCCTGATTCGACGAGTTCTTTTCAAAAAACGAAGGCCCGCCTCGATTACCGAGGCGGGCCTTCGCGCGTATCGTGTTCGGGAAGCGTCAGTTGTCGAGCAGGGCCGGATTCGTGAGGCGAACGTCGGCCTTGGCCCGCAGCTCCGCCATGAAGGCCTGCATGGCCTGGTCTTCGGTGCGCTGATTGAGGGTCGAGAGCCACAGGTCCTTCTCCGCGGCCCATTCCTCCGGCGAGGGAGGCGTGACCTTGACGGGCTTGGCCAGGACATAGCCAGTGGCGAATGCGAAGGCCTCGGGAATCCAGGCGCCGGCAGGGGACACGAAGGCCTTGTCAGAGAGCATCTGGTTCGCGCCCAGGCCCGGGATGGCGCCCTGGCGGGCAAAGGGTTCCGTCTCCACGGCCGTGGCGACGGACGCCGCGGACGGGGCTTCGCCCTTCATGAGTAGGGCCAGGTCGGCGTCGGCGTCGGCCTTGGCCAGCTTCATGGCTTCGTCCCGCTTGATGGCCGCCACGATGCTCTCGCGGACGGCATCCAGCGGCTGCACCGAGGCTTCGATCTGTTCGCGCTTGGCCGCGAGTACGTAGCCGTCCTCGAAGGGCACGGGGGACTGGGTCGTCGCGTTCAGGGCCAGGTCGAAGAGGGCGGCGGTGTTCTCGGGCGACAGCGCGGCGAGTTCCTCCGGACCCTGCTCGCGGGTGAAGAAGCCGGTCGAGCGGACGCCTATGCCGAGAGCCTTGGCCACGGCGTCGAGAGGCTCGCCGACGAGGACCATTTCCAGCGCCTGGTCCAGGCGGTCCTGCAGCGTCTCCGCTGCGCGGTCCTCGGCGATGGAACGGCGGATCTCGCCGGCGACGTTGTCGAATTCCTCGAATCCGGCGGCCTTCTTGTCCTCCACCTTGATGAGGTGGAAGCCGAACTGGGTGCGGACCGGTTCGCTGACCGCGCCTTTTTCCAGGGCGAAGGCAGCATCCTCGAAGGGTTTGACCATCCGGCCCCGGCCGAACCAGCCGAGCTCGCCGCCGGTCTGGGTTCCGGACGGATCCTCGGTGTATTTGGCGGCCGTTTCCTCGAAGCTCTTGCCGGCCTTCAGGTCGGCCTGGACCTTTTTGATCTTGTCCATGGCCTTGGCGACGTCGGCTTCGGTGGCGTTTTCCTCGGCGCGCACCAGGATGTGGCGCGCCTGGACCTGTTCTTCGATCTTGAAGCTGTCCTTGCGCTGGTCGTAGTAGGCCCGGGCCTCCTGGTCCGTCACGGAGGCCGTGTCGGCCAGGGCGCCGGGGGTCAGGGCGAGGTAGTCGATCTTGGCCCTGGCCGGCACGGCGAAGGCGTCCTTGCGCGCGGCGTACTGTTCCGCGATCTTATCCTCGGTGGCGTTGACCTGGTCTTTGTACTTTTCCCAGGGGTACTTCAGGTACGCGATCACGGCCGTGCTGCGGCCGTACTCGTAATAGTCGCGCGCCTGCTCCTCGCCCAGACGCCCCGTGAGGCCGACGTAGGCCTGGAGCTTGTCCATGAGCATGCTGCGCATGTACTCGGACTCGAACTTGCCGGGGGTGAGATTGTTGGCTCGCAGCACGCTCTGGTAGGTTTCGGGGTCAAAGAGCTTCCCGTCCTTCTGGAAGGCCGGGATGAGGTGGATCTGCTTGGCGAGTTCCTCCTTGGACACGGATATGCCGAGGGAAGCGGCCTGCTGCAGCATGAGCTCCTCCATCACCATCTGGTCGAGGATCTGCCGCTTGAAGCCCATCTGGGCCAGCATCTCGGACGTCACGTCCGGGTTCTGGCGGCGGATGAGCTCCAGGTTGCGTTGCAGACGTTCCTGGTAGTGCTGCAGGTGGATGGGGGCGTCGTTGACCGTGGCCACGACAGTGGTCTTGTCGTTCTGCATGCGGTTCATGCCGAAGGCCAGGACGAACACGGCGATGATGATGCCGAAGAGTATCTTGATTCCCCAACTTTGAGCGCCTTTGCGCAGTATATCGAGCATGGAATCTCCGACGGAGTGTCTGGGGTTAAATGATGCCGCCCGCAGGCCTTATTTCTGCCTGTCGTTGACGTAGTTGAGCAAACCGCCCGCCTTGATAATGGCTATTTCGTTACCCGTCAAATCATGGCCGAGGGCGATCCTCCTTCCTTCGGAAGTTGTCGCTTCCAGGGGCTTGCCTGCTTCCAGCGCCGTCAGGTCGAAGCGCAGGACCGCACCCTGGGACAGGGTGTCGTAGTCCGCCGGGTCGGTCAGGACCAGGGGCAGGATGCCGAAGTTGATCAGGTTGGCCTTGTGGATGCGGGCGAAGGACTTGGCCAGGACGATGCGCACCCCGAGGTGGCGCGGGGCCAGGGCCGCATGTTCGCGGCTGGAGCCCTGGCCGTAGTTGTCGCCGCCGAGGATCAGGCCCTGGCCGGCGGCCTCGGCGCGGGCCACGAAGTCCTTGTCCACGCGCTCGAAGACGTGGCGGCTGATGGCCGGGATGTTGGAGCGCAGGGCCGTGATGGCCGCGCCGGCCGGCATGATGTGGTCGGTCGTGATGTTGTCGCCGACCTTGATCAGCACCGGCAGCTCCATGCTGTCGGGCAGCCTGTCGAAGGGCGAGAGGGCCACGATGTTGGGCCCGCGCACAATTTCAACCGTGGAGCCGTCTTCGGGCGGGAAGGCGAAGAGGTGCCGGATGGACGGGGCCGAGGACGGCAGGGACGGCTTGGAGACGGCCTTGGTCCAGCCCGCGGGGTTGGTGAACTTGCCGTTCAGGGCGCAGAAGGCCGCGGTCACGGGGCTGACCAGATAGACCTGGCCGTCCTGGGTGCCGCTACGGCCCTCGAAGTTGCGGTTGAAGGTGCGAGCGCTGACGCCGTGGCTCGACGGAGAGCCGCCCATGCCGATGCACGGGCCGCAGGAGCATTCCAGGAGGCGGCCGCCTGCGTCGAGGATCTTGTCCAGGAGCCCTTCGGCCATGAGCATCTTGAGCACCTGCTTGGAGCCCGGTGAGAGCAGCAGGTCCGTGTTCGGGGCGATGTGCTCGCCGTCCAGGACCTGGGCCACGGCCTGCAGGTCGGAGTAGGACGAGTTGGTGCAGGAGCCGATGGCCACCTGGTCCACGGTCAGGCCGTCGAGTTCGGCCACGGGAACGACCAGGTCGGGCATGTGCGGGCGGGCAGCCAGGGGGGCAAGGGCGCTCAGGTCGATGACGATCTCGCGGTCGTACTCGGCGCCTTCGTCGGCGGCCAGGGGCGCGAAATCCGCCTCGCGGCCCATGAGGGCCAGGAAGGCGCGAGTCTGTTCGTCGCTGGGGAAGACGGAGGTCGTGGCGCCCAGCTCCGCGCCCAGGTTGGTGATGGTGGCGCGTTCGGGCACGCTCAGGCTGGCCACGCCGGGGCCGCAGTACTCCATGACCGCGCCCACGCCGCCCTTGACGGTCAGGACGCCCAGCAGGTGCAGGATGACGTCCTTGGCCGAGGCGTGCCCGGTCAGCTCGCCTTCGAGGCGGATCTTGAAGACCTTGGGCATGGTGATGGTATAGGGCTCGCCGGCCATGGCCAGGGCCACGGACAGCCCGCCGGCGCCCATGGCCAGGCTGCCGATGCCGCCGGCCGTGGGGGTGTGGGAGTCGGAGCCGATGAGGGTCTTGCCCGGGACGGCGAAGTTCTCCAGGTGCAGCTGGTGGCAGATGCCCGTGCCGGGAGGCGAGAAGACGATGCCGTACTTGGCCGCTACGCTGCGCAGGTAGCGGTGGTCGTCGGGGTTGCGGAAGCCCATCTGCAGGGTGTTGTGGTCGACGTAGCTGACGGACAGCTCGGTCTTGACCCTGGGCAGGCCGATGGCCTCCCACTGCAGGTAGGCCATGGTGCCGGTGGCGTCCTGGGTCAGGGTCTGGTCTATCCTGATGGCCACTTCCCTGCCGGGCGTCATGTCGCCTTCGACGAGGTGCGCCGCGATGATCTTCTGGGTCAGGTTCTGTTTCATGGATGCTCCTTCACGGGAAAGACGTGTATTTGAAAAAAGGCTCCCAGCCGAAGCCGGGAGCCTGTAGTGTCTGGTTCACCAGGTGGATGTGAGCCGTCGCAGCTTGACCTGCAGGAACTGGATTTCCGTGTCCATGCGCAGCTTGTCCTGCTGCAGCCGGAAGATTTCGTCGTGAAAGACGACGCCGTTGGCCGGGTCCTCGCGCTGCAGCAGATCCCGGACCCGGGTCTGGATGGCGGCCTGTTCCGTCCGGATGCGGTCGATGTCCCGCTCGATGGCCTCAGTCTGTGGAGATTCTGATTCGCTTGCGCTTGGGCTTGTCATCGCGGGTTTCGTCTTCCTGTTCTTCGCTGCGCGGCGGGTTGATGAAGTTCTGCGGGTCCGGGAGGTTCATGAAGATCTTCCAGAACCAGGGCCATGCGGAGGTGATGTTGTCGGCGTTGCTCATGCACAGCCCGGGATGGGTAAAGGAGATGAGCGCGCCCGCCAGGGTCCAGTAGGGGCCGGGACTCTGCCAGGGCGACTCGCCGCTTTTCTTGTTCGCCTGCGGCGCCGCCGGGAGTCCGACCTGCAGGAGCCCGGGCTCGATGGAGTACCCTGCGCCGAGGTTCTCGAGCATGTCCTGGGCGTGCTCGACGTCCTCGCGGGAGGTGTCCAGGGTGATGGCGCACTTGCCGCGAAGGCCCATGGCCATGGCCAGGACAAGGGGCAGGTACTCCTGGCAGTATGTAAGATCAATGGAAAGCTGCTTGGGCCTGTTGCCCATGCGCGAGGAGATCTGGTCTGCGCCGACGTTGATGCGCAGGCCGAACTCGTGGAGGATGTCCATGATGTCCTGCAGGTGCGGCACGTACTCCGGCCACTTGCCGTGCAGCACCACGTTCCCGTCCACGAAGAACGGCAGCGTGAGCAGGTGCAGGCTCATGAGCGGGTCCACCGGGATGTCGACGGAGGAGAGGTTGAGGTTCATCGGCGCAGGCGGGATGATGATGCCGGTCCCTTCGTACTGCACTTCCGGAATGTACTGCTGCAGGAAGATGAGGCCCTTGCGCAGCAGCTTGCTGCCTGCATAGGACTCGTGCAGGCGGATGGTCAGTCCGGATTTGAAGGTGGTGGCGGCAACGGCCAGGGCGAGGATGAACTTCCTGGACATGCCTTCGGGAATGAAGATGCTGTCGGGCAGCTGGCCGCTTGATTCCACGCGCACGGGAACGCCGTTGCTGTGAGGCTCGACGATGGTCAGGCGGGCGCCGAGCTTGGGCAGCAGATCCTGGACGGGTCTGACGTCGTGAATCTTCAGCTTGGTCGAGCCGGTGAACTTGGCCCGGGTCACCTGGCCCAGCGCAAGGCAGAGCAACAGGTAGAAATGGAACTTGCTCTGGCCGGCGTAGATGATCTTGTTGTCGAGGGACCAGGACGAGACCGGCTGCGTCGAGCACTCGCGGTTCTGGAAGGTCAGGTTGAAGCCGCAGAGGTTCAGGGCGTTGATGAGTTCGAGCGAGATGTCGTTGCCCTGGAACGGGGCCACCGTCAGGGGCGTGGGATTCGTGGCGCCGAGGAAGAACATCATGCTGCGCAGGATCTGGTCGCGCGGGGCCGACAGGTCTATGTTGACGGGTTTGCGCCTGGGATAGAGGCACAGGGGCTTGTCGTTGGAGGTGTTCTTCTCGACGCGGGCGTAGGACAGGTTGTTGGTCAGGTGAAAGATCTTCTTGAGGATCTGGGGCTCGAGATTGTCGCCCTTGGACGAATCCCTCCAGACCTGCCACAGGACCTTTTCCTGGTTCGGGTCGGTGATGCCCAGGTTTTTTGCACGGCGGGACGCAGCCGCCCGAGATAGAAGGTTGGTGCGGGCGGCAATGAGGGACACGAGGCGTTCGTCGAGCTGCGCCAGTTCCTGGGTGAGTGAGAGGGTCGTGTGTTTTTCGGCCATTCGATTCGCTTCGGGGCTAGGGTGTTGCTGGTTCATGGGTAGATGAACGCAGCGATTACTCAGGGAACAATAGGGTTGTTTAACAATAAGAAAGTACGGATTGCAAGGGGTTGTTGGCGCGTAAGAATGCAACATGCCGAAATAGAAAGATTTATGTTTGAGCTCACCGAAAGGGGAGATGTTTCATGACGGGTTGAAAGGAGGTTGATAAAAAAATCACAAAAAGGTTGACAAGTTTGCCGAGCCGAAGCAAATAGGGGTCTCCGACCTGTTATTTGTGAAGATAATAACAAACTATATTTAGGAGGATCCGCATTATGGCTCTCGTACCCCCGCATGGTGGAAAAGGTTTGGTTTGCTGTCTGCTTCAGGGCGCTGAACTCGCTGCCGAGCAGAAGAAGGCCGAAGGTCTGAAGAAGATCGACATCAGCCCCCGCGCCAAGGGCGACCTGATCATGATGGGCATCGGCGGGTTCAGCCCGCTGAACGGCTTCATGTCCAAGGCCGACTGGAAGTCCGTTTGTGAAAACTTCACGCTGGCCGACGGCACCTTCTGGCCCGTGCCCGTGACCCTGGACATGGACGAGGAAGTGAAGGTCGGTGAAGAGATCGCCCTGTTCGACCCCAAGAAGGGCGTGTTCATGGCGACCATGAAGGTCACCGAAGTGTACGAAATGACCGAAGCCGACAAGAAGTGGGAATGCGAAAAGGTCTACAAGGGCCAGGGCGAAGAGTCCGCGGACGACAAGTTCTGGGAAATCGCCCCGAAGGATCACCCCGGCGTGCAGATGGTCATGGCTCAGAAGAAGTACAACGTCGCCGGCCCGGTCAAGGTCCTGTCCGAAGGCGACTACCGCGACAGATTCCCCGGCTGCTACATGTCCCCGGCCGAAGCCCGCGCCACCTTCGAAGAGAAGGGTTGGAGCAAGGTCGCCGCTCTGCAGCTGCGCAACCCCATGCACCGCTCCCACGAATTCCTGGCCAAGATCGCCGTTGAAGTGTGCGACGGCGTGTTCATCCACTCCCTGGTCGGCAACCTGAAGCCCGGCGACATCCCGGCTGAAGTGCGCATCAAGTGCATCGACACCCTCATCGACAAGTACTTCGTGAAGGCCAACGTCGTGCAGGGCGGCTACCCCCTCGACATGCGTTACGCCGGTCCCCGCGAAGGCCTGCTGCACGCCACCTTCCGCCAGAACTACGGCGTTTCCGACATGCTGATCGGTCGTGACCACGCCGGTGTCGGCGACTTCTACGGCCTGTTCGAAGCTCAGGAAATCTTTGACCGCGTGCCCAAGAACCTCGGCGCCGGCAAGGACCTGATCACCCAGCCCATGAAGATCGACTGGACCTTCTACTGCTACAAGTGTGACGGCATGGCCTCCCTGCGCACCTGCCCGCACGGCAAGGAAGACCGCGTGGTCCTGTCCGGCACCAAGCTGCGCAAGGCCCTGTCCGAAGGCGCCCCCGTCGCCGACCACTTCGGCCGCGACGAAGTCCTGGACATCCTGCGCGAATACTACTCCTCTCTGACCGAGAAGGTCGAGATCAAGATGCAGAGCCACGCTGCTGCGACCAAGATGTAGTTTGACGAACATCGGGAGGCCGGGGGAACCCCCCGCCTCCCGTTTTGCCATGTTGGGCACGGCTTGAGGCGGTCACGATATGCCGCCGGGCAGCTTGACACGGCATACGCGCTTTGATAAAAGATTCACAAGCGAATTGCTTGGGTAATTTTGTTCGGGCCTGTGGCTAAGTAGTTTTTAACTCTTTATTCGGAGGAATTATGCCAACCTTTGTTGATCCAGCAAAGTGTGATGGATGCAAGGGCGGTGAGAAGACTGCCTGCATGTACATCTGTCCTAACGACCTGATGATCCTGGACCCCGTCGAGATGAAGGCTTACAACCAGGAGCCGGCCGCTTGCTGGGAATGTTACTCCTGCGTCAAGATCTGCCCCCAGGGCGCGATCACTGCCCGCCCCTACGCCGACTTCGCTCCCATGGGCGGCACCTGTATCCCGCTGCGCGGCGCCGAAGACATCATGTGGACCGTCCAGTTCCGCAATGGCGAAGTGAAGCGCTTCAAGTTCCCCATCCGCACCACCGTTGAAGGTTCCATCAAGCCTTTCGATGGCAAGCCCGAACCCGGCGACATTGAAAACGAACTTCTGTTCACCGAGACGGCTCTGAAGGCTCCGAAAGAAGCCCTCGGCAAGAAGATTGAAATTGGTGAGGCTGACCTGAAGGTCACCTTTAAGTCCGCTGTTGCCTAGCTCTGGCTTTTGTAACGAAGAAATTTCAGGAGGAACACATGCCTCAGATTCCTGTTAAAGACGTGATCAAGGGTCTTGCCTGCGCAGAACCCGAAGTCGTTGAAATGGACACCGATATTCTTATGGTCGGTGGTGGTATGGGCAACTGCGGTACTGCTTTCGAAGCAGTTCGCTGGGCCGACAAAGTTGGTGGCGACCTCAAAATTCTCTTGGTCGACAAGGCTGCTATCGATCGCGGCGGCGCGGTTGCTCAGGGTCTTTCCGCCATCAACACCTACATCGGTGAAAACGAGTCCGACGACTATGTCCGCATGGTCCGCACCGACCTCATGGGCCTGGTCCGCGAAGACCTGATCTTCGACCTGGGCCGTCACGTCGACGATTCCGTCCATCTGTTCGAAGAGTGGGGCCTGCCCTGCTGGATCAAGAAGGACGGCAAGAACCTGGACGGCGCCCAGGCCAAGAAGGAAGGCCTGGCCCTGCGCAAGGGTGACGCCCCTGTCCGTTCCGGCCGCTGGCAGATCATGATCAACGGTGAGTCCTACAAGGTCATCGTTGCTGAAGCCGCCAAGAACGCCCTGGGTTCCGACCGCTACATCGAGCGCCTGTTCATCGTGAAGCTGCTCCTCGACGCCAAGGTCCCGAATCAGATCGCCGGCGCCGTGGGCTTCTCCGTCCGCGAGAACAAGGTGTACATCATCAAGGCCAAGACCATGTCCGTGGCCTGCGGCGGCGCCGTCAACGTGTACCGCCCCCGCTCCACCGGTGAAGGCCTCGGCCGCGCCTGGTACCCCGTTTGGAACGCCGGTTCCACCTACACCATGTGTGCTCAGGTCGGCGCCGAAATGACCATGATGGAAAACCGCTTCGTCCCCGCCCGCTTCAAGGACGGTTACGGCCCGGTCGGCGCATGGTTCCTGCTCTTCAAGGCCAAAGCCACCAACGCCAAGGGTGAAGACTACTGCGTCACCAACCGCGCCATGCTGAAGCCCTACGAGGATCGCGGCTACGCCAAGGGTCACGTCATCCCGACCTGTCTGCGTAACCACATGATGCTGCGCGAAATGCGCGAAGGTCGCGGCCCCATCTACATGGACACCGCCACTGCCCTGCAGACCACCTTCGCCACCCTGTCCAAGTCCGAGCAGAAGCACCTTGAGTCCGAAGCTTGGGAAGACTTCCTCGACATGTGCGTCGGCCAGGCCAACCTGTGGGCCGCCATGAACATCAAGCCCGAAGAACGCGGCTCCGAGATCATGCCCACCGAACCCTACCTGCTCGGCTCCCACTCCGGTTGCTGCGGCATCTGGGTTTCCGGCCCGAACGAGCCTTGGGTTCCCGAGGAATACAAGGTCAAGGCCGCCAACGGCAAGGTCTACAACCGCATGACCACGGTCAACGGTCTGTTCACCTGCGCTGACGGCGTAGGCGCTTCCGGTCACAAGTTCTCCTCCGGTTCCCACGCTGAAGGCCGCATCGTCGGCAAGCAGATGGTGCGCTACTGCCTGGATCACAAGGACTTCACCCCCACGCTGAACGTCTCCGCCGACCAGCTGAAGAAGGAAATCTATCAGCCCTGGTACACCTACGAGCAGTTCAAGGGCGCGTCCACCGATCCGGTCGTCAACCCGAACTACATCTCCCCGAACAACTTCATGATGCGCCTGATCAAGGCCACCGATGAATACGGCGGCGGTGTTGCCACCCTGTACACCACTTCCGACAGACTGCTCGACACCGGCTTCGCCCTGCTCGACATGCTGGAAGAAGACTCCCAGAAGCTGGCCGCCCGTGACCTGCACGAGCTGCTCCGCTGCTGGGAACAGTACCACAGACTGTGGACCGTTCGTCTGCACATGCAGCACATCCGGTTCCGTCAGGAAAGCCGTTACCCCGGTTTCTACTATCGTGCTGACTTCATGGGTCTGGACGATGCCAAGTGGAAGTGCTTTGTTAACTCCAAGTTCAACCCGGCCACTGGTGAAACCGAGATCTTCAAGAGACACTACTACCAGATCATCCCTGACTAGTTTATGGGCCAAAAGGCTGCGGGTCCAACCCGCAGCCTTTTTTCTGTATCAGGATATAGAATGGTCTATGCATGATCTGTAACCTCTGGTAGTTATAGATCACGCTTGGGCCATTCTATTCATTTTTATGGCCTTCAACATGTGTGTTCTGGGAGGAATCTAATGGCTAGCAACAGCATACTTGTCATAGGTGGTGGTTTTGCAGGACTCACCGCCGCCCTTGAGGCCGCAGAGATCGGTCATGAGGTCTTCATCATAGAGAAGACCCCATTTCTGGGTGGACGCGTTATGCAGCTGAACAAGTATTTTCCGAAGCTCTGCCCACCGTCGTGCGGCCTGGAAATCCAGTATCAGCGAATCAAGAACAACCCCAAAGTGAAGTTTTTCACCTTGGCCGAAGTCACCAAGGTTGAAGGCGGGGTCGGCAACTACGATGTTACCGTCCGCATCAAGCCGCGCTACGCTGGCCCCAGCAGTCCCGATCTTTCCGATCTGTGCAGCTCGCTCGACTCGGAAGTGGTCAACGACTTCGAATTTGGACTTGCCACGCGCAAGCCCGTCTACATGGACGCCCCGTTCGCCTTCCCGCAGCGCTACGTCGTCGACAAGGCCGGGATGAGCGATGCCGACAAGGCCAAGGTCCAGAAGTGCGACTACTTCGACCTGAACGAAGAGGAAAAGACGGTCACGCTGAACGTCGGTTCCATCGTCATCGCCACGGGCTGGAAGCCGTACGATGTCACCAAGCTGACCAACCTCGGCGCCGGACAGGTCAAGAACTGCATTTCCAACATGCAGATGGAACGCCTGGCTTCGCCCTACGGACCGACCAACGGCAAGATCGTGCGTCCCTCCGACGGCCGTGAGCCGAAAAAGATCGCTTTCGTGCAGTGCGCCGGTTCACGCGACGAGAATCATCTGCACTACTGCTCCTACATCTGCTGTGCAGCATCACTGAAGCAGGCGCAGTATGTCCGTGAGCAGTATCCGGACGCCGAAGTCACGATCTTCTACATCGATCTGCGTACTCCCGGTCGTTACGATAATTTTTCCAAGAAGGTGCTGGCCGACGAGAAGACCTTTGCCGTCAAGGGCAAAGTCGCTGCCGTCGAGCAGGACAAGGCGGGCGACGATGTATGGGTGACCGTGGAAGACGCGGTGTCCGGCAGCAAGTCCGTCGAACGTTTCGATCTCGTGGTTCTGGCCACAGGAATGCAGCCCAGCCTGGCCGGCGCTTCCCTACCCCTCGATGTCCCGGTTGACTCCGAAGGGTTCATCATCGGCGGGGAGGAAAAGGGAATTTTCGCCGCTGGCTGTGCCAAACAACCTCTGGACGTGATGAAGTCGGCCCAGTCTGCCACCGGGGCAGCGATGAAAGCGATCCAGACGGTGAGAGGGAGGTAGCACATGGCCGACAAGATTGGTGTTTACTTTGACGAATCGAGCCTTGGCGGAGTGCTGGATATCCAGAAACTCTGCGAAGGCGTGCAGAAGAAATGGAGCGATCTCTGTCCGGTGGTCAAGATTCATCCCCGCCTGGCGAGCGACGACGGACGTGCGATGATCCAGAAGGACATCGACGCCGGCCTGATCGAAGCCGTCTGCATCTGCGGCACGTCGCCGCGCGTTGAGTGGGATTTCTACAAGTTCGGCGAGGGCGTCCTGGTCGAGCGCGTCAACCTGCGCGAGCAGTGCGTGCTCTGCTACGCCGACCCGAGCGGCGAGAAGGTCCAGCCCGGACAGACGCCCGAGCTGCTGCACAAGATGGCCAACGACTATGTGAACATGGGCGTGGTCAAGCTGCAGAAGGCCAACATCCCTGCCGGGGACTCGGTCGAGGTCGTCAAGCGCGTGCTGGTCATCGGCGGCGGCTGGGCCGGCCTGACCGCGGCCAAGAACGTGGCCTCCGTCGGCTACGACGTGACGCTGGTGGAAAAGAAGGATGTGCTGGGCGGCGCCGCCGCGACCATGTACAAGACCATCCCCCTTTCCTACCCCTACGACGCGGCTCACCCCACGGGAGTGGAGAAGAAGATCGCCGAAGTGACCGGCAACGACAAGATCGAAGTCCTGCTTTCGAGTGAAGTCGTGAGCATCGCCGGCGCCCCGGGCAACTACGAGGCGACGGTGTCCGTCGGTGGTGACGAGCGCGTCATCCCGTGCGGTTCCGTGGTCCTGGCCACTGGCTGGGTCCCGCAGGATACCGCCGTGCTGAAGCCCCTGGGCTACGGCAAGCTGAAGAACGTCGTGACCTCGCGCGAGTTCGAGGCCATGGCCAAGGCCGGAGCCATCGTGCGCAAGAGCGACGGCGCCAAGCCCCAGAAGGTCATGTTCCTGCTCGGCGTGGGCGACAAGCTCATCCCGCAGGAGGCCAAGGAAGCCGAAGCCAAGGCTGCGGCCCTGGCCGCGGCTGCCAACAAGGAAGTCGACGACGCGCCCAAGACCAACTTCAGCAAGCAGGACACCTGCAAGCACCTCTACTACAGCTCCGAGCTGACCTCCGTCACGGCCCTCAAGCAGGCCAACTACGTCCGCGAGTTCATCCCCGGCGGCGTGGCCATGGTCGTGTACGAGCACATGATGGTGCCCGGCATCAACGAGCTCTACTACAAGGCCGCCCAGAACGACCCGAGCGTCATGATGACCAAGGGCGTCATCAACGACGTGCGTGACGGCGGCGACGGCGACATCGTCGTGGTCCTGGAGGACACGCTGCTGGGTTCCAAGATCGAGGTCGAAGTGGACATGCTCGTCCTGCCCACGGCCCTGGTGCCGACCACGGCCCTGGACCCGATCCTCAAGTTGAAATACCGCCAGGGTCCGGCCATGCCCGACCTGGAGCTCTTCAGCGGCTACGCCGACTCCAACTACATCTGCTTCCCGTACGAAACCCGCCGCACCGGCATCTATGCCGCCGGCACCGTGCGCCAGCCCATGACCCTGTCCACGACAGAGACCGACGCGGCCGGCGCGGCCCTCAAGGCCATCCAGTGCCTCGAGTCCGCCAACCGCGGCATGGCCGTCCATCCCCGTTCGGGCGACCTGTCCTACCCCAGGTTCAACCTGGTGCGCTGCACGCAGTGCAAACGCTGCACCGAGGAATGTCCCTTCGGCGCCCTGGACGAGGACGAGAAGGGCAACCCGATGCCCAACACCTCGCGCTGCCGTCGCTGCGGCACGTGCATGGGCGCCTGCCCGGAACGCGTCATCTTCTTCGACAACTACAACGTCGACCAGATCGGTTCCGCCATCAAGCAGGTCGAAGTGCCTGACGACATGGCCGTGGGCGGCCCGCGCATGCTCATCCTGGCCTGTGAGAACGACGCCTACCCGGCCCTCGACATGGCCGCCCTGCGCGGCAAGAAGTGGAGCCCGTACGTCCGCATCGTCCCGGTCCGCTGTCTCGGCTCCGTGAACACCATCTGGATCGCGGACGCCATGTCCAAGGGCACGGACGGATGTCTGCTCCTGGGTTGCAAGTACGGCGAAGACTACCAGTGCCACTTCGTCAAGGGTTCCGAGCTGTGCAACCGCCGCATGGCCAACATCGGCGAGACCCTGGGCAAACTCGGCATCGAAACCGAACGGGTGCAGCAGATGCAGGTGGCCATCGACGAATACGACAAGGTGCCCGGCATGATCGACGAGTTCGTCGATGCGATCACCAAGCTCGGCCCCAACCCGTTCAAGGGATACTAGGAGGAGCATGTATGTCCAAAACTGTGAAAATCGAGCCTAATCTGCAGTTCGTCAAGGAACTGCAGGAGGTGGGTGGTGCGGACCTCAAGAAGTGCTACCAGTGCGCGACCTGCTCTGTCACATGCCCCATGTCTCCCGCCGACAATCCGTATCCTCGCAAGGAAATGGTCTGGGCGCAGTGGGGTCTCAAGGACAAGCTCGTCAACGACATCGACATCTGGCTGTGCCACAACTGCGGCAACTGCTCCGAGCTGTGCCCCCGCGGTGCCAAGCCGGGCGATCTCATGTCGGCCCTGCGCAACATGGCGTACCGCAAGCTCGTCGCCCCGACCATCATCGGCACGTGGATGAGTTCGCCCAAGCACCTGCCCATCCTGGCAGGCATTCCGGCCGCCCTCTTCGCCATCATCTGGATGATCCGGGCCGCCATGCTCGGGACCTTCTTCCCGCTGACCGAAGACGGCAAGATCGTCTACGGGAACCTCTTCCCCGGTGACTTCACCATCGATCCGGTGTTCGTGCTCCTGTTCCTGTGCGTGTGTCTGTGCTTCGGCATGGGCATCAAGAACATGATCGACGGCTTCAAGGCGACGGTGGGGCAGACCTTTGTTCTCGGCTACAAGAAGCCGAGCCTGAAGGACGCCATCATCGACACCGTCAAGTACGACATCCTGCAGCACTCCAGGTTCAAGAACTGCGTGGACAGCCCGGCCGACGAAGAGCGCGTCAAGGGCCACCAGATCCTGTTCTACGGCTTCGTGGCGTGCGCCATCGTCACCACCATCGTGGCTGTGAGCCACTGGGGCGGCAAGGTCGTGCACTTCATCGCGCCTCTCGGGCATACGCCCATGCCCCTGTGGAGCCCGGTCAAGATCCTGGCCAACGTGGGCGCCGTCCTGCTGGTGACCGGCCTGACCCTGCTGACCCGTCGCCGCCTCAACGCGGACACCGCGAAATCCCGGTCGAACTACTACGACTGGTATCTGCTCGGCGTGATCTGGGTCGTGACCCTGACCGGCATCGGTTCGGAAGTGTTCCGACTGGCCGGTGTGGCCCCCCTGGCCTTCTTCACCTATTACGTGCACCTGGTCAGCATCTTCATGCTTATCGGGTACCTGCCCTGGTCCAAGCTGGGGCACTTGGTGTACCGTACCACGGCGCTCATTTACGCCAGGTACGTAGGTCGTTTGCCCATCGGCGAAAAGCTCATCGAAGACGATAAAATCTTTGTTATTTAATTAAAGGAGGACACCATGTCTGAAGCTCGCAAGATTTTTCCCATGGATACGTTTGTGGCCTATCTGAAGGGTGATGGCAGCGCCAATGTGGCCGAGATGCTTGGCTACCTGACCCAGAAGGATCTGGATGCCGATTCCGTGCCCTTCGCCGCCGCCCTGGCCAAGGCCTGGATTTACGAGCAGCACCCCGAATTGACCAAGATGTCCAAGGGACAGGTGGTCGAGCTGGGTCAGTCCGTCTCCGTGGCCCCCATGCCCGTCAAGGCCAAGACCGAAGTGGACGAAGTGTTCGCCAAGCTGGCCGACTACAAGGGTCAGATCAACGCCAAGGCCGCCAAGATCGATGAGCTGACCAAGGCTCTGGCTGCCAAGGACGCCGAAATCGCCGCCCTGACCGCCAAGGTCAAGGAATTCGAAGGCCAGAAGAAGGGCGAAGCCGAAGCCCTGTTCGTGACCACCGAAGCCCGCATCGTCGAATTCACCGGCAAGCTCGAAGCCCTGCTGAAGGAAGTCGATGAAGTGAAGAAGACCGGTGTCGTGGTTGCCGGCGTGGCCGGTGTGGCCGCTGCCGCCGGCGCCGCCCCCGCCGCCGGCGCTCCCGCCGAAGTTGCTGCCGGAACCGATTTCGGCTTCTCCGGCGGTTCCCAGGACCCCTTCGCCGATTCCAACTGGTAGAATCGGGTCTGATATGCGCCTCAAAGGCTTCTCCCGTCCGCGGGGGAAGCCTTTTTTGTATCTGCGGCGCAAGGCGGGTTGTTGCCGACCTTGCGCGAATCTGGGACAGTGCGGGAAAATTTCAGTCGGGGAGGCTGCGATGAAATACTGGCTCATGAAGACGGAACCCGGGTGCTTTTCCATCGACGATCTGGCGGCCCTGCCCGAAGGCACCACGAGCTGGGACGGGGTGCGCAACTACCAGGCGCGCAATTTCATGCGCGACGGCATGAGCGTGGGCGACCTGATCCTGTTTTACCACAGCGTGACGACCCCTTCGGTGGCGGGCATCGCCAGGGTGGCCAGGGAGGCGTACCCGGACCACACGGCCTGGAATCCCGAGGACAGGCACTTCGATCCCAAGTCCACGCCCGAGAAGCCCCTGTGGTTCATGGTCGATGTGCAGTTCGTGGAGAAGTTTGCGAGTCCTGTCCCGCTGGCCGCGTTGCGCGGGGTCAAGGGGCTGGAGCGGATGGAACTCCTGAAGAAGGGCTCGCGGCTGTCGGTCATGCCGGTCACGCAGGAGGAGTTCGAGATCGTCTGCCGCCTGGGCAGAGAATGACGGCTCGCGCCTGCGTTGTCGTGCGGCAATGAAAAAGCCACGTCGGCGGAACCGGCGTGGCTTTCCTTTTTCCGCTCTGCGCTGAAAGGGGTTAGTGCCCGCCGCCCAGGTAGGCCTTCTGGACCTGTTCGTTCTGGAGCAGGTTGGCGGAAGAGTCGGCCAGCACGATGTTGCCCACTTCCATGACGTAGCCGCGGTCGGCGAGTTTGAGGGCGGCCTTGGCGTTCTGCTCTACGAGAATGACCGTCACGCCGGATTTGTTGATCTCCCTGACCGTGTCGAAGATGGATTTGACCAGGATGGGCGCCAGACCCAGGCTCGGTTCGTCCAGGAGCAGGATCTTGGGGTTGGCCATGAGCGCCCGGCCGATGGCCAGCATCTGCTGCTCGCCGCCGCTCAGGGTTCCGGCCAGCTGCCTGCGTCGCTCCTCCAGGCGGGGGAAGAGGGTGTAGATCCACTTCAGGCTCTTCTGGATGCGCTCTGTGTTGACCGAGGTGAAGGCCCCGAGCATCAGGTTCTCCTGCACCGTCAGGGTCGTGAAGACGCGCCTGCCTTCGGGGCTCTGGGTGATCTTGAGCTTGACGATTTCGTGGGCCGGGAGCTTGTGGAGGGCGGTGTCCTGGAAGAAGATCCCTCCGCCGGTGATCTGCACCAGGCCGCTGATGGCGTTCAGGGTGGTGGACTTTCCGGCTCCGTTGGCGCCGAGGATGGTCACGATCTCGCCCTCGTTCACTTCGAGGTTGATGCCGTGCAGGGCTTCGACATTGCCGTAGTTGACGCGCAGGTTTTCGATTTTGAGCAGCATGGCGGATACCTTATTCGGAGTCGGCGCCGAGATAGGCTTCGATGACCCTTGGGTTGGACTGGATTTCTGCGGGGGTTCCGGAGGCGATCTTGGCCCCGTGCTCAAGCACCACCAGGGACGAGCAGACGCGCATGACCAGGCCCATGTCGTGTTCGATCAGGAGCACCGTGATGCCGCGGTCCTGGATGGCGCGGATGAGGGTGATGAGTTCCTGGGTCTCCTGATCGTTCATGCCGCCCGCGGGCTCGTCGAGCACGATGAGCTTGGGCTTTGTGGCCAGGGCCCTGGCGATCTCCAGGAGGCGCTGATTGCCGTAGGACAGGTTCTTGGCCTTGTTCTGCCACTCCTTGCCCAGGCCCACGAACTCGAGTTCCCCCATGGCCTGGCGCATGGCCTCTTCCTCTTCCCGGCGCTGCGCGGGCGTGCGCAGCATGGCAGCGATGCACCCGGCGCGCATGCGGCAGTGGGCTCCGGCCAGGACGTTCTCCAGGACCGTCATGTTCTGGAACAGGCGGATGGTCTGGAACGTGCGGGCAATGCCCTTTTCCACGATGGTGTGGGTGGGCAGCCCGACGAGGTTCTGCCCGTCGAAGAGGACCGTGCCGGTGTTGGGCTGGTAGTTGCCGGTAATGAGGTTGAAGACCGTGGTCTTGCCCGCCCCGTTGGGGCCGATGAGGCCGACGATGCTGCCAGACTCCACCTCGAAGGTGACGTCGTTCACGGCCATGAGGCCGCCGAAGCTCTTGCTCAGGTTGTCGACGGAGAGGAGGGTCACTGCGCACCTCCCGCCTGGAGCCTGGCCGCGACGTCGTAGCGTTTCGGGCCGGGGGGCAGCAGGCCCTGGTTGCGGAAGATCATCATGAGGACCATGGCCGCGCCGAAGACCAGCATGCGGTACTCGGCCAGGCCGCGGAACACTTCGGGCAGGCCCACGAGCAGGAAGGACCCGAGGATGACGCCGGGGATGCTGCCCGAGCCGCCCAGGATGACGATGGTGAAGAGGATGACGGACTCGGCGAAGGAAAAGGACTCCGGCGCGATGATGGTCATCTTGGCCGCGTAGATGGTGCCGCACATGCCGGCCCAGACCGCGCCGATGATGAAGGCCACGAGTTTGTGGTGGGCCACGTTGATGCCGCTGCCGCCGGCCGCGACCTCATCCTCCTTGATGTACAGGAGCGCCCGGCCGAAGCGGGAGTGCTCCAGGCGCATGAGGAGGAAGATGGTCAGGGCGGCGAAGCCCCAGATGAGGTAGAAGAAGTGTTCGGGCTTGGAGATCTTGAACCCGAAGACCGAAGGGCGGCTGATGCCGAAGATGCCGTTGGCGCCGCCGGTGATGTCGAAGACGTTGTTGATGAGGGCGATGCGCACGATCTCGACGATGCCGATGGTCACGATGAGCAGGTAGTCGCCGCGCAGGTGGATGATGGGCCGGGCCACGATCATGGCGAACAGCCCGGCCAGGATGCCGGCCAGGGGCATGAGCCAGAGCACGGGGACGCCGTACATGGTGTTCAGGATGGCCGCGGTGTACGCGCCGATGGCGTAGAAGGCGGCGTGTCCCATGTGGAAGAGTCCGCAGTGGCCGAGGATGACGTTGAGGCTCAGGGCCAGGATGGCGTACAGGCCGACGTTGTTGAAGACGTCCGTCCAGTAGGCGTTGAGGAAGAACGGGCATGTGGCCATGGCCGCGGCGAAGACGAGGTAGAGGATTTTGCTCGATTTCATACTTTTTCAGCCACCCTTTCTCCCAGCAGGCCCGTGGGCCTGACGATGAGGATGAGGATCAGGACGCAGAAGGCGATGGCGTCCTTCCAGGCGATGGAGATGTAGGCCGCGCCCAGGGCTTCGATGACGCCCAGCAGCAGCCCGCCGACCATGGCGCCGGGGATGTTGCCGATGCCGCCCAGGATGGCGGCGGTGAAGGCCTTGAGGCCGTACATCCAGCCCATGCTGAAGTTGATCTGCCCGTAGTAGAGCCCGACCATGAGCCCGGCCGCGCCGCCCAGGGCGGGGCCGATGCAGAAGACGAGCATGATCACGCGGTCCACGTTGATGCCCATGAGCTTGGCCGCGCCCTGGTCGATGGCCGCGGCGCGGATGGCAGTGCCGATCTTGGTCTTCTGGATGAAGAAGTAGAGGGCCAGCATGAGCAGAAGGGACGTCAGGAACAGGATGATGCGCATGATCGGGATGTCCAGCCCCAGGATGTTGACGGCGGCCTTGGGCAGGATGTCGTGGGGGTAGACCAGAAATTTGGGGCTGTAGATGGCCATGATCGCGTTCTGAAAGAAGATGGACGCGCCCAGGGCCGAGACCACGGCCGAAAGCCGCGGCGAATGCCGCAGGGGTTTGTAGGCCACCCGTTCGAGGATCGCGCCGATGATGGCCACCAGGACCATGACCATGACGGCCAGCAGGATCACCGCCGGGAGCGGTCCGATCTTGTCGAAGAGGCCGAATGACACCAGCAGGGTCAGGCCGAGGTAGGCGCCGATGGTGAAAAGGTCTCCGTGGGCGAAGTTGATGAGCTTCATGACCCCGTAGACCATGGTGTAGCCCAGGGCGATGAGGGCGTAGATCCCTCCGACCGCCAGACCGTTGGTCAGCTGCTGAAAAAATTCTTCCATGATGAACGCCAGGGCAAGGTGTTGATGGGAAAGGGCTCCCCCGCGCGGGGGGAGCCCTTGGCGTTTACGGCTGCAGGACGAAGGCGCCGGCGGCGTCGACCTTGTACACGCGGTACAGGTCGCCAACGCGGTCGCCCTTCTCGTTGAAGGAGATCTTGCCGGTCAGGCCGGAGAAATCCTTGAGCTGGGTCTTGAGGTAGGCGGCGAGCTTTTCGCCGGCGGTCTCCTTGGACTTGGCGATGGCTTCGACGATGACGCGGTAGGCGTCGCCGGCCAGCACGGCCCAGACGGAGCCGGGAGCGGTGCCGTACTTGGCCTTGTAGGCTTCCATGAAGGCCTTGGCCTCAGGGGTGTCGAGGTCGGCCGGGACGGGCGGGCTCAGGAACATGAAGTCTTCGGCGGCCTTGTTGCCGGCGATCTTGACCAGGTCGGGGTTGTTGGTGGCGTCACCGCCGAGCATGGGCACCTTCCAGCCCATTTCCATCTTCTGGCGCAGCAGCATGCCGGCTTCGGGGTAGTAGCCGGTGAAGAAGATGACGTCGGGGGCGGCGGACTTCAGCTTGGTCAGGATGGCGTTGTAGTCGCGCTCGCCGGGGGTCAGGGCGTCGAAGAAGGCGATGGTCTTGCCTTCCTTTTCGAGCAGCGACTTGGCTTCGTCGGCCAGGCCCTTGGCGTAGGAGGTGTTGTCATGCAGGATGGCGATCTTGGCGAAGCCCAGGGTGCTCAGGGTCTTGGCGGCGACCATGCCCTGCTCGTCGTCGCGGGGGCAGGTGCGGAAAAAGAGGGGCAGGTTCTTCTCGGACAGGCGGATGGCCGTGGAGCCAGTGGCGACCTGCAGGATGCCGGATTCGGCGTAGATGTTCTGGGAGGCTTCGGTCACGGAGGAACCGTAGGTGCCGATGACGGCGGAAATTTCCTTGGTGGTCAGACGGGTGGCTGCCAGTGCGGCCTGGCGCGGGTCGCCGCCGTCGTCTTCGATGACGATCTCGACCTGATCTCCGTTAATGCCGCCGGCCTTGTTGGTCTCGGCCGCGAGCAGCTCGACGATCTGTTTCATGTCCTGGCCTTCGCTGGCCCAGGAGCCCGTCAGGGGGCACATGAGGCCGATGCGGACGGTCTTCGCCCAGGCCGACCCCAGGGTCAGCGCCACGAGGGCCAGGGTCAGGAATCCAAGTGTGAACAGCTTTCTCTTCATGAAGTCCTCCTTCAGGTTGCAGAGCCCTTGGGTCCGCAGACGGCGGACCGGTTTGGGTGAGATATGGAACCGGAGAATCCGGATTACCCCCTTCGGGAAAAACAAGGGACGGAAGCGGTAACGACGGGACAATTATGCAAATTTTGTAAAAAACGACTACATGAGAACCGGTTAGAAATCAATTTCTTTCCAAAAAGAGAAAGGTGCTCACCCGAGGTGATTCTGTTTTGGTGAATATTCGGAAAATGGGCGATATAGGAAATTTTGTTCAATTTCAATGGCGGGACACGGCCTCATTCCGGATGATTGCTGATTTCCGGACTCCGTGATGGGCGATTTTTCGTACCAATGTTTTGTCGTGGCATGGGGGGGTAATCGTGCGTACAAAAAAATGGCTGGCCGTAGAGGTGTCCGGCAAGCCGCGAAGTGAATCGATGAAGCGCGTCAGATGATCCAGTCGTCGTCGGCCTCGATGGGGGCGAAGCCGCGGCGCATGGTGTTTTCGCAGACCACGCGCGGGTCCATGAACTGCAGGAGGTAGTCGGGGCCGCCGGCCTTGGAGCCGATGCCGGACATGTTGAAGCCGCCGAAGGGGTGGCGTTCGACCAGGGCGCCGGTGGAGCCGCGGTTCAGGTACAGGTTGCCGACGTTGAACTCTGCGCGGGCCCGATCGAGGTGTCTGGGGCTGCGCGAGAACACGGCGCCGGTCAGGGAGTAGCGGGTGGAGTTGGCCCACTCGATGGCCTGGTCGAAGTTCTTGACCTTCATGACCGACAGGAGCGGGCCGAAGACCTCCTCCTGGGCGATGCGGTGTTCGGGCGTGATGCCCTCGACGATGGTCAGGGGCACGTAGTAGCCGCTCGACGGCGCGGAGCTGGATACCAGAAGCTTGCCTTCGCTCTTGGCGATCTCGATGTACTTGAGGACGTTGGCCTGGGCCTTGTCGTCGACCACCGGGCCCATGAAGTAGGTCGGGTCCTCGGCGGGGCCGACGGCCAGGGAGCGGGCGCCTTCCACCAGGCGTTCGATGAACTTGGCGTAGATGGGCTCGACCACGATGACGCGCGAGCAGGCCGAGCACTTCTGGCCCTGGAAGGCGAAGGCCGAGTGGAGCACTTCCCTGATGGCCTCGTCCAGGTCGGCGTCGTCGTCGATGATGATGGCGTTCTTGCCGCCCAGTTCGGCGATGACCTTCTTGATCTGCTTCTGGCCGGGGTGGACTACCGAGGCCTTGTTAATGATGCGGTGCCCGACTTCCATGGAGCCGGTGAAGGCGATGAGCGAGACGTCGGGGTGTTCGACGAGGTAGTCGCCCATGACCGAGCCGCGGCCCGGGACATAGTTGAACACGCCGTCGGGCAGGCCGGCCTTGCGGAAGATCTCGGACAGGGTGAAGCCGACCACCGAGGAAGGCCCGGCCGGCTTGTACAGGACCGGGTTGCCGGCGACGATGGCCGCAGCGCTCATGCCGCAGCTGATGGCCAGGGGGAAGTTCCAGGGGGCGATGACGGCCGCGATGCCCTTGGGCTGGTAGATGAGCTGGCTCATCTCGCCCGGGGCGCGGCCCATGCGCTGGGGCTTGCCGAGGCGGATCATCTCGCGGGCGTAGTATTCCAGGAAGTCGATGGCCTCGGCCACGTCGGCCTGAGCCTGGTCGTACTGCTTGCCGACTTCGAGGGTCTGCCAGGCCGAGAGGGTGAAGATCTCCTTGCGGGCGATCTCGGCGGCCTTGAGCAGGAAGCCGGCGCGCTCCTCGGGGGACAGGGCCTTCCAGGCCGGGGCGGCCTTTTTGGCGGCCTCGATGGCCAGGTCGATCTCCTTGGTGGACGCCTGGCAGATGGTGCCGATGACTTCGCTCGGGTTGGCCGGGTTGACCGAGGGCAGGGTGTCGGAGGTGCGCACTTCCTTGCCGCCGATGATGAGCGGGTATTCGCGGCCGAGCTGGGAGCGGACCTGGGCCACGGCGTCGATGAAGGCCTTGCGCACGGACTCCTTGGTGAAGTCGGCGAAGGGCTCGTTCTCGAAGCGGGGCAGGCCCTTGGCCTCGGTTTCAGCCTTGGGCACGCGGCAGGCCTTCTCGCGTTCGGCCGTCTGGACCGGGTTTTCCAGCAGGCGGTCGACCTCGGCCTCCTCGGCGAAGGACTGGCGCAGGAAGGACTCGTTGGCCGTGTTCTCGAGCAGCCGGCGCACAAGGTAGGCCATGCCGGGCAGCAGGTCGCCGTAGGGGGCGTAGAGGCGTACGCGCTTGGCCACGTTCAGCAGGCCCTTGCGCACGGGTTCGGCCATGCCGTAGAGCACCTGGAATTCGTAGCGCTCCTCGGGCACGTTCAGTTCCTTGGCCGTCTCCATGACCGCGGCGATGGTGCGGATGTTGTGGGAGGCGCAGCCGAAGTGGCAGATGTCGTGGTTCTCCAGGATGACCCTGGCCTGGCGCTCGTAGGCCGCGTCGCTGTCGGCCTTGACGGTCCAGACCGGGATGTCCCAGCCGTTCTGTTTGGCGATGACGGTTTCGTAGTCCCAGTAGGCGCCCTTGACCAGGCGGATGGAGATGGGGAGCTTCTCGGCCCGGGCCCAGGCCAGGAGTTCGGCCAGGTCCTGGTCCGTGTCCTTGAGGTAGGCCTGCAGGACGATGCCCAGGTGCGGGTAGTCCCGGAATTCCTCGCTCGAACGCAGGCGGCGGTACACTTCAAGGGTGATGTCCTTGAACTTGTACTGCTCCATGTCGATGCGCATGAAGCCGTTCATTTCCTTCACCTTGCGCAGGATGGTGGCCAGGCGGTCCTGGATGCCGCGCACGGAGCCTTCGAAGTCCTTGGGCGAGGCCTGGGAAAAGAGGGCCGTGGGCTTGACCGAGATGTTGACCTTGGGCGCGTGTCCCCAGTCCAACTCGCCCACGCCGAGGGCCGGCCAGGAGGAGTGCTCCTTCTTGAGGGCGGCCAGGAGCTCCATATATTCATTCAGGTAGGCTTCGGACTCGATCTCGCTGACCGTGGCCTCGCCCAGGATGTCGACGGTGAAGGCGAAGCCGTCCTTGCGGATCTTCTTCAGGTTCTTCATGGCGTCCGAGGTGTTCTCGCCGATGATGAACTGCTTGGCCATGCCCTCGATGTTGGAGCGGATGGTCTTGGCCATGAGGCCGGCTGCCAGCTTCCCGCCCAGGCCCGAGCCCATGGCGCCCGCGCCCCATTTGAGGACCTTGGGCACGTCCTGGTCGTCGCCGGCGAAGTACTCGTCGATGTGCCGGGTCAGGGAGTCGGAGGTGTTCAGATAGGGCAGGACGTCGACGAAGCGGAAAAGCTGAACCTTGAAGTTCTCGTTCTTCATGGACCAGTCCATGACCTTGCCGGTCCACCAGCCCTTGTTGAAGATGGAAGGGGCCTCGCCGGAAATGCTGGCGAAGAACTCCTTGCCGCGCTCGCGGATCTTTTTGTCCAAAGCTGAACTGTCCATTCCTCGTCTCCTGTACTGGGGGTTATTTTGTCGTTTTCTTGGGTTGCCTGCACTCGATGAACTGCAGCGACAGGGCCTGCGTTTCCTTCAGGGTGTCCAGGACCAGCGTGGTGCGGCTGTCGCGCACCCCGGGGATCTCGCCGAATTTCTTCATCAGGAGGGCCAGGGTCTCGGTGCTGCTGACCCGGGCCTTGACGAGATAGTTGTACTCGCCCGCGGTCCAGTGCACTTCCTGCACCTCGTCGATCCCGGCCAGCTGGCGGCCTATCTCGGAGCTGCCCACGGCGTCGGAGGTCTTGATCTGGATGAAGGTCGAGAGGGAAATCCCCAGGGCCTTGGGGTTCAGGCGGACCTCGTAGCCGGCGATGATGCCCTTCTGCTCCAGCTTTTTCACGCGTTCGAGGACGCCCGACGGCGCCATGCCGATCTGGCGGGCCAGTTCGGCGTTGGTGATTTTCCCGTTTTCTTGAAGGATGTTCAGGATCTGAATGTCTGTGCTGTCTAACATGGTTTGATCTCTCTCTTTTTAGGAATATAATTCTTTGAAGGATCTTCGTCAATGAAGATTGCCATTATTGGGAAACCGGGTGCGAACACGTCCGGCCGGCTCCGGACGGGCGATTGGCGGGATACAGCCCGGACGGCGGGATATGAATATCATTCGGATGATTGGTCAAGAAAAAGAATGATCGTGTGTAAATGATAAAAACGTGTCGCCGTGGAAAAAATTTTCGTCGCTTTCGGCGCCTTGCATCCGAAATTTGTCAATCGTCCGGCGACGACGGCGATGCCCGGAACCGGGGCGTGTGAGGCGCGGCGGGTTGGGCAGGATTTTGCATGAACGCAGTGTTTGACCTTCCCGTACTCAGTGTTTAGTGTACTGGGGCCTCATCGGTGCGGGCATGACGGCTGTAGTGCCGCCCGCGCTCCGGACGGCATTTCGACACATATAACCCCCCTTATTATCACATGCCCAAGAGAACAGATCTCAAGAAGATAATGCTCATCGGCTCGGGCCCCATCGTCATCGGACAGGCCTGCGAGTTCGACTATTCCGGCACCCAGGCCTTGAAGGCCCTCAAGGAAGAGGGCTACGAGGTGATCCTGGTCAACTCCAACCCGGCGACGATCATGACCGATCCGAACCTGGCCGACCGGACCTACATCGAACCCATCGAGCCCGAGACCGTGGCCCGCATCATTGAAAAGGAGCGTCCCTGCGCCCTCCTGCCGACCCTTGGCGGCCAGACCGGCCTGAACACGGCGGTGGCCGTGGCCGAGAACGGGGTCCTGGAGAAGTACGGTGTGGAGCTCATCGGCGCGTCCCTGCCGGCCATCAAGAAGGCCGAGAGCCGCCAGCTCTTCCGCAAGGCCATGGAGAAGATCGGCCTGAAGGTGCCCAAGAGCGGCATCGCCCGCTCCCTGGACGACGTGCGCGAGTGGGGCGAGAAGCTCAAGTTCCCCATCATCGTCCGCCCCGCCTTCACCCTGGGCGGCACGGGCGGAGGCGTGGCCTACAACAAGGAAGACCTGGAGCGCATCGCCCAGCAGGGCCTGGCCGCCAGCCTGACCACCGAGGTCATGCTGGAGGAGTCGCTTCTGGGCTGGAAGGAATACGAGCTCGAGGTCGTGCGCGACAAGAAGGACAACTGCGTCATCATCTGCTCCATCGAGAACCTGGACCCCATGGGCGTGCACACCGGCGACTCCGTCACCGTGGCCCCGGCCCAGACCCTGACCGACGACGAGTACCAGAAGATGCGCGACGCCTCCCTGGCCATCATGCGCGAGATCGGCGTGGAAACCGGCGGCTCCAACGTGCAGTTCGCCCTCAACCCGGCCAACGGCGAGATGATGATCATCGAGATGAACCCGCGCGTGTCGCGGTCCTCGGCCCTGGCCTCCAAGGCCACGGGCTTCCCCATCGCCAAGATCGCGGCCAAGCTGGCCATCGGCTACACCCTCGATGAATTGCAGAACGACATCACCCGCGAGACCATCGCCGCCTTCGAGCCGACCATCGACTACGTGGTCATCAAGATCCCGCGCTTCACCTTCGAGAAGTTCCCGGGCGCCGAGGACTACCTGACCACGGCCATGAAGAGCGTGGGCGAGACCATGGCCATCGGCCGGACCTTCAAGGAGGCCCTGCAGAAGGGCCTGCGGTCCCTGGAGATCGGCTACCCCGGCCTGGGCAAGAATTTCGACGGCCGCCTCCCCGACACCGAGGAGATCCTGGCCGGGCTGCGCAAGCCCAACTCGCGCCGCCTGTTCCAGATCCGCCAGGCCCTGCTGGCCGGGCTGACCGAGGAGGACATCTTCGAGGCCTCGGCCATCGACCCCTGGTTCATCCGCCAGTTCAAGGACATCGTCGACTTCGAGGCCGTGCTCAAGAACGTCGGCCTGCAGGGCAACCTGACCGTGGACAACCCCGAGTTCGTCAGCGTCCTGCGCCAGGCCAAGGCCATGGGCTTCTCGGACAGGCAGCTGGCCACCCTCTGGAAGCGCGGCGAGATCGACATCCGCAACATGCGCAAGGAGGCCGGCATCCTGCCGACCTACAAGCTCGTCGACACCTGCGCCGCGGAGTTCGAGGCCTACACCCCCTACTACTACTCCACCTACGAGACCGAGAACGAGGCCCGCGTCTCGGACAAGCGCAAGGTCGTCATCCTCGGCGGCGGCCCCAACCGCATCGGCCAGGGCATCGAGTTCGACTACTGCTGCGTGCACGCCTCCTACGCCCTGCGCGAGATGGGCATCGAGTCCATCATGGTCAACTCCAACCCCGAGACCGTCTCGACCGACTACGACACCTCCGACCGCCTCTATTTCGAGCCCCTGACCCGCGAGGACGTGCTGGCCATCATCGAGCAGGAGAAGCCCGAGGGCGTCATCGTCCAGTTCGGCGGCCAGACCCCGCTCAACCTGGCCGTGCCACTCCTGCGAGAGGGCGTGCCGATCCTCGGCACCTCCCCCGATTCCATCGACCGCGCCGAGGACCGCGAGCGCTTCCAGGCCCTCTTGAAGAAGCTCGACCTGCTGCAGCCCAACAACGGCACGGCCATGAGCGTGGAGGAGGCCCTGGTCGTGGCCGCGCGCATCGGGTACCCCGTGGTGGTGCGTCCCTCCTACGTCCTGGGCGGCCGGGCCATGGACATCGTCTACGACGACAAGTCTCTGCGCGAGTATTTCGACAGGCACGTGACCGTGGCCCCCGAGCACCCCATCCTCATCGACAAGTTCCTGGAGAACGCCATCGAGATCGACGTCGATGCCCTGAGCGACGGCGAAGACACCTATGTGGCCGGCATCATGGAGCACATCGAGGAGGCCGGCATCCACTCCGGCGACTCGGCCTGCGTGCTGCCCCCGCACACCGTGGGCAAGATGTGGATTCAGGAGATCGATCGCCAGACCAAGGCCCTGGCAAAGGAACTCGGCGTGGTCGGCCTCATGAACATCCAGTTCGCCCTCAAGGACGAGCAGATCTACATCCTGGAAGTCAATCCCCGCGCCTCGCGCACCTCGCCCTTCGTCTCCAAGGCCACGGGCGTGCCCCTGGCCAAGCTGGCCACGCGGGTCATGATGGGCGAGAAGCTCCGGGACCTCAAACCCTGGGACATGCGCAAGGGCGGCTACTACGCCGTCAAGGAGGCCGTGCTGCCCTTCAACCGCTTCCCCGGCGTGGACGCCCTGCTCGGGCCCGAGATGCGCTCCAC
>JANJWV010000172.1 GCA_024709365.1 Desulfomicrobium sp. | reverse complement strand
CATGCCCAAGGTCAAGGACACGCTCCTGCTCCTGCTGTCGAGCAAGACCTTCGAGGAGATCAGCAGCATGGATCGCAAGATCGAACTCAAGAACCAGATCGTCGAGCGCCTGAACCAGATTCTGGGCAAGGGCAAGGTGCTCAACGTATATTTCACGGAATTCGTGGTCCAGTAGGGCCTGCGGGAAGTCTATGAGCAAGATCCTGAACCAGGACGAGGTCGATGCCCTGCTGCGGGGCATCTCGGGCGGGGAGATCGAGACCGAGGAGGAGGTCGTCGAGGATCAGAGCGGCGTCGTGTCCTTCGACCTGGCCAACCAGGACCGCATCATCCGCGGCCGCATGCCGGTGCTCGAGATCATCAACGACCGCTTCTCGCGCCTGTGCACCAGCGCCCTGGCCAACACCATGCGCAAGCGGGTGGACGTGAACCCCATCTCCATCGACATGTCCAAGTTCGGGGACTTCATGCGCTCCCTGCCCGTGCCCACGAGCATCAACATCTTCAAGATAGAGCCCCTGCGCGGCAACGCCCTGCTGGTGGTCGACACGCGTCTGGTCTTCTCCCTGGTCGAGAACTTCTTCGGCGGGGCGGGCAGCCAGCCCAAGATCGAGGGGCGCGACTTCACGCCCATCGAGCAGTCCATCATCGTCAAGGTGGTCAAGATCATCCTGGCCAACCTGGAGGACGCCTGGCGGCCGGTGCACGAGGTCAGCATCGAGCTCCTGCGCTCGGAAATCAACCCGCAGTTCGCGACCATCGTCCCGCCCAGCGACGTGGTCGTGGTCATCTCCTTCGAGGTGGAGCTGGAGAACGCCCTGGGCTCCATGGTCCTGGCCCTGCCCTACGCCACCATCGAGCCCATCCGGTCCAAGCTGTACGCCGCCTTCCAGACCGAGCGCCTGGAAATCGACCACGCCTGGATCTCGCGCTTCCGGGACCGGCTCATGGAGACGCCCGTGGACGTGGGCGTGACCTTCGGCACGACGCAGATGACCGGCCGGCAGCTTCTCGACCTCAAGGTCGGGGACATCCTGCTCCTGGATCAGGACGAGGACGATCTCCTCACGGCCCGCATCCAGGGCGTGCTCAAATTTTTGGGACAGCCGGGGTTCGTCAAGGGAAACAAGGCCTTCAAGGTCATCAAGGAACAGGAACTCAATTACTAGGGGTACGGTATGGTCGAAGATCAGGACAAACTGGCGGCGGAGTGGGCCGCAGCCCTCGAAGAGCAGAGCACCGCGGAGTCCGCCGGCGGAGAGGGGCAGGACCTGGCCGACGCCTGGAGCGCGGCCCTCAAGGAGCAGGAGGCGGGCGGCTCGGACCAGGCCCTGGCCGAGGAATGGGCCAAGGCCCTGGCCGACGAGGAGGAGGGCAAAATCCAGCGCGAAAAGAAGCAGAAGCAGCTTTCCGCCCAGAGTCGGGATTTTGAATACAAAGATTTGACGGGCGAGGCCAAGGCCCCCAAACCCGACAACCTGCGCAAGGACCTGGATTTCATCCTCGACATCCCGCTGGAGGTCTCGGCCCAGCTCGGCAGCACCAAGCTCCTCATCAACGAACTGTTGCAGCTCGGGCAGGGCTCGGTCATCGAACTGAACAAGCTGGCCGGCGAGCCCCTGGAGATCCTGGTCAACGGCAAGCTCGTGGCGCGCGGCGAGGCCGTGGTCATCAACGAGAAGTTCGGCGTTCGCCTGACGGACATCATCAGCCCCATCGAGCGGGTGAAGCAGCTTGGATAACGCAACCCTGACAGGCGCAGGCGCGGGGCTGGGGCTGGCCGCCGTCAAGATGGCGGCGGCGCTGCTGCTCATCCTCGGGCTCATTTTTCTGGCCTTGGCGCTCCTCAAGCGTTTCGGGCTGGCCGCACGCCTGCAGGGCCGCGGGGCCGGCGCCCTGCGGATCGAGGAGCGCGTGGCTCTCGGCCCGCGCAAACAGCTGGTGGTGGTCCGCTTCTTGAATAGGCTTCTGGTGCTGGGCGTCACCGACGCCGGCATCAACCTGATCGCGGAGCACAAGGCAGACCATGACCCCACCCCGGATTTTCAGACCGCACTGGAGCGTGAAAGCGGCCAGGATTCTTCTTCCTAGCCTTCTCCTGCTCTTTCCCCTGGTGGCCCTGGCCCAGCAGGCCCCGAGCGTCCCGTCCCTGTCCCTGTCCCTGTCCAGCGCCCAGGCCGAGCCCCAGAAGGTGGCCGTGGCCCTGGAGGTCATGGCCCTGCTGACGGTCCTGTCCCTGGCCCCCGCCATCGTGCTGACGGTCACGTCCTTCACCCGCATCATCATCGTCTTCCACTTCCTGCGGCAGGCCATGGGCACCCAGCAGATGCCGCCGAACCAGGTCCTGGCCTCGCTGGCCATCTTCATGACCGTGGTCATCATGATGCCCACGGGACGGACCATCAAAGACACGGCCCTGCAGCCCTACCTGAAGGAAGAGATCGGGTACGACGTGGCCATCGAACGGGCCGAGACACCCCTCAGGACGTTCCTCTTCAAGCACACCCGGGAAAAGGACCTGTCCGTGTTCTTTTCCATCACGGGCTTGGAGCGGCCCAAGAACAAGGAAGAGGTCCCGACCATGGTCCTCATTCCGGCCTATGTCATCAGCGAGCTCAAGACGGGCTTCCAGATCGGGTTTCTGATCTACATCCCGTTCCTGATCCTCGACATGGTCGTGGCGAGCATCCTTCTGTCCATGGACATGATGATGCTGCCGCCGGTCATGGTGTCCCTGCCGTTCAAGATCCTGCTCTTCGTCATGGTCGACGGCTGGAACCTGCTCATCGGCTCCCTCGTCAACAGTTTCGTCTAGCCCGAGTCAAGGAGTGAACCCATGACCCCAGAATTCGTGATAGGTTTCGCGCGGCAGTCCATCGAACTGACCCTGGCCATTTCCCTGCCCATGCTGGGCGTGGGACTGGGGGTCGGCGTGCTGGTCAGCATCCTGCAGGCCGCGACCCAGATTCAGGAGATGACGCTGACCTTCGTGCCCAAGATCATCGCCGTCTTCGTGGCGCTGCTCATTTCCTTCCCATGGATCATGGACAAGATGATCACCTTCACCCAGGACGTGTTCCTGAACTTCCCTCAGTACATCAAGTAGCCTCCCGCCTTCAGCTTCTTCGGCGCAGCATCTCCGTCATGATCATGGCCCCCGCCTGGGCCACGTTCAGGGAGTCGAACCCGCCCCGCATGGGGATGGAGAGCATGGCCGCGCAGCGCTTGCCCACGTTCGGGCGCATTCCCTTGTCCTCGTTGCCGAGCACCAGCACCGCCGGGAAATCGAGCCTGGCCGTGAAGAGGTCCGTGCTTGCCGGTCCTGCGGCGGAGCCGTAAATCGTCAGGCCCGCTTCGGTGCAGGCGTCCAGGGCGCGGGCCAGGTTGACCACCTGGCACAGGGGCAGCCGGTCCAGGGCTCCCGCCGCCGCCTTTGCCGCGGCCGGGCCGATGAAGGCCGTGCGGTCGCGCGGGAACAGAAGGCCGGCCCCGCCCAGGGCCAGCAGGGTGCGGGCCAGGGTGCCGACGTTGCCGGGGTCCTGAACCTGGTCGAGAGCCAGGATGAGGGGAAAGGGGCAGCGGCCGGCTTCGGCGATGAGGCTGTCCAGCTCCACGAGTTGCCGCCCACGCAAACGGCCCACCACGCCCTGGTGGTTGCCGGGGAACATGCGGTCCAGTTCGGCGCGGCGTACCTTGCGGAAGCGCACGCCGGCCTCCTTGCATTGCCCGAGGACGTCCCCCAGGCCGGGCGCGTCCTCGGCCAGGAAGACCGTGTCGAGGACCTCGGGACGTGTGCGGAGAAGTTCGAGGACGGGCTTGCGGCCGGGGGTCAGATGGCTTCTGAGGTCGGAATTTTCGTTCATGTGCTGATCCGTGATGAGCCGGGCTGGCGGGTTTGCAATTTCGGTTTTTTTTCTGTAGCAGGGCAAAATGCTCGATCTCGCTGGGATGGATTTTTCGCGTCCCAGGGGCCAACATTTGACCAGGAGATTGTTTTGACAGTCGATATACGAGTGATCCTGCTCGCCGTCCTGCTGGCCCTTGCCGGGTGTATGCCCGCAAAGCAGGCCCAGAACCCGGCCTCTGTCGGACCGGGTGTGGACGTGACGGCGCAGGACGCCGGAGAGGCAGAGGACGCATCCCCCGACTCCGGCAACGCCACCCAGGAAGTTTCGGCCCAGGACGAGGATGTCGACTACGTCGATGTCCTGCAGGGCCGGGAGGACATTCCCGCGGGCAGTGAGCTGTCCGCCGAGGAAAAAAGCATCCTCGATGCGCAGATGTCCTTTCCTGTCGCTCTGGATACCGATGATAATGCGGAAGTCCAGCGCTATTTTCACTACTACGCCCATTCCCATCGGGGGACCATGGAAGGGTGGCTCAAGAGGGCCCAGCCCTATCTGCCGCACATCCGGGCGCGTTTTCTGGCCGAAGGCCTGCCCGAGGACCTCATCTACCTTCCTTTCGCCGAGAGCGGTTTCAACCCCTTCGCCGTCTCCCCGGCCGGCGCCGGCGGCATCTGGCAGTTCATGCCCCAGACCGGCAGGATTTACGGGCTGACCGTGGACAGCTGGGTGGACGAGCGGCGCGACCCGTACAAGTCCACCGAGGCGGCCATCGCGTACCTGAAGAAGCTGTATGCGGAGTTCGGGGACTGGCCCCTGGCCCTGGCGGCGTACAATGCCGGCGAGGGTGCGGTGGGTCGGGCCCTGAAGAAGACCGGCAGCGAGGATTATTTCACCCTGTGCGAAGCTTCCGAGGACCTGAAGAAGGAAACGAAACTGTACGTCCCCAAGTTTCTCGCCCTGGTCAAGGTGGCCAGGAACCTTGAGAAACTGGGCTTCGAGCCCCTCGATTTCGACAGACGGCCCGCGACTCCTTCCAAGCTGAAGGCCGCTCCGGGTACGGATCTGCAGGCCATGGCCAAAAGCATGGGCATGGACTGGAAGTCCTTCCGGGAGCTGAACCCCGCCCTGCGCAAGCAGGAGGCGCCGCCCACGCGGTCCATACAGGTCGCGGTGCCCGGCCACCTCGTGGCCAAGGCCGAGGAGTTCCTGAAGAAGCCGGTCATCGTCAAACGCACGGAGTACGCCAGCCACAGGGTGCAGCCCGGCGATACCTGGTGGGGCGTGGCCAAGAAGTTCAACGTTCCGGTCAAGGATCTGCAGAAGGCCAACACGGTCAAGAAACTGAGCGTGGGGCAGGTCTTGCGCGTTCCCGGCCAGGCTTCGGGCGAAGGCGCTCCCGCCGTGGCCGAGACGAAGAAGTGGGCTTCCAAGCGGGCCAACTACGTGGTTCGACAGGGCGACAGCGTGTGGTCCATAGCCAAGCAGTTCGAGACCGATCCCTCGACCCTGCTTCAAGCCAACGGCATGAAAGGCTCCGCAACCCTCAAGGTCGGCCAGAAGCTGTTCGTGCCCGACGCGGGACGCGAGGAAACCAAAAAGGCCCAGGCCCAGGCCCAGACCGTGCGCAAGGAACTGGTCAGCTATCAGGTCCGGCAGGGCGACACCCTGTGGTCCATCGCCAAGCGTTTCGGCGTGAGCGCCGAGGACCTGCTCAGCTGGAACAAGCTGGCGGCCAACAGTCACATCCGACCCGGCGATCAGCTCAAGGTCTATTCCCGCTAGTTGCTGCGGAAAGCGCGTGCGTCAGATTGCGGCAGGCCCCCGGGCCTGCCGTTTTCATTTGCGGCGGGGTGCGGCGGGCAGGTCGATGACGAAGCGCGTCCATTCGCCCACGGCGGTCTGCACGCTCATCACGCCCGAGTGGTCCTCGGTGACGATGAAGTAGGATACCGACAGGCCAAGCCCGGTGCCTTTGTCCACGGGCTTGGTGGTGAAGAACGGCTCGAAGATGCGCTTGCGCACCGGTTCCTCAAGCCCCGGGCCGTTGTCCTCAAGCTCGATCCGCACCCAGGGCGGATTGCTTCGCGCCCGCAGGGTGAAGAGCGGGCCCTGCCCTTCGGGGTATCCTTTTTCCCCCATGGCTTCGGCTCCGTTCCGGAAAAGATTCAGAAAGACCTGCTGCAGCTTGCTCGCGGAGCCCAGGACCATGGGCAGGCCCGGTTCGTACTCCCTGACGATCTGAATTTTCTTGAAGTCGTAGTTCTTTTTGAGGTTGTAGTCCGTGCTGGCCAGTTCCAGGGTCTTGTCCAGGATGGCGGTGATGTCCTCCGGGACGAGGGCCGCGTCGCTCTTGCGGCTGAAACTGAGCATGTTGCTGACGATCTGGGCCGCCTGGGCCCCCGAGCTGCGGATGGACAGGAGCATTTTCGGGATGCCCCGCAACTCCAGGTACGTGCGCAGGGCCTCCATGGTGATGCCTGCCTCCCGGGCCGCGGCCGCGTTCTGCGGCAGGGGCTGGGTCAGGCGTGTCTCCAGGACCTGGGCGTTGCCCATGATGGACGCCAGCGGGTTGTTGATCTCGTGGGCCATGCCGGCTGCCAAGCCCCCGACGGAGAGCATCTTTTCCGACTGGACCAGCACGTCCTCGATGCGGACCTTGTCCGTCACGTCGTCGATGCGGATGACCGCGCCCTCCACGCCGTTGCTGATGAGGGGGTAGATGGTCACGTCCTCGAAGAGCGTCTCCCCGTCCACGATTCTGCGCAGTTTCCCCTCGAAAAAGGGCTTCTTGTCGGCGATGGACTGACGAATCCTGCGCATCTCCGGTTCGAGCCACGGCACGATCTGCCCGAGGGGTTTGCCTCTGGCCTCATCTTCGTCGATGCCCGTCACGCTGGCCGCCTGCTGGTTCCATTGCGCGATGCGGCCGTCGGCGTCCACGCCGATGAGCATGGACGGCATTGAGTTGATGATGTTCGACAGCAATGTCCGCAGGCGCTGCGACTCCTTTTCCGAACGGATGCGCTCCGTGATGTCCACGAAGGAGCCGATGATGCCGTCCGTGCGGTTGCGCTCGTCGAAGAAGACCTGCTTGGCGAAGATGACCTCGCGCAGGCTTCCATCCTTGTCGCGGACCTTGGCCTCGTAGGTGCTTCTGGGTGCGCCGCGCAGCAGGTAGCGGTCGTTATCCTCATAGGTGGGTGAAAGGTCGGGCCACAAGTCCCGGGTGGTCTTGCCCTGGATCTCCTCGCGGCTTACGCCCATGACCTCCGTGAAGGCTCGGTTGCAGCCGAGGTAGCGCAGGTTCGAGTCCTTGTAGAACAGGGGGATGGGGATGGCGTCGAGAAGCACCTCCGTGAAGCGGAAGTTCCTGGTCAGTTCGGCGTGGGCCTCCCTGAGCCGCTCCTCGGCCATGCGCCTGCGCTTGTTCTCCATGATCAGCGCCACCTGATCGGCCACGCGGCCGGCGAAGGTGATTTCGTCGGGCTGCCAGGCTCGTGGGCTTGCGGTGTGTTCGAAGGAAATGATGCCGGCGAGTTCGCCTTCGATCTGCACAGGCACGTCGAGCATGGACTCGATGCCGTGGGGCGCGAGGTAGGACGAGGCGAAGGCCATGGTCCGGGGATCCGTGTAGACGTTGTCGGCCGCGACCACTTCCCGGACTATGGCCGCATGGTACGTCGGGAACTCTTCAAGCCTGAGAATCTGGCCGGAACTGTGGGCGTCGTAGCGGGCGTCGAACTTGTCCAGGCAGATGAATCGCTCACCCTGCCTGATCCAGAGGCCTGTCCGGCTGACCTCCAGGGCATGGCTCATCTTGACGGTGATCATGGGGGCCGCGTCCCGCAGCCGGCCGTGAAACACGTTGGGGTCCGTGGAAATCTCGGCCATGACGGCCTGCTGCCGGCTGATGCGCGCCAGGGTCTGGCGCAGCGTGTTCTCCGCGCGCCACCTCTCGGAAATCTCGTTCTGCAGCTCCCGGATCTTCTGCTGCAGCATGGGATAATAGCTCTTGCGGCCCGATGACTCGCTCAGGCCGACAATCTTGTCGCGCAGGGACGTCGTGTCGCTCACCTGCTCGTCAGGTCGCTTCTTCATAGATGACTTGGATGTCGCGGGTGGTGGCGGTTTTGGGATTGGTCACCAGGCACGGGTCGAGCACGGCCTTGGCCGAGAGCACCGGGATGTCGCCGGTGCGGATTCCTTTCTGCCCGAGATGTTCGCGGATGCCGACGGCGTTGCGCAGCTCGATCATGGCCTGCAGGAGGCGTGCTCTGATCTCCTTGTTGTTCAGCCCGCGGCAGTCGATGCCCATGGTTTCCGCGATGACCCGGAAGCGTTCGGGGGCCGCCGGGAAGTTGAAGTCGATGACGTGGGGCAGGAGCATGGCGTTGCACTCGCCGTGGGGCAGGTCCTTGTAGCCGCCCAGGCTGTGGGCCATGGCGTGGACCGCCCCGAGGCTGGCGTTGGAGAAGGCCAGGCCGGCCTGCATGCTGCCGAGCATGGTCTTGGCGCGCAGCTCCATGTCGCCGGGGTTCTGCAGGGAGGCCAGGAGGCTGCCGGTCACGAGCCTGATGGCCTCCAGGGCGTGCAGGTCGCTCATGGGCGAATGGGCGCTGGAGACGAAGGCCTCGATGGCGTGGACCAGGGCGTCCATGCCGGTGCAGGCCACGAGATAGGGGCTCTTGGTGGTCAGGGTCTGGGGGTCGATGAGCGCCACATCGGGGATGATGGTCTTGCTGATGATGGCGATCTTGGTCTTGCGCTCGGTGTCGTTGATGATGGCGAACTGCGACACGTCGGCAGAGGTGCCGGCCGTGGTCGGGATGCCGATGAGCGGCGGCATGGGCACGATGATCTTGTCCACGCCTTCGTAATCGAGGATGTGGCCGCCGTTGGAGACCACGATGCCGATGCCCTTGGCGCAGTCCATGGGGCTGCCGCCGCCCACGGCCACCAGGCCGTCGCAGCCGTGCTCCATGTACGTCATGGCCCCTGCCATGACTTCCTCGGCCCTGGGGTTGGGCGAGACAGCGGAGAACAGGACCCCTTCGATGTCGAAGGCCGCCAGGCTCTCCAGGACCTTGCCGGCCCAGCCCGCCTCCACGATTCCGGGGTCGGTCACCACGAGGGGGCGCATCATGCCGAACTTGCTGGCGTACTGCCCGGCCACGAGCAGGGCGCCGACGCCGAAGATCGTTTCAGGGGCGACGAATTTGCGCAGTTCGGTGAAGCTCATGCCGCATCCCTCCAGGGAGTTTGCCGGCACGGTCCCGCCGGCTCAGGGAAAGAGAAACTGCGTGGAAAATATACGATTTTTCCCGGCAAAGCCAGACATAACTTTGTTTCGCCGCGCGTGGCGAGCGCTCACTCGCCGTCTGCGTTCTCAGGGTCCGGTGGGCGTTCCCAGCAGTTCCCTCCGCCGGAAACAGTCGACGCTGTGGTCGTTGACCAGGCCCGTGGCCTGCATGAACGCGTAACAGGTCGTGGCGCCGAGAAAGGCGAAGCCCCTGGATTTGAGGTCCCTGGCCAGGGCGTCGGACTGGGCGATGGTCACGGGATAGTCGGCCAGGGTGCGCAGGGTGTGGACAATGGGACGTCCGTCCACGAACCGCCACAGATATCCGGCGAAGGAGCCGAAGCTCTCCCGCACCCGCAGGAAGGCGCGGGCGTTGCCGATGGCGGCCTCGATCTTGCGGCGGTTGCGGATGATGCCGGGGTCCGCCATGAGCCGCTCCACGTCGGCCGGGGTGAAGCCGGCCACGGCCTGCGGGTCGAATCCGGCGAAGGCCGCCCGGTAGCCCTCGCGCTTGCGCAGCACCGTGTACCAGGAAAGCCCGGCCTGGGCGGATTCGAGGACCAGGTATTCGAAGAGCGTTCGGTCGTCGTGGACCGGGACGCCCCACTCCTCGTCATGGTAGCGGACGTAGTCGGGTTTGGACAGGTCCACCCAGGGGCAACGGGTCATGCCTTCCCCCGGGCGGCCAGGGTTTCCTCCAGGAGTGCCACGGCCTGCGGCAGCGGGAAGCGCCGGCCGGTCCAGAGCTCGAACTGGGCCAGGGCCTGGTGCACGAACATGGGCAGGCCGTGCACGACGTCCACGCCTTCTCGTGCGGCCTGGAGCAGCAGCGGGGTCTCCCGCGGGTTGTAGATCAGGTCGTAGACAAGGGACACGCCGGCGAGGGGGCCCTTCCACGGCGAGAGTCCCTGGAAGGGGCCGGACATGCCCAGGGGCGTGGTGTTGACCAGCAGGTCCGGCCGCACTTCGTGCCGCTCGCTCCACGGCACGTGTTCGGCCTGGAAGGAGTGGGCCAGCCTGTCGGCTCTGGTGCCCGTGCGGGCCGAGAGGAGGACCTTCCAACCTGCCCGGTGCAGGCCGCAGACCGCCGCGCGGGCCGCGCCGCCCGCGCCCAGGACCAGGACCGTGCCGGGAGGCGTGCCGCGCTCCAGGAGCGGGGCCATGAAGCCCGTGACGTCTGTGTTCTCGCCCCACAGCCTCCCGTCCTCCCAGTACAGGGTGTTGACGGCGCCGATCTCCCGCGCGTTGGCCGTCAGCCTGTCCACGAGGGGCATGACCGGTTCCTTGTGGGGGATGGTCACGCTGGCCCCGTGGATGGGCAGGGTGCGCAGGGCGGCCATGAAGGCCGGGAGCTTTTCCGGAGGGGTGTCCCAGACGTGGTAGGAGGCCTGGATGCCCAGTTCGCGGAAGGCCCAGTTGTGCAGGACCGGGCTCAGGGTATGGGAGAGGGGGTGGCCGATGATGCCGAGAAGAAGCATGTCGCACCTCGGGCGGTTCGGGTGGAGAGACGGGGCCGCGAGGACAAAAAAGCCGGGGCCGCGAGGGCCCCGGCGGTGCTACTTGTACTGGCCGTTGGCGATGACGTAGTCCGCGCCGGCCTGGATGGCCGCCGCGTTCTTGGGAATCATGTGGCTGTAGTGGGCCGAGATGACCGACCCGAGGCTGTCCTGGACCTGCTTGACCGGCAGGACGCCCGTGGCCTGCACGTAGGCCCCGATGGCCACCATGTTGGCCATGCGCGCGTTGCCCAGCCCGTCGGCGATCTCGTTGACCGGAACGGCGTAGACCTTGACGCGGTCCTTGTCGGCCTTGGCAGGGTCGATGAGGGACGAATTGAGGATCATGACGCCGCCGTCCTGCAGCTGCGGCTGGAACTTGTCCAGGGACGGGCCGTTCATGATGATGAGGCTCACCGGCGAGCGGATGATGGGCGAACCGATGACGTCGTCGGAGACCACGACGGTGCAGTTGGCCGTTCCGCCGCGCATCTCGGGGCCGTAGACCGGGATGTAGGTCACATTCAGCCCCGCATCCATGCCCGCGTAGGCCAGGAGGTTGCCGATGAGCATGACGCCCTGGCCGCCGAACCCGGCGATGATTGCATCCTGGTAAATGCTCATTTCTCCTCCTTTGCCAGCACGTCCTTGAAGTTGCCCAGGGGGAAGTAGGGGATCATTTCCGTTTCCACGCGCTTGTTGGCCTGTAGCGGCGTCATGTGCCAGTTGGTCGGGCAGGTGGCCAGGATCTCCACGAAGGAGAAGCCGAGTTCCTTGGTCTGGTACTCGAAGGCCTTGGTCACGGCCTTCTTGGCCTTCATGATGTTCTTGACGTTGTTCACGGCTACGCGCTCTGCGTAGGCCACGCCGCCCAGGGAGGCGATGATCTCGGTCATGCGGATGGGCATGCCCTCGTTCTCGCGGCAACGGCCGCCGGGGCAGGTGGTGGTCTTCTGGCCGACCAGGGTGGTCGGGGCCATCTGGCCGCCGGTCATGCCGTAGACCGTGTTGTTGACGAAGATCGTGGTGATGTTCTCGCCGCGGTTGGCGCAGTGCATGATCTCGGCCATGCCGATGGAGGCCAGGTCGCCGTCGCCCTGGTAGGTGAAGACGATCTTGTCGGGCCGGGCGCGCTTGACGCCCGTGGCCACCGCCGGGGCGCGGCCGTGGGGCGACTCGATGGCGTCCAGGGAGAGGTAGTTGTAGATGAAGACCGAACAGCCGATGGAGCCGATGAGGATGCTTTTGTCCACCAGGCCCAGATCGGTGATGGCCTCGGCCACCAGGCGGTGCGCCGTGCCGTGGTGGCAGCCGGGGCAGTAGTGGGTCGGCCGGTCGGTGAGGACCTCGGGGTAGTTGGTGACGCGAATTTCCTGGGTCATGCTCAGCCCTCCAGCGCCTTCAAGATGGGTTCTTCGAAATCGTCCGGCGTCGGCAGGTTGCCCGGAAGCTGGGCGTGGAACGCCGAGTCCGCCACGGTGCGGATGGCCAGGCGCACGTCCTCGACCATCTGGCCCATGTTGTGCTCGATGGTCAGGAAGCGCTTGCCCTGTTTGGCCAGGCCCAGCAGCACGTCCGACGGGAACGGGAACAGGGTGATGGGCCGCACCAGGCCGACCTTCTTGCCCTGGGCGCGCAGCTTGCGCACGGTGCTCTTGGCGATGCGCCCGATGGAGCCGAAGGCCACGACGATGAGCTCGGCGTCCTCGGTCAGGAAGAGCTCCTGGTCCACCTCGGCCTGCATGGCCTGGTACTTGGCCTGGAGCTTCAGGTTCTGGCCGGCCAGGGCGCCGTCGTCGAGGAAGAGGGACTTGATGAGCCTCGGGGGGCGGTTCACGGCGCCCTGCAGGCCCCAGTCCTGCCCCTCTGCGGGGTCGCGGTTCTCGGGCACCCACGGCACCACCGGCTCCTTCATCTGGCCGATGATGGCGTCGGCCAGGACCAGGACGGGGTTTCTGTACTTGAAGGCCAGGTCGAAGGCCTTGATGGTCAGGTCATAGGCTTCCTGCACCGTGCCGGGGGCCAGGACGAGGAGCTTGTAGTCGCCGTGCCCGCCGCCCTTGACGGACTGGAAGTAGTCGCCCTGGGACGGGCCGATGTCGCCCAGGCCCGGTCCGCCGCGGCTGACGTTGACGATGACGCCGGGGATCTCGCTGCCGGCCATGTAGGAGATGGCCTCCTGCTTGAGGGACATGCCCGGGCTCGACGAGGACGTCATGGCCCGGATGCCGCAGGCTGCCGCGCCCATGAGCATGTTGGCCGCGGCCACTTCGCTCTCGGCCTGCACGAATTCACCGCCCGCTTCGGGCAGGGCCTGGGACAGGAATTCGGGGATGTCGTTCTGGGGCGTGATGGGGTAGCCGAAGAAGCACCTCATTCCGGCGGCCAGGGCGCCGCGGGAGATGGCCTCGTTGCCCTTGACGAAGATGCGCTTGGGAGTGCTCATTTCTTCCCTCCTTTGGCCTGCTTCGTCGTGAAGACGTTGATGCAGAAATCAGGGCACATCATGGCGCAGAACGCGCAGCCCTTGCATTCTTTCATCGCTTCGGGGGTGATCTCCACGACCTTGTACCCCTTCTGGTTGAACCGACTCGATTGCTGGATGATGCCGGTCGGGCAGACCTCGGTGCAGAGCAGGCAGCCCTTGCAGCGGTCCTCCCGGAACTCGACTCTGCTAGGCATGGAATACCTCCACGGGGGGATGATGGTGAACGGGACTGGCGGGTTCAGCGGATGAGCATGGCGTCGCCGTAGGAAAAAAAGCGGAAGCCGTGCCGCACCGCATGGGTGTAGGCATCGATGATCCGCCGCCTGCCCGCGAGTGTGCTGACCATAATGATTAGGGATGAGCGGGGCAAGTGGAAGTTGGTGATGAGCTGGTCCACCACCTTGAAGCTGTACCCGGGACGGATGAAGATGTCGGTCCAGCCCCGGAAGGGTCCGATCCCCCCGAGGTGCGTGGCCATGCTCTCCAGGGTGCGGGTCGTGGTCGTGCCCACGGCCACCACGGGACGCCCCTCGGCCCTGGCCCTGGCGATGGCCCCGGCGGTCTCCTCAGGGACCTCTGCGTACTCGGCGTGCATGACGTGCTCGCGGATGTCGTCGCAGCGCACGGGGCTGAAGGTGCCGTAGCCCACGTAGAGCGTGACTTCGGCCGTGCGGATGCCGCGCGCTTCCAGGGCGGCCATGATCTCCGGCGTGAAATGCAGCCCGGCCGTGGGCGCGGCCACGGAGCCGAGTTTGTCCTCGCGGGAATAGACGGTCTGGTAGCGGTCGCGGTCTTCGCCCTTGTCCTCGCGGCGGATGTAGGGGGGCAGGGGGATGTGCCCCTGCTTCAGGAAATGGTCGGCCAGTTCGCCGCGCCAGCTCAGCCGGACGCGGCTGCGGCCGAATTCGCGCTTTTCCAGCACCAGGAGTTCCAGCCCGTCGAAGTGCAGGCGTTCGCCAGGCCTGGGGCCCTTGGAGGCCTTGAGCAGGCCTTCGACCTCGGCCGTGCTCCCGCCGTCCGGGCAGGTTTGGGGCTCGATCAGGGACAGGGGCGTGAGGAGCAGGAACTCCGCCTTGCCGCCAGACTCCTTGCGCCCGATGAGCCGGGCCGGGAGGACCCTGGTGTTGTTGACGACCATGAGCGCGTCCCTGGGCAGCAGTTCCGCGATGTCCGCGAACATGCAGTCGCGCAGTCCGCCGCTTGCGCGGTCGAGCACCAGCAGGCGCGATGCGCCGCGTCGCTCGGCCGGGTCCTGGGCTATCTGGGACTCGGGCAGGTCGAAATCGTAGGATTGAAGATTGAATTCCTCGGGGATAGGCGTCATGTTTTTCCTCGTGTCCACGTGCTGCTAGTCCAAGCGCACCGGAAGCGCAATTCCCGCCAACAGCCCAAAACAGGGTTCGCCCATGAACAACGACATTCTCGACTTCGACCGCCGGCACATCTGGCACCCCTACACCTCCACGACCGAGCCCCTGCCCGTGCGCCAGGTCGTCTCGGCCTCGGGCGTGCGCCTGAAGCTGGCCGACGGCCGGGAGCTCATCGACGGCATGTCCTCGTGGTGGGCGGCCGTGCACGGCTACAACCACCCCGTGCTCAACGCGGCCGTCACGGACCAGCTCTCGCGCATGGCCCACGTCATGTTCGGCGGCCTGACCCACGAGCCGGCCGTGGAACTGTGCCGCAAGCTGGTCGGGATGACCCCGGCGCCTCTGACCCGCGTCTTTCTGGCCGACTCGGGCTCCGTGGCCGTGGAGGTGGCCATCAAGATGGCCTTCCAGTTCTGGATCTGCCGGGGGCGGCCCGAAAAGAGCCGGCTGCTGACCATCCGGGGCGGCTACCATGGCGATACCTTCGCGGCCATGAGCGTGTGCGACCCCGTGAACGGGATGCACGAGATCTTCGCCAATGTCCTGCCGCACCACCATTTCGTCCCCCGGCCGCGCTGCCGTTTCGGGGAGGAGTGGGACGAGGAGGACATCCGCCCCATGCGCGAGGCCCTGGAACGCCACCACCGGGAGATCGCGGCCGTCATCCTCGAACCCGTGGTTCAGGGCGCGGGCGGCATGCATTTCTACCACCCCATGTACCTGCGGCGTGTGCGCGAGCTGTGCGACGCCTTCGACGTGCTGCTCATCGCCGACGAGATCGCCACGGGCTTCGGCCGTACGGGCAGGCTCTTCGCCTGCGAGCACGCCGGGGTCAGTCCCGACATCATGTGCCTGGGCAAGGCCCTGACCGGCGGCTACATGACCCTGGCCGCCACCCTGGCCACGGAGCGCGTGGCCGAGGGCGTGTGCGAGGGCTCGCCCGGCGTGTTCATGCACGGCCCGACCTTCATGGGCAATCCCCTGGCCTGCGCCGTGGCGCGTGCGTCCCTCAACCTGCTGGAAAGTAACGACTGGGCCGCGCAAGTGGCGCGGATCGGGCGTTTGCTGGCGGACGGCCTTGCCCCGTGCGCCGATTTGTCCTACACTGTGGACGTGCGCACCCTGGGCGCCATCGGGGTGGTGGAGCTCAAGGAGCCGGTGCGCATGGCCGAAATTCAGACCGCTTTTGTCGAAGAGGGCGTCTGGGTTCGTCCCTTTGGCCGTTTGGTGTACGTGATGCCCCCATTCATCATGGACGACCAGGACCTGGCCGTTTTGACCACTTCCTTGGTGAGGGTGTTGGCAGGGCATCGAAGGTGATGCTCTCCGCTCTCCGCCGCAAACGACCCGGGTCGCTACGGCGGCCCGAAAAGGAGAACATCGGATGCGACAAAGTTCAGTGTGGTTTTTCTGCCTGGCCGTTCTCGGCCTGGGAACGCTCGGCATTCTGCCCGAAGCCTGGGCCGCGGGCGGCGACCTGCACCACGCCGCCGAGGAGATCGGCAAGGAGCTGGGCGTCCTGTGGGTCGTGCCCTTCGCCTGCATGCTCCTGTCCATCGCCGTCATGCCCCTGGCCGTGCCGCATTTCTGGCACCACAACTACGGCAAGGTGTCCGCCTTCTGGGGGCTGGCCTTCCTGGTGCCCTTCGCCATCGTGCACGGGTTCGAACTGGCCGCGTATTCCGTGGCCCACACCCTGTTTCTCGAATACATCTCCTTCATCGTCCTGCTCTTTTCCCTCTTCACCATCGCCGGCGGCGTGTGCCTGCGCGGCTCCCTGGTGGGCAAGCCCGTGGTCAACACCGTCATCCTGCTCATCGGCACCCTGCTGGCCAGCTGGATGGGGACCACCGGCGCGGCCATGCTGCTCATCCGGCCCCTCATGCGGGCCATCGCGCACCGCAGGTACAAGGTCCACACCATCGTCTTCTTCATCTTCCTGGTGGCCAACATCGGCGGCAGCCTCACCCCCCTGGGCGATCCGCCGTTGTTCCTGGGCTTTTTGAAGGGCGTGTCCTTCTTCTGGACCACGATCCACATGTTCGTGCCCTTTGCGGTCCTCTCGGCCATCCTGCTGGCGCTGTACTTCGCCATCGACACGTTCCTCTTCAACAAGGAAGGGCGCCCCGAGTCCCCCGACGCGGGTCAGGACGGACGCTTGCGCCTCGAAGGCACCTTCAACCTGCTGCTCCTGGGCGGCGTGGTCGCCGGCGTGCTCATGAGCGGCATGTGGAAGCCCGAGGGCGGCGTGACCATCTACCATGTGCACATCGAACTGCAGAACATCGTGCGCGACGTCCTGCTCCTGGTCCTGGCCGGCGTGAGCCTCAAGATCACGGCCCCGGAGATCCGCCGCCGCAACGAGTTCGACTGGGAGCCCATTCGCGAGGTGGCCAAGCTCTTCGCCGGCATCTTCATCTCCATGATCCCGGCCATCTCCATCCTGCGCGCAGGCATGGACGGTGCTTTGAGCGGGGTCATCTCCATGGTCAAGACGGCCGACGGGATGGACAACCACACCATGTTCTTCTGGTTGACGGGCATGCTGTCGAGCTTTCTGGACAACGCCCCGACCTACCTGGTCTTCTTCAACACGGCCGGCGGCGACCCGCAGCGTCTCATGTCGGAGGTGGGCACCCTGCTGGCCATCTCGGCGGGCGCGGTGTTCATGGGCGCCAACACGTACATCGGCAACGCCCCGAACTTCATGGTCCGGTCCATCGCCGAATCCGGCGGGATCAAGATGCCCAGCTTCTTCGGCTACATGGCCTGGTCCGCGGGCATCCTCGTCCCCTGTTTCCTGCTGATGAACTTCCTGTTCTTCCATTAACCGAGAGAACCGGTGGCGCGCAGAGCGCCATGGGGAGAATGTCATGATCAAAGTCGAAAAAGTGCTCATCCCGGTGGACGGGTCGGACTCTTCCAGAAACGCGGCCAAGTACGGAGCGCACCTGGTCAATTCCCGCAACCCCAAGATATACCTGCTGAACGTCTGGGAGCCGATCAACATGACCATCGGCGGCGAGATGGCCGAGCGGCTTCGCCAGAATGCCCACGAGAAGTCCATGGAGCTCCTGGAGGAGCACAGGAAACTGCTCGAACCGTGCGGCATGGAGGTGGAGCTCATCTCCCGCAGCGGCCGCCCGGACTATGTCATCCTGAACGTCCAGGACGAACTGGACTGCGACCTCATCGTCATCGGTTCCCGCGGCCTCTCGGTCCTGGAGAACGTGATCATGGGCAGCGTGGTCACGCGCGTGCTGGAGGGCGCGACCTGCCCGGTGCTGGTCACGCGCAACCTGCGCCTGAAGTATCTGCAGGAAGCCTGCGGGCTGTAGGCGCTTTCCGCATCGCGCCGATCCGAGGCCGTCTCCCGCGAGGGAGGCGGCCTTTTTTTCTGACCGGCAAGCTCGGAATAATTCCGGCTAGATGCGGATTGCGGGGATTTTGGCGGAGACAATTCCCTCCGCCCCGGGACGATTTCCGCCGCGCGCTCCCGGCAGGCCAGACAGACGGCCGATTGGAGGGGGGTATTGCTCCAGCGGGCGATATGTCATATGCACCCGCCGTGCGTGAAAAAGGTCCATGAACGCGCGTTGACGCAAGGGCCTTGCGCATGGACGAAAGCCGGATGGGAGGCGCTGAACGCGTCGCCGGGTTTCGCCCTTTGGCCGTTGGAACCCATGGGTAAGGCATGGGCGACCAGGGGCCTGTTTTTTTGGAGACGGGAGAGGAGAGGCTGGGCATCGTGACCGATGCCCTGAACGTTCACGTGAACGGGACGCCGCTTCCGGCGGCGGCCCAAAAGGAGAACAAGGGATGCGCAAGAGTTCTGTCTGGTTTTTTTGCCTGGCGGTCATCGGCTTGGCAGTTCTTGGAGTGTTGCCGGACGTGTGGGCTTCCGGCGGCGACCTGCATCATGAGGCCGAGGAGATCGGCAAGCACCTGGGCGTCCTGTGGGTCGTGCCCTTCGCCTGCATGCTCCTGTCCATCGCCGTCATGCCGCTGGCCGTCCCGCACTTCTGGCACCACCACTACGGCAAGGTGGCCGCTTTCTGGAGCGTCGCGTTTCTGGTGCCCTTCGCCCTGTTCCACGGCTTCGAATTGGCCACGTATTCCGTGGTCCACACCATCGCCCTGGAATACGTGTCGTTCCTGATCCTGCTTTTCTCCCTCTTCACCATCGCCGGCGGCGTGTGCCTGCGCGGCTCCCTGGTTGGCACGCCGCAGGTCAACACGGTCATTCTCCTGATAGGCACCCTGCTGGCCAGCTGGATGGGAACCACCGGCGCGGCCATGCTGCTCATCCGGCCCCTCATGCGGGCCATCTCGCATCGCAAGTACAAGGTCCACACCATCGTCTTCTTCATCTTCCTGGTGGCCAACATCGGCGGCAGCCTGACGCCCCTTGGCGACCCGCCGCTGTTCCTGGGCTTCCTGAAGGGCGTGTCCTTCTTCTGGACCACGATCCACCTGTTCATGCCCTTCGCGGCCATGTCGGTCATCCTGCTGACCCTGTACTTCATCATCGACACGGTGCTGTTCGGCAAGGAAGGTCGTCCCGAGTCCCCCGACGCGGGGCAGGACGGCAAACTGCGCCTCGAAGGCACCTTCAACCTGGTGCTCCTGGCCGGCGTCGTCGGCGGCGTGCTCATGAGCGGCATGTGGAAGCCCGAGGGCGGCGTCACCGTGTATCATGTCCACATGGAACTGCAGAACATCGCCCGCGATGTCCTGCTCCTGATCCTGGCCGGCGTCAGCCTCAAGACCACGGCCCTGGACATCCGCCGCCGCAACGAGTTCAACTGGGAGCCCATCATCGAGGTGGCCAAGCTCTTCGCCGGCATCTTCATCACCATGATCCCGGCCATCGCCATCCTGCGCGCAGGCATGGACGGCGCCCTGTCGAGCCTCATCGCCCTGGTCTCCACGGACGGCGTGGCCAACAACGCCATGTACTTCTGGCTGACGGGCGCCCTGTCGAGCTTCCTGGACAACGCCCCGACCTACCTGGTCTTCTTCAACACGGCCGGCGGCGACGCCCACTTCCTCATGGAGCATGTGCACACCCTCATGGCCATCTCGGCGGGCGCGGTGTTCATGGGCGCCAACACGTACATCGGCAACGCCCCGAACTTCATGGTCCGGTCCATCGCGGAATCGTCCGGCATCAAGATGCCCAGCTTCTTCGGCTACATGGCCTGGTCCGTGGGCATCCTGATCCCGAGTTTCGTGCTCATGACCATCCTTTTCTTCTAACGCCGCTGCAAACACTCTGGAGACAAGAAGATGATCAAAGTTGAAAAAGTGCTCATCCCGGTGGACGGGTCGGATTCCTCCAGGAACGCGGCCAAGTACGGGACCCAGCTGGTCAATGCCCGCAACCCCAAGATATACCTCCTGAACGTCTGGGAACCGGTCAACATGACCATTGGCGGCGAGATGGCCGAGAAGCTGCGCCAGAGCGCCCAGGCCAAGTCCATGGCCATGCTTGAGGAATACAAGAAGATGCTCGAGCCCTGCGGCATGGAGGTGGAGCTCATCTCCCGCAGCGGCCGCCCGGACTATGTCATCCTGAACGTCCAGGACGAGTTGGACTGCGACCTCATCGTCATCGGCTCCCGCGGCCTCTCGGTCCTGGAGAACGTGATCATGGGCAGCGTGGTCACGCGCGTGCTGGAAGGGGCCAACTGTCCGGTGCTGGTGACGCGCAACCTGCGCCTGAAGTACCTGCGGGAAGCCTGCGGAATCTGAAGTCCTGCGGAAGTGTGAAATGAAGAAGCCGGCTCCCTCGGGGGCCGGCTTCTTTTATCTGGTGGTCAGGCCGTATTTTTTCAATCGGTATTGCAGGGTGCGGCGGCTGATGCCCAGGGCCTGGGCCGTGCGCTCCCTGTGCCCGGCATACTTGCGCAGGGTTTCTTCCAGGGCGTGGCGCTCGGCGGCCTCCAGCGGGTTTTCGGCCGGGGCGGTCGAGGAGGGCGTGGCGGGCGTGCGGGCGGGGGAGAGCAGATGCTCCGGCAGGTCGCGCACGTCGAGGACGTCGCCGCGGCAGAGGATGAGGGACCTCTCCAGCACGTTCTCCAGTTCGCGCACGTTGCCCCGCCACTCGTGGCGCGTGAGGGCGTCGAGGAATTCCCGGCTCACGGAGCGCACGGGGCGGTTGTTCTTGCGGCAGAGCTTGGCCAGCAGGTGGTCCGTCAGCAGCGGGATGTCCTCGGTCCGCTCGCGCAGGGGCGGGATGCGGATTTCGAGGACATTGAGGCGGTAATAGAGGTCTTCGCGGAATTTTCCTTCGGCGATCATGGCCGGCAGGTCGCGGTTTGTGGCGGCGATGAAGCGCACGTCCACGCTGACCGGGGTCACGCCGCCCAGGGGCTCGACGATGCGCTCCTGCAGCGCGCGCAGGATCTTGGCCTGCAGCGTCATGGGCAGTTCGCCGATCTCGTCCAGGAAAAGGGTGCCGCCGGCGGCGAGCTGAAAGCGGCCGGGCTTGTCCTGGGTGGCGCCGGTGAAGGCGCCGCGCACGTAGCCGAAGAGTTCGCTTTCGAGCAGCGTCTCGGGCAGGGCCGCGCAGTTGACCTTCACCAAAGCCCCTTCCCTGCGCAGGCTGTGCTCGTGCAGCAGCTGGGCCGCCAGTTCCTTGCCGGTGCCCGATTCGCCGAGGATGAGCACGTTGGCCTCGCTGGGCCCCACCTGCTCGATGAGCTCCACGACCCGGCGCATGGCCGGGCTGTCGCCGATGAGGCGGGTGTCCCGCAGCTGGCCGATCTGCTTCTTGAGGTCGCGGTTTTCCCGCGTCAGGCGCGCATGGTCGCAGGCCTTCTGGACCACGGCCAGGAGCTCGTCGTTGTCCGTGGGCTTGGTCAGGTAGTCCCAGGCCCCGGCTTTCATGGCCTCCACGGCGTTGCCCACGCTGCCGAAGGCAGTGAGCATGATGACCGGCGGGCAGCTGCCGCTTTCCTGCAGGCGCTGCAGCACCTCCTGGCCGCTCATGCCGGGCATGCGCATGTCCAGCAGGATCACGTCCACGGGCCTGGTTCGGACCGCGGCCAGCCCGGCCGGGCCGTTGTCGGCCTCCAGGACCTTGAAGCCGGCGTCGCCCAGGACGACGCGGACCATGAGCCGGTGCGCGGGTTCGTCGTCGATGATGAGCACGGTGGGGGTCATGACGGGCTCTCCGGTTGGCTGTGGTTGCGGGGGAAGAAGAGGGACACGGTGGTCCCGCCGTCCGGGGCCGTCTCGATGTCGATGCCGCCCCCATGCTCCTGCATGATGGTGTGCACGATGGCCAGGCCCAGCCCCGTGCCCTTGTCGCGCGTGGTGAAGAACGGCTCCAGGGCGTGCTCGCGCTCTTCGGCCGTCATGCCCCGGCCGTTGTCCCGGACCAGGACCCACGTGCCCTTGTCGTCCTCGCGGCTTTGGAGCCGGATGACGCCTTCGCTTTCGGGCAGGGCCTCGATGCCGTTCATGGTCAGGTTGATGAGGGCCTGCTTGAGGGCGTCGCGGTCCGCCGTGACGGTCCCCGGCGCAGGGTCCTGCTCCAGTCTGCCGTTCTTGGCCCGGGCGTCCATGGACAACAGAGTATGCACCTCCCCGAAAACCTCCGCAAGGGGGACCTGGTCGAAGGTCAGCCGGCGGGGCCGGGCCAGGAAGAGGAGGTCCGTGATGACGCGGTTCAGACGGTCGGCCTCCTGGACCATGGTGCGCGCGTAGAGCTCTTCGGGCTCCCTGCCGGCCAGCTTCTTGGCGAAGAACTGGGCGAAGCCGCGCAGGGCCGAGAGGGGGTTGCGGATCTCGTGGGCCACACCCGCGGCCATGCGGCCGATGGCGGCCAGCTTCTCGTTCAGGTGCAGCTCCCGCTCCAGGCCGGCCAGTTCGGTGCGGTCGCGCAGCAGCACGAGGCTCTGGCCTGACCCGTCCCTGAGGGGCAGTTGCCGGATTTCGAGGTGCTTGTCGCCCGTGGCCAGGGTCGTCCATTCCTGGGAGCCGATCTTTTCGGGCGGCAACCCGAGGCTGTCGAGTATCGTCGCGAGGGGTTCGCCCATGAGCCTGAAGCCGTCCATGAGGCCCTGGGCCGCGGGGTTGGCGGCCACGATGGTCCCCTCGGCCGAAAGGGTCAGGAGTCCGTCGGGCATGTTGTCCAGAAGACGCGCGTTGAAGGACTCCAGGCGCGCCAGCCGCTGCCCCTGCTCCTTGCGCTGCAGGAAGCCCATGAGCAGCAGCCAGAAGACGATGGTCACGGCCAGGATGTAGCCGGTCTGCAGGATGGCCGTGCGCCTGTACTTGCCGAAGGCTTCGAGATGCTGGGTCATGTCCACGCCGATGAGGAGCATCGGGGGCTTGTGCTCGGGCGGGCACTGCTCGTCCTGGCAGTCCAGGCCCGCGCTCAGGTGGCTGATCCGGCCCAGGACCATGATGGGGCGGCCCTCGAAATTCATCTCGCCGGTCCACTCCCCCGCGTTGCCCATGCTCGCCCAGGCGATGGTCGGCAGCTGCCCGTGGATGGCCTTGGGGTCGTCGTGGGAGGAGAAGAGGATGTGCCCCATGGGGTTGTAGAGGCCGATAAAGCGCGCGTCGGAGCGGGCGATGTAGTCCTTGAGGATGTCCTTGGCCATGGCGCGCTGGAGATTGAGCAGGGCGGTGGCGTGCTCCGACGAGGGTGGCAGGCGCAGTTCACGGCGCAGGTTGATCTCGATGCCGGCGGCGATGGCCCTGGCCGTGACCACGGCGTGCTCGTGGAAGGACTCCTGCTGCTGCCGCAGGTTGCGCCAGGTGGAGAAGCTCAGGGCCAGGCCGAGGACGAACACGGCCATGGTGGCCATGAGCATGATGGTGCGGCTGCTGCGGGGAGGGAGGGCGATGTCCATGGCCGGCTCCTGGCTTGAAAAGGCAAAGGCCGCAGGGGGTGCGGCCTTTGCCCGGTACGGGGAGGGGATGAGCGGTTACAGGGTTTGGGCTGGAGAGGCGGGTGCGTCGCCGGCGCCGGTTCCGGCACCGCTGGAGTATGCTCCGCACCCGGCTGCGCCTGCGCAGCCTCTCTGGGATTCCAAGGGAACGGGCTTGCCGGTGATTTCGGTCAGCTCGATGCGGTAGTCGGCATTGAGCTTGGCCTTCTTCGCCTGCAGTTCGTTCACTTCGGCCATGGCCTTGTCCACGGCCGCCTTGTCCACCGGCACTGCGGCGAACAGGGTTTCCATGGCTTCGTGCTTGGCCCCAAGCTCCTTGTGGAGGGCAAAGAGCTGTTCGTGGTGCACGTCGGTCAGTTTCTGGACCTTTTCCTGCTGCTCGGGGGTCAGGCCGGACATGAAGTCCTGGTAGTGTCCCTGTCCCGGACAGCCGCCTTTGTAAGCCTGGGCCCCGGCAGCGAGGATGAGGACCAGAAGGAGGGAGAGGATGAGGTGTCTGAAGTACATGAATGCTCCTGTCACACTGTGGAGGTAGTGGTGTGATGACGGATTGCGTATAGCATCCTGCGTGCCAGCGTTGAATGTTTCGTAAATTCGAATGGTTGTGAAAACAGGGAGGTTTTGGGGGTTGGTTTTTGTGCACCTTGTTGCACAACTGGCCGCATTGTGCAATCCGGCTGCAGCCTTGCCGGTCTTGCCTTCGTGCGGGAAAGGATTACGATCATGGCGTCACGACACAGCAATTCGCCTGGCAACGGGCGCAAGGAGGCTCATATGTGCAAAGGATGCGGATGCCTGCGCGGCAAGGCCACCACGACGGTGGTCAAGCACGATCACGAACATTCCCACGGTGACCTGACCCACAGTCACCCCCACGACCACGATCACGACCACACCCACGACGAGAAAAAAGCCCCGGTCCACGAGGACCACAAGCACTAGAGGCAACGGCGAGAAAACGGGCCGCCTGACCACGGGAGGGCGGCCCTTTCCTTTTTCGAGGAGCGAAGCATGGACACGACGGGAATGATCGTGCTCGGCCACGGCAGCCGGCGCAGGGAAGTGGGCGAGGCCTTCACCGCCATGGTGGGGCGGGTTGCCGGGCGGTTGCCGGGTATGAAGGTGCTGCCGGCCTTCTTTTCCCTGGGCGAACCGACCCTGGCCGACCAGGTGCGCAGGCTGGCCTCTGACGGCTGCTCGCGGATCGTCATCATGCAGTATTTTCTCTACAACGGCGTGCACATCGAGCAGGACATCCCCGAAATGATCGCCGAGCTGCGCCGGGAGATGCCGGGACTCGAGTTCGTCGTGCAGCCGACCCTGCAGGATGACCCGGCCATGGAGGGGCTCATCGCCGACCGCCTTCTTGCCGCAGCCCCATAGGGTTGTCATGGAGCCGCCTCTCCGCCGTCGCCGATCCGCAACATGCGGGGCATAGGGTGAGCCAACGGTTGGAAGGTTTCCTCCGGGCGGGCCGGAGGGTCCTGGCGACCACAATCCAGGAGGCTCCCCCCATGTCGCAGAGCAGGAACATGCATCAGGGCATCGAACGTCAGTTGCGGGAAAAGTACGTCACCATCGAGCGGGAAATCGAAGATCTTCGGGAGGTTATGCGCCAGGACCGGGCCCTCGAACCCGATCCGGCCGACCAGGCCTGCACGGCTTCCTCCCAGGACTGGAACATGATACGTTTCAATCGCAACGTGAAGCTGCTCAAAGACATCGCCGTCGCCCTCAAGGCCATCGACAACGATTCCTACGGGGTGTGCGAACTCTGCGGGGACGACATCTCGGACCGCAGGCTGCTGGCCATCCCGAGCGCGCGCTACTGCATCGAGTGCCAGGAGATGATCGACGCGCATCCCGGCGAGTTCGGACGCACCGGGATAGGGGGCGGGGTGCTGGCAGCGGTCTGAGGCCGGCCGCCTTTCCCTCAACGGTCCTGACCGGGGCATGCAGCCCCTAAGGATTGCTCCCGTCCATGCAGAAGAATTACGTCCTCGACACCAATGTGCTCCTCGACAACCCTTCCTGCATCCGCACCCTGCGCAACGGCCAGGAGAACCGCGTCATCCTGCCGTACACGGTCCTGCGCGAGCTGGACAAGCTCAAGCGCGAGCCGCGGGTGTCCCACATCGTGGCCCAGGCCATCTCCGTCCTGCAGGACGACCCCGACATCCTCTTCCTGCCGCCGCGGGCCTTTGACGACACCGAAAGCAAGGCCGGCGACGACCTGATCCTCGAAGAGCTCAAAGACAGCGGGGTGGAGGCCCCCATCCTGGTCACGAACGACCGCATCCTGCAGCTCAAGGCCCGCATCCACGCCATCGCCAGCGAAGGTTTCCGCGACTCCAACCCCTTCCGCTCCGAGTCCCAGTCCTACACGGGCTTCGTGCGCGAGGGCGAGGAACCCATCCCCAACAGCTTCGCCTGGGTCGGCGGCCAGCCCTACATGCACGCCGCCTCGGGCCCGCGCGTCATCGACTACCAGCACAGCGTCTGGAACGTGCGGCCGCGCAACGTGTACCAGAACCTGGCCCTGGAGCTGATGCTTGACCATGCCGTGAACCTGGTCACCCTGCAGTCCGAGGCCGGCTACGGAAAGACCTTCCTGGCCCTGGCCGCGGCCCTGTTCCTGGCCCTGGAGCAGAAGGACAACCCCTACCGCAAGATCTACCTGGTCAAGCCCGTCATCGAGATCGGGGCCAAACTCGGCTACCTGCCCGGCGACCTGGAAGAGAAGATGGCCCCGTACGTGCGCTACGTCGGCGATCTGATCATGAAGCTGCATGACCTGCGCCCGGCCAACCGCATCTTCATGGACAGCGAGGGCGGCAATTTCCGCTTCAACCCCAAGCGCTTCGAGATCCTGCCCATCGCCTTCATCCGCGGCATGAACCTGGAGAACGCCGTGGTCATCGTCGACGAGATGCAGAACCTGTCCCGCGCCGAAACCCGCGCCCTGCTCACCCGCATGGGCGAGAACGTGAAGTGCATCTGCCTGGGCGACACGCGCCAGGTGGACAACCCCTACCTGAACGAATCCAACAACGGCCTGAACTGGACCGTGAAGATGCTCAAAGGCCTGCCCGGCTACGGCCACATCGTGCTCAAGGGCGAGCGCTCGCGCGGGCCCATCACGGACATGGTCATCAAGACCGGGCTCTAGAGCGAATTGAGGAGGGCGGGCGGCGCGTCCGGCGCCGGTCCCGCCTTTCTCGTCCTGTCACGTCAGGCTGCGTAAACTGCGCCGTCTTTGTACATCTCCCACATGGACAGGAAGGCGGAGTCGAAGCTCCGCATTTCGGCAAAGGCCCGTGCGCGCAGGCCCATGGCCTTCAGCCGGGCGCGGTCGGCGCAGAGTTCGGCCATGGCCCGGGCCAGGGCGTCGACGTCCCGCCCGGGAACCACGACGCCCGTGTTCCCGTCCTCGATGTTCTCCATGGGGCCGCCCTTGTCGCTGACGATGACCGGCAGCCCCGAGGCCTGGGCTTCCAGCACGACGTTGCCGAAGGTGTCCGTGGTCGAGGGAAAGACGAAGAGGTCAGCCGATGCGTAAGCCGCGGCCAGGGACTCGCCGTGCAGCATGCCGGTGAAGATCGCCGGCAACCCGGCCAGTTCCCGCTCCATTTCCGCCCTGTAGGGACCGTCGCCGACGATGACCAGGCGCACGTCGTGGCCGTCCAGACGTTCCTGCGCCTGCCGGAAGGCCGCGGCCAGCACGTCCAGGTCCTTCTCGCGGGAGACGCGGCCGACATAGAGGAGCTTGAGCGCATCCGGACAGTTCCAGGGCCGGTAGAAGCCGTTGCGCTTGGCCGGGTCGAAGCGGGCCGTGTCCACGCCGCGCGGGTAGACCCGGATGGCGCCCGGGGCGACCCCGAGGGCTTCGAGTTCCAGGGCAATGGCGCGGGACGGGGCGTAGACCGTGTCCATCTGCCTGTAGAACCACGACATGAACCTGCGCGTCATGTCCTCCAGGCCCGCGTCACCGGTCAGGGAGCCGACGTACTGCGGAAAGGCGGTGTGGTAGGTGCCGTGGATGGGGATCTGCAGGATGCGGCTGATGCCCAGGGCCGCAAGTCCCACGGGCCCCGGCGTGGCGGCCAGGATGAGGGCCGGGTCCAGTTCCAGGCAGTGTTCGAGCATGGCCAGAAAGGGTGGATAGGCCACGGACAGCTCCGGGTATTCCGGCGCGGCGAAGGTCCCGACGGGGCCGAAGGTCTTGAGGCCCGGGCCGTCCTGGCCCTGTCCGCAGGTGATGACGGTCATGCCCTTGCCGTTCTCGCGGGCCAGTTCCAGCTGCTGGCGGATGGTCCAGGACACGCCGTTGACGTCCTCGAAGGTGTCCGTGAAATGGGCCATGGTCCAGGGCTCTTCGACGTCCTGCCCGAAGGCGCGGGCGCAACGGCGGCTGAACCCGCGCTCGCGGGCGAAGAGTCCGAAGGACACGAAGTACGGGGCCAGAAGGGCGTAGAGGGACCCGGCCGTGCCGATGGTGCTGAAGATGTCGAAGATGTCCGCGCCCACGGCGCCGGTCAGGAGTCGGTTCAGGAAATTCGAGAACAGCTCGTCCGAGGCCCGGCCCACGAAGCGGAACCACTCGCGGTCCATGTCGGCGCCGTCCTCGCCCCTGGCCAGGGCCGAGAAGCCGGGGTCGCCCTCGATGATGCGCGTTCCCTCCTTCAGCAGGAGCGCCTTGATGCCGTCGGCGTCGGAGAGTTTCAGCCAGGCCGAGCTTTTGCGCTTGCCGATGGCCAAGTGGATTCTCGACAGGATGCCGGTCTCGCGTCCATGGGCGCTGCCCAGCATCCGTTCCGCGAACTGCATGCACAGCATTTTGGACGCGGCCTGCCCCATCCCCGAGCGGTTGCGGTAGTACTGGTAGGCGATGGAGTACAGGTTGCGCGCCAGGGCGTGACCCGTGGCCGGCGTGCCGGCGTGCCGGCCACCGCCCGCGCGCACCCCTTGGAGGAAGCCGGCGGCGTCGTCCCCGCGGGCCAGGGTGTGCATGCTGGCGATGTTGAGGCCGGAGTGGTCGTCGGACCCGCCGGTCATGCCTTTTTTCCAGGGAGTCTCCCCGAGGGGCGCGAGTCCGTGCCGGTCGGCCAGCATGTCCATGGTCACCCTGTCCAGGTCCTTCAGAATCCCTTCCAGTACGCGGTTCTGCATGGCGTCCCGGCACCCGTTGGCCTCGAAGAGGTCGAAGAGCAGCAGGCACTTCTCGAAATGCTCCACCTGCAGCTTGTCGTTCACGGCGAAGAGCGGGTGGGCCAGGGCGTGCGGCAGGCGCTCGTGGCGCAGATAGCCGCACAGGTCGTAGACGTTCTCGCGGATGCGTTGGATCTCCCGGTGCTGGGCCTCGGTGAGGCCGTAGACCAGGACGTGCACCTTGCACTTGTCCTCGGGGAAGTGGGCCGTCACTTCCTCGCTGACGAAGGCCCCGGGCAGGTGGGCGATCTCGAGGGCGCCGTCGATGACGTTATGGTCGGTGATGGTCACGAAATCCATCCCCGCGGCCCGGGCCTTCTCGTAGATGAAGGCCGGTTCGGTGAAGCTCTCCGGACAGCCGAGTTTCTTGAGGATCCATTGGGAAGGGCGGCTGGAATACTTCGAATGCACGTGCAGATCCGCTTTGCGCATGGGGGCCATGTTCTACCTCGCTATGGTTTACACCCCATATCTCTGATTCGAGAATTTTCTGTGACGGTATCGTGTCGATAATGCATCGAAAATTTCGCCATGTCTGCGCCTGTGTAATTTGTAACAGTGTTGTGACACAAACGACACGGTTTTGAGATTGACTTTAAATAGGGGTTGACGCAGACGATATTCATTTCCCTCCACTTTTCAAAAAGGACACGAATATGACTTCGAAACGAAAGTACAGCTGGAATCTCTCCCGGGCGGAGGCGGCCGATCTGTTGCGCAGGGTGGCCGACACCCTGGAAACCGGCTCCGGCGAGGTGGAGCATTACGGCATCAGCCTGGCCGAACTGATCAAGTTCAAGATCAAGATCGATCTGGACGCCACCGAGTCGATGGAGGTCAAGTTCACCGGCAAGGGGGCCAAGGTCTGCGGGGGAGAGGAGTCGTGCGGATCGAGCGGCGTGTGCGAGAAATATTCGTCCCTCAAGAAGCGCATGCAGGTCTATTTCAAGGCCCTGCGCGAGAGCGTGACGGCCGGGGTCATGCCGTCCAGGGAGATCGTCTCGGTTTTTCTCTCGGACTCCGAGAAAATGCTGGCCTACCCCGGGTACGGAGACGAGTTCTACCCGGCCTACGCGGACATCTGCCGGCGGTTGCGGGAAGCCGTGGATGCCGAGGACCTGGCGGGGGCCGGCGCGGCCATCGGCGAACTGGCCGAGGCCAGGAAGAATTGCCATGCGCGGTACAAATAGGGGGCGGGACTACCGATGCGCACCACGGACCCCATGAACCCCGCGGTCTGGGACCCGGCCGTCACGGAGCAGGACGAGGAGGTCTTCCGCAGCGTGACGAGCACGGACCTGAGCGAGGCCACGCTGGCCGATCTGGCCGGCCCGCAGCTCGTCCTGCCGGGCCAGCGCAGCGTCATGGCCGTGCACTGGCACCCCGAGTTCGTCCCCATGCCGGTCGTCAGGCGGCGGGTGGAGGGCATGTTCCCGAACATGTCCGAGAGCCTCATCATCCCCACCCAGCACAACGAGCTCATGGCCTACGACGACGAGTTCAGCGGGGTGGAGGTGGACTGCTACTCCCACGGCTTCAACCAGAAGGTGCAGCTGCTCCTGCACTTCAGGACCTCCCGCCTGGAAAACGCCCACACGCTCAAAGCCATGCTCCGGCACACCCGGACCTACCGCGCCTCCCAGCTCTTCGACTTCATGCACACCATCACCGCGCCCATGGAGGACAGGGTCGAGGAGGCCGCCCGCACCACGGGCGCGGACCTCGACCTGGTCGAATTCGTGCGCCATCACGTGACCAAGATCCAGCGCATGGTCGAGGAGCGCCGCCACGATCTCCCCGAGGACGCCCTGAAGAACAAGCTCCTGCGCAACTACTTCGACGCCCTGCGCACCCGCTACGACGGCGGGCTCATCGACCGCATCCAGACCTACCTCTCGGCCGTCAAGGCCATCGTCAAGCGCCACTTCACCCTGCGCTACTTCTACCGCACCTCGGAGGTCATCGAGGAGGCCAGGGCCCTTGGTGCCGGCGTCATCATCCCCCACCCCGAGCAGTTCTGGCCCATCCTCCTGGCCGACTACGACGTGGACGGCTACGAGGTCTGGAACCCCCAGTCCCAGCGCTACACCGACTTCCTCATCACCGCCGTGGGCCGCGCCAACTCCTGCCTGGGGGCGTCGGCCCGCCGCAAGCTCGTCTTCATGGGCGACGACACGCACATGGGCGAGAAGGTCAAGGCCCCGGCCGAGCAGAACCCCGAGAAGGCGGGCCGCGAGATCGGCTACCAGCCGGCCTGGGACGACCTGGAAATCTCCAAGCGCCTCATCCTCTCGGGCATGAGCCGCGAAATCGTCATCCGCGAATACCGCGACCGCCTGATGGGCTGAAATCCACAAGGAAACGCCATGTCTCAAGACGAAAAGTTCGAGTTCGAGTCCGTCCAGGACTGTCGGACCATCCAGAAATACCTGCAGGCCCTGCAGGACGGCTTTGACCAGGGACGTCTCGTCCTTTCCGCCGACGGGGCGGAGATCGTCCTGCACCCGGCCGGCTACGTGAAGTTCGAGGTCACGGTGAAGAAGAAGGGCCAGGAGAACAAGCTGGCCATCAAGGTCGGCTGGAAGGACAGGGGCGACCAGGCTGCGGAATCGGGAACCATCTCCATTTCTTCCTAGGAATCCCAATGCACAGACACTTCGAAGGCCTGGACGAGAATTTCCGTTTCCTGATCCTGGAAGTCCAGAACCAGATCAAGGCCACCATCGAGTTCCTGCTCGCCCCAACGCCGGGCACCTACGACAAGATCATCAACAAGGACGACTACATCGACAACTTGAAGAACGTCATCGAGAACAAGTGCTTCACGACCCTGAGCCAGACCAAGCTCTCGCCCGAGCAGATGAAGTACCTGCGCGCGGTGCACGTCATCTCCATCAACCTGGAGCGCATCGGCGACTACTGCGTGAACATCGCCAAGCAGATGGGCTATCTTTCGACGCCCCGCTTCCTGGAGAATTTCGACTACCGCGAGAGCTTCCTCAAGATCCACCAGACCGTGAGCGACATCCTGCCGACCCTGCACAAGGCCAACCTGTCCGGCGCCCTGGCCATCTGCCGCATGGAGGCCGAACTGGACGCCATGTACAAGGGCAACTTCGACAAGATCATGATCCACCTGCGCATCGGCCGCAACGTGGAGGATCACATCACCTCGCTGTTCATCATCCGCTACTTGGAGCGCATCGGCGACAGCCTGCTGAACATCGGCGAGGCCCTGCTCTTCGTCATCATCGGCGAGCGCATCAAGATCCAGCAGTTCCAGGCCCTGCAGCGCAACCTGACCAAGTCGGGCCTGCAGGGCGAGGTCACGGACGTGGACTTCCAGGGCATCTGGGGTTCACGTTCGGGGTGCCGCATCGCCCGGGTGGAGGAGAAGAACACCCCCCAGGCCCGCGACTCCATCTTCAAGGAGGGCAACCTGCGCAAGATCCGGCAGGAGAAAATCAACCTGGAGTGCTGGAACGAGATTTTCCCGGGCCTGGTGCCCCGCGTGTTCAGCTACCAGGAGGAGGGCGAGAACGCCTCCCTGCTGACGGAGTTCCTGGCCGGATGCACCCTGGACGAGGCCATCTTCAACCCCGACGAGGAAATCCTCGAGAACGCGCTGTTCATCTTCGAGCAGACCCTGCAGCACATCTGGGAGCAGACCCTGAACAGGTTCGAGCTGCCGACGAACATGATGCGTCAGGTCGGGGACCGCATGTCCTCCATCCTGCAGGTCCACCCGGAGCTCATGCGCCCGCCCCTGGGCATCGGCCCCCTGCCCATCCCCTCGGCCGGGGAGCTGATCAAGGGCTGCATGGACATCGAGGCCCGCTATCCCGCCCCCTTCTCGGTCTTCATCCATGGCGACTTCAACATCAACAACGTCATCTACAACCACCAGAACCAGAAGGTCTATTTCATCGACCTGCACCGCTCCCAGCACGCCGACTACGTGCAGGACGTCTCCGTCTTCCTGGTCTCCAACTTCCGGCTGCCCGCCTTCGACCCCCTGTCGCGCGGGCGCATCCACCAGACCATCGCCAGTTTCTACGCCTTCGCCAAGTCCTTCGCCCAGGCCCACGACGACCCAGGCTTCGACATCCGCCTGGGCCTTGGCGTGGCCAGGTCCCTGTACACCTCCACCCGGTTCGAGCTGAACCGGTCCTTTGCCCACGACATGTACAACCGCGGGCTCTTCCTCATGGAACGGCTCACGGAGAAGACCCCGGAAGAGCTCGCCGGCTTTTCCTTCCCCCTTGAAATACTCTACTATTAGGTGCGATCATGAAAATAGGAGTTGTCGGCACGCGCGGGGGATGGTCCTCGGAGCTGCTGGCGGACACGGTGGCAGCCAGGACGGGATACCGCCTGCTGGTGGACATGGAGCAGGTCTGCCTGGATCTGGACACGGGCACGGCCACCTTCCAGGGCGTGGACCTGGCCGGCCTCGACGGCCTGATCATCAAGAAGATCGGGGCGCGCTACTCCCCGGACCTCCTGGACCGCCTGGAGCTGCTGCGCTTCCTGTCCGAGCGCGGGCTGCCCATTTTTTCCTCGCCCCTGTCCATCATGCGCGTCCTGGACCGGCTGAGCTGCACCGTGACCCTGCGCCTCGGCGGCATCCCCATGCCCCCGACGACCGTCACCGAGTCCGTGGACGAAGCCCTGGCCGCCGTGGGCCGCTACGGTGAGGCGGTCTTCAAGCCGCTCTTCACCTCCAAGGCCCGCGGCATGACCGTCATCGCGGACGGCCCTGCGGCGCGCGAGGCCGTAGCGGCCTTCCACGCCGAGAACCCCATCATGTACCTGCAGCAGAAGATCGAGCTGCCCGGCCAGGACCTGGGTATCGTCTTCCTGGGCGGCGAGTACATGACGACCTACGCGCGTTGCGGAACCGGCGCCTGGAACACGACCACGGAGTCGGGGGGCAGGTACGCGCCCGCCGTCCCTTCGCCCGAGGCATTGGCTGTCGCGCAGAAGGCCCAATCGCTGTTCGATCTCGATTTCACCTGCGTGGACGTAGTGGAGACGGCCGCCGGGCCCGTGGTCTTCGAGGTCTCGGCCTTCGGGGGCTTCCGTGGCATCCAGGAGGCCTGCGGCCTGGACGCCGCGGCCATGTACACCGACTACGTCATGGAGAAGATCCGTGGAAGCTAGAGTGCACTGTTCGGACCTCATCGACCGTCTGACCGCGGGCGCCGACACCCCGCACCGCGTCTTCCTGGCCATGGGCGACTGCCGATTCCGGGTCGAGACCAACTCCGAAACCCTGGCCGGTGAGCTGACGACCTACTTCGCGCCGTTTCTCTGTTCCCCCGGCGCCGCCGACATCGCCGTGACCGCCCTGCAGGGACCCGTCCCCGATCTGGGCCTTTCCTTCCTCGTCAAGGAGCCCGACCCCGGCAAGACCAAGATCAAGGAGGAGTGGGCCGACGTCCCCGGCGGGCGAGTCGTGCGCAAGCGCCTGACCGGCCTGCACTTTATTTTCGGGGGAGGGCGGAACCTGGCCGTGGGCGACTGCGAGGCCAACCCCAACCAGATCGTCAATTTCGTCAACAACCGCTTCATCGAGCGCAAGCTGAACGACGGCTGCCTCCTGGCCCACGCCGCCGGGGTGGCCCTGTGCGAGACGGGCATGGCCATGGCCGGCTTCTCGGGCATGGGCAAGTCCACCCTGGCCCTGCACCTGGTCAGCAAGGGCGTGACCTTCGTCAGCAACGACCGCCTCATGGTACGTCCCGGCGCGCCCTGCCCGGCCATGTTCGGCGTGGCCAAGCACCCGCGCATCAACCCGGGCACAGCCCTGCACAACCCGGACCTCGCAGGCATCATCACCGACGAGGACCGGGAACGATTCCTGCGCATGGCGCCCGAGGAGCTCTGGAACCTGGAACACAAGTACGACGCCCTCATCGACCGTCTCTTCGGCACCGACCGCTTCATCCTGCAGAGCCCCATGCGCTATCTGGTGCTGCTGAACTGGAGCCGGGACATCGCGGTCACGCGCTTCGAGGAGATCGACGTGCACGCGCGGCACGACCTGCTGGCCGCCTTCATGAAGGACACGGGGCTCTTTTTCGTGCCCGACGGGGACTATGCGCCGACGGCCTCGGACTATGCCCGGGCCCTGGACGGGTGCCGGGTGTTCGAGATCAGCGGGGGCGTCGATTTCGACTTCGCGGCCGCAGGCTGCCTGCGGCTTCTGGAAACGTCATGAGCAGAATGCCCATCCGCGTCACCCGAGCCATCCGCATCCCGGACCCCATCCGCGTGGTCAGGACCCGGCGCAGTCCGGACCTCGGTCCGCGCATCCTGTTCTTCACGGGCGGGACGGCCCTCAGGGAGACGAGCCAGGCTCTGGTGGAATACTCGCACAACTCCGTGCATCTGGTCACGCCCTTTGATTCGGGCGGGAGTTCGGCCGCCCTTCGCCGCCACTTCGACATGCCGGCCGTCGGGGACCTGCGCAGCCGGCTCATGGCCCTGGCCGACCGGAGCCTGCACGGGTATCCGGAGATTTACAGCCTCTTCGCCCACCGCCTGCCGAAGACGTCGAGCCCCGACCAGCTCCGGGCGGAGCTCGATGCCCTGGCGAACGGCGTGCACCCGCTGATCGCCAAGGTTTCGGACCCCATGCGCAAGATCATCCGCCACCACCTGCAGATCTTCGCCAAGGCAGCCGGCGGCGATTTCGACCTGCGCGGGGCGAGCGTCGGAAACCTCATTCTGACGGCAGGCTACCTGGACAGCAGGCGGCACATCGACCCCATCGTCTTCATCTATTCCAAGCTGGTCCAGGTCCGGGGAGAAGTCCGGCTGCTCATCAACTCGAACCTGCATCTCCGGGCCCAGCTCGAAGGGGGAGGGCACCTCATCGGCCAGCATCTCATCACGGGCAAGGAAACCCCGCCCCTGACCAAGCCCATCGCCGAACTGTCCCTCGTCGACCCGGCCAGGGGGAATGCGCCCGTGCGGCCCATGATCCGCGACAAGATCCGCGCGGCCATTGGCGCCTGCGACCTGATCTGCTATCCCGTCGGCAGCTTCTACAGCTCCCTGATCGCCACGCTGCTGCCTGCGGGCGTGGGCAAGGCCGTCAGCCGGACCCATTGCCCCAAGGTGTTCATTCCCAACACGTTTCACGATCCCGAAAGCATCGGCATGTCCCTGGAAAACCAGGTACGCACGCTGCTGCGCCACCTGCGGGCCGACGACCCCGACACCATCGCCATCGGCGACGTGCTGGACTTCGTCCTGCTCGATCCCGCAATCGCATACCCCGGCGCCGCAAACCCCGAACGTGAGCTGGCCCCTCTGGGTGTTCAGGTCATCAGGACGCCCCTCACGGTCCCGGAAACCGGAGCCATCGACCCGCATCTACTCTGCCAGGCGCTCATTTCCCTGGTGTGACGACAACCCCCGGAGGATCATATGGGAAAGGACAAGCTCAAACTCAAGAGCATCATGACCAGGGACGAGACGGCCGCGTACCTGGAAACAATTCTCGCCGGCCTGAAGCAGGGCTCGCTCATTCTCGACAGCGAGGAGCGTCCGCTCATCCTGCGCCCGTCCGACTCCATCGAAGCGGAGCTCGAAATCAAGCAGAAGAGCGACAAGGAGAAGGTCGAAGTCAAGCTCTCCTGGGCGCCAAACAGGACGCAGCCCCTGACCCACCTCGTGGCCCAAGCGGATTCCCCGGCGGAAGACGCGGCAAAAAAAAAAAATGAGCTGATGCCGGATGACGGCACGGACGCGGCGGGGCAAGGCGGCGTTCCGGAAGAAGGCGCAACGGAAGGCCATGCGCCTGCGCCCTGCGCGGACCCGGCATGCCTGCTAGGCCCAGACGCGCCATGTCGTTCGCGGCCGAATCTCACGGATCCGGCCGTGCAGGCCCTTTTCGCCGTCGTCCGCGAAGCCCTGGCGGAAGGCCTGGATGTGCGCCTGCCTGGCCTGGGTGTGCTGAAGGTCAGGGATTTCTCCGCCCGGCAAGGCAGGAATCCCCGCACCGGCGCTGCGGTCCTGATTCCGGCGGGCCGGCGAGTCCGCTTCGCCATGGCCGACGAGATGCGTGCTCTTGTCAACTCATGAGGCTGACGCCGTCGGGTCACGAGTCCGTCGCAGGGCGGTAACGGGGCCCCTGCACCATGGGACTGCACAAGGAGGAACGCATGAGCCATTTCGGTGCCATCCGCCGTCTCGTCAGGGGACGTCTGCCCGGCCAGGCCGTGATCCAGATCACCACGCGTTGCAACGCCCGCTGCGTCCAGTGCGGCATGAGCGCCGACCACGCCTTTGCCAGGCACAGCCTCGACCCGGACGTCGTGGACAGGATCCTCGACACCGTCTCGCGCCTGGGCATGCAGGCCGTGTCCTTCACCGGCGGGGAGCCGCTCCTCGACTTCCCGCGCCTGACCCGCATGATCCGTCGCGCCAAACGGCTCGGCATCCCCTATATCCGCACCGGCACCAACGGCTTCATCTTCCAGCGCCACGAGGCCCCGGATTTCCGAGACCGCATGGCGCTCATCGCCGACGAGCTCCTGGAAAGCGGCATCCGCAACTTCTGGGTCAGCCTCGACTCCTGCGACCCGGCCATTCACGAGGCCAACCGCGGCCTGCCCGGCGTGGTGCGGGGCATGGGCAAGGCGCTCCCGGTCTTCCACGAGCGCGGCCTCTACCCCTCGGTCAACCTCGGCATCAACCGCCTCTGCGGCGGGCGCATCGGGGCCCTGCAGGGGGCGTTCGAGCCGGACGCCTTCCGGGAGGGATTTGCCGAGGCCTTCGCTCGCTTCTTCTCCTTCGCCATCGACCTCGGGTTTACCATCGCCAACTGCTGCTACCCCATGAGCGATGAGGGGAACGCCGTCTACCGGGCCACCTCGTCGGATCCTTTCATCACCTTCACCGCGGACGAGAAAAAGACCATGCTGCAGGCCCTGCGGAGCGTCGTGCCCGATTTCCGGCCGCGCATCCGGCTCTTCACGCCCCTGTCCTCGCTCGATGCGCTCATCCGTCAGATCGAGGGCGGCGCGGCGCGGACCTACCCGTGCCGGGGCGGGACGGACTTCTTCTTCGTCGATGCGACCCGCGGCCACGCCTATCCTTGCGGCTACCGCAGCGGCGACGACATGGGACCATTCTGGGAAATGCGCGACCTGCCCGAAGACGGCTCCGCGTGCCGGCGCTGCGACTGGGAATGCTTCCGCGACCCGTCCGAGCTCTTCGGACCCTTCGGGGCCGCGCTACGCAACCCCTTCGCCGTGCTGCGGAACTTCGCCGCGACGCCGGGCGCCTTCGGCACCTGGCTGACGGACCTGCGCTACTATCTGGCCTGCGACACCTTCGACGGCACCAAGCCCATGAGGCCGGAAAAGCTGGCCCGTTTCGCGGGCCCCGCATCCGAACCCGAGCTCGCCCCGTCCTTCAGGTAGGTTCCCCGCCCCTTTTTCTCCGCCTGCGAACCACGACGGCCAGGCCGAACGCGACAGCCGCCGCGGCGCCAAACAGGGGCAGCCGGGCGATCGTGTCCGCATCGGCCAGGAACCTGCCGGCATGCATGCCCAGCATGGTGACGAGAAGCGACCACAGGGCCGCCGTGACCACGTTGGCCAGCAGGAAAAAACGCCAGCAGATGCCGGACACCCCGAAGGCGAAGGGGATTGCGCCGCGCAGCCCATAGATGAATCGATAGGCGCAGAGCAGCGGCAGGCGGTGGCGGACCATCATGCGCGTGGCCTTGCCCACGGCTGCGCCGAAACGGGGATGGCCGTTCAGCCAGGCCGCCCCCTTGAGCCTGCCGAGCCAGAAGAAGAACTGGTCCCCGGCCAGGCTCCCGGCCAGGGCGGAGAGCACCACGGTCCAGAAATCGAAGACCCCCAGGGCCAGACCCGCCCCGGCCAGGAGCACCGTGGTCTCACCCTCGATAAATGTCCCCAGCGCGATGGCCGCCGGTCCGAAACGGGCGATGATTTCCATGTCCATGGGCCGAACCTGCCATGCGGAGTGCCGTCCGCAGTGACGCGTCGGTGACATCCCGGTGACGGCCTGCGGCGCAGGGACGTTCTGTCACGCTCCGGTCACGCCGTCTTCGCACCGTCTCCACATTGGTCTGGTGAATGCTGGGCAAACAAGGCGGTGCATATGTTTTTTGACGAAACAATGACGTGGGCCGGCATGGAAACGAGACTGGGCATGGTGATGGGTTTCGAGGGCGCCTGGAACGAGAGATCCCTCGGCGCGTTGCCGTTCGCCCCGGACGACGCCACGGCGGGGAGCGAGAGTGAACTGCAGGTCGCGGTCATGGGCAGTCCCGAGAACGTGGACCTGCCCATCATGATCCGGGAGTCGAGCCACTACCAGAACCTGACTCGGCGCACGGTGTCGGGCGACACGGCGGGCGCGTCGCTCGTGGAGCTGGAGCGCTATCTTCAGGGCGGTCCGGATGCGGTGTGGGAGAACAGCTGGGTGCGCTTTCCCCTGGATCGCCTCGGCGCCTTCGCCCGCCATACCCTGGAGCGCGACCTGCTGGCCGACAAGGCCGACCCGGATTCGGGCCGACGCAAGGACAGCCCCGATTTCTTCTTCATCCGAAACGGCCAGGAGTGGCTGCGGGTGCCCATCAGCTACCTGCTCAAGCTCTCCCTGGCCGACCTGGCCGGCTCCGGCGTGCAGCCCCCGGTCCGCAGACTGGCCGAGAAGTTCCTCGACCACTTCCTGAACGACAACACCTCCCCCGAGACCTTCTCCTTCTATCCCGCGCCCATGAACGCCGCCTTCCAGGGAGGCCGGGGCGTCGCCCGCGAGACGAGCCAGCGCTTCCTCCTGTCCCAGCTCCTGCTGGACCACGCCAACGAGAGCTTCGGCCTGCTCGAGCACGGGCAGCGCGCCATGATCTACTTCGCCCCCATGCCGCCGGCCAGGCAGAAGCGGTTGAACGAGCTGATCCCCGACGCCCATTACCGCGACCTGTTCATGAACCCCTGCCTGTCGGGCTGGGACCGCGGCGAGGCCAAGAAGGAGTACATGGGACTGTGCCACCGCATCCTCTCGCGCAGCCAGCTGAATACCATCGCCAAACTGCGCGAGTCCGGCATCCTGACCAACAACCTGGTCGTGCTGCCCAACACGTCGAACACCTGCCTGGCCAACAACGGCACGCATATCTCCCTGGGCAGCGCCCGCCTCGATGACCTCATGCAGGGCGGGGGCGACTTCGGCCCGGCCGAGGAGAAGTACCTGGGCGACCTGACCATCAAGATCGTCGAGCACTTCCTGCCCCTCTTCGTCGGCACCTACAGCGCCGCGCCCCTGCGCATGGATTTCGAGGATTTCCACCCCGAGAAGGCCCTGGGCTTCCTGCCCCACGAACTCGACTACACCCATCTGCGCATGATCTGGCGGCGCTGGAAGAAGAAGGCCAGGCTCAAGGTCTTCGGCCGGCCCCTGACGCCCTTCGGGCCGCCCCTCATGGACCGGGCCGTCGCCCGGCTGTTCCGGCTCAAGGGGGACTTCATCCCGGACTTCAGGCTGCTCGACTACATGACGACCCTCATGAGCACCCACCGTTGCCCGGCCCTGAACGGGGAACTCGGCAACGACCTGCGCCTCAAGCGCGAACTGGCGTCCATGGGCGTGTTCCACGAGTCCATGTCGACCTATCTCCTCTACAAGCAGCGCGCCTTCGCGACCATGGGTTTCTCCGGCTTCGAGGGCCGCTTCTACAGCCTTTTCGACTCCCTGGAGGAGGACATGCGGCCCGCCGCGACCCTGCAGCAGCTCCTGAGCGCCCTGGCCTGCAAGCTGATCCTCTCCGGCCGCGTCACGCGCGCCGCCATCCCGGACACGCCCGAGGTCGAGAGCGAGCGGCGGCAGATATTCTTCGCCACGGCCATCTCGCTGCCCACGTTCTTCGTGCGCCGCGACTCGGGCAACGCCTTTCTCCTGGACCTGGTCTCGGGCGCCGACCGCGTGCGGCCAAGCCGCCGCTATCCCGGCCACGTGCGGGCCCACGTGCAGGAATACCGCCTGGCGCTCCTGGACTTCATCGAGCGGGAAGGGGCGGATCTGGTCGAAATGTTCGGAGCGGCGGGGCTGCTGGCCGACCTGCGCGCCCGCATCCTGGACCCGCGGCTCGGGGCCGCGGGCAAGCTCACGCGGCGCGTCCTGGACAGGACCGGCGCGCGCTCGCCCCTGTCCCTGCGGGGACGGGAGTTCAACATGGCCGCCGAGGACGTCTATCGCGACGGGCTGCGCCGCTCGTACCTGGCCGAGGCCCTGGAATATCTGCGCGAGGATTGCGAGACGGTGAAGAATTTCGGCTGCCTGCCCGAGCAGTTCTGCCGCGTCGGCCTGACCGCGCTGCTCGGCGGCCGCGACATCCTCGATTTCATCCGGGAGGCCGACGAGGAACTGCGGCTGACCGGGGAACTGAGCGGCTGCCGCCGGACCCTGACGCAGCTCCTGCTGCTGGTCGTCGGCATGCACCGCGACAACGCACGCATCCGTGGAAGGAAATCATGACGCATCAGTATGTCTGCGACGGCCGGGTCCTCGACGAGGAGCTCTTCTGCGACCGGATCGTCGGCTATCTTTACTCCCGCATCCGGGAGCAGGCGCCGGCCGTGTTCAAGGCCGTGGTTTCGGGACGCGCCTCCAGCCTGCTGGGCTTTCTCAACTACGACCTGCCTCTGGGCGCCAGGCTTTCGGGGGCCGAGACCCTCATCCGCAGGCTCGGCATCGACCTGGGAGAGTGCGTGGAGGAGGCCGCCTACTACGACACCCCGCGCCGCATCTTCGAGCGCCGCATCCGCTACGCCGACGTGCGCCCCATGGACGAAAGCCCGGAGGCCGTCGTCTCGCCGGCGGACTCGCGCATGTTCGCCGGGTCCCTGAGCGAGGGGTCGGTGCTCTTCATCAAGGACAAGTTCTTCTCCTTCGGAGAGTTCCTGGGCCGCCGCCAATGGGTCGAGGCCTTTGCCGGGGGCGAGTTCGCCGTGTTCCGGCTGACCCCGGACAAGTACCACTACAACCACGTGCCGGTCAGCGGCGTGGTCCGCGACTTCTACGAGATCGAGGGCGCGTTCCACTCCTGCAACCCGTCCGCGGTCATCTCCGAGGCCACCCCGTTCTCCCGCAACCGCCGGGCCGTGACGGTCATCGACACGGACGTGGCCGGCGGGAGCCGGTGCGGCCTGGTGGCCATGGTCGAGGTGGCGGCCCTGATGATCGGGCAGATCGTGCAGGCCTACGCCGGGGAGGGCTACGAGCCGGCCGAGCCCATGCATCCGGGCCTCTTCCTGCGCAAGGGGCAGCCCAAGAGCCTGTACCGGCCGGGCAGCTCCCTGGACGTACTCTTCTTCCAGCCGGGCCGGGTCGAATTCGGCGCCGATCTCGTCGCCAACCAGTTCCGCAGGGACGTGGGCAGCCGGTTCTCCAACTGGCTGGACCGCCCGTGGGTGGAGACGGATGTGCGGGTGCGGCGGACCATCGGCCGGGTCGTCACTTCAACCATACAGGATTGAACTCATGGAATATCCGGGAATCATCGCTTTCGGGGCCGCGCTCTTCGCCTTCATTGCCTGGGGCGGCCGCACGCTGCCCGGCGAGCGCTGGCAAATGCTGGCCAGCGTCCCGCTGGCCAGGAACGAAGACGGCTCCTGGCGGGGCCTCAACCTGACCTGGTACGGGGCCCTGAGCGCCCTGGCCTACACCCTGGCCACGGCCGTGGCCGTGACGCTGCTGGCCTCCGTAGGCATGGGTCTGACGGGGCTTTGCCTCATGGTCGCGGGCATGCTCGGGCTGTGCATCCCGGCGTCGAAGATCGTGGCCCGGCTGGTGGAGGGCAAACGCAACACCCTGACCGTGGGCGGGGCGGTCTTCGTCGGCATCGCCGTGGCGCCTTTCGTGGCCTGGGCCGTGGTCGCCGCCACGGGTTCCGGGGCCGTGCTGCCGGCCCTGGCGGCGCTGTCCGTGGCCTACGCCGTGGGCGAGGGCGTGGGCCGCATGGCCTGCCTGAGCTTCGGGTGCTGTTACGGCCGCCCCGTGGACACGCTGCCCGCGCCGTGGCGCGGCCTGTTCGAAAAGTGGAACATCGTCTTCGAGGGGAAGACCAAGAAGGCCGCCTACGCCCACGGCCTGTGCGGGCACAGGCTGGTGCCGGTGCAGCTTTTGACGGCCTACCTCTACTGCGGCGTGGCCTGCCTCGGCATGGTCTTCTTCGCGGCCGGGAACTTCTCCATGGCCATGGTCCTGCCCCTGGTGGCCACGCAGATCTGGCGGGTCGTTTCCGAGTTTCTCCGGGCCGACTACCGGGGCGAGCGAAAGATCTCGGCCTACCAGATCATGGCCGGCCTCGGCGTGCTGTACGGGCTGATCCCGGCAGTGACGCTCGACGCGTCCGGGGTGCAGGCGCATCTCGGCCGAGGGGTCGCCGCCTTGTGGAGCGTGCCCGTGCTGCTCCTGCTGCAGGGCGTGTTCCTGGCCGTGTTTCTGTATACGGGGCGCAGCTGCGTCACGGATTCCGTGGTGCGCTTCGCGGTCAGGGAAGGGGAAATTTAGCGTGAGCGCCTCATCCCGCTTCGGAAAAGGGTGGGCCATGGGGCTCGCAGTCGTCCTTCTCGTGGCGGCCGGTCCGGCGGAGGCGCAGGAAGGGCCACCCGCAGCGTTGCAGTCGGCCGTGGACTACCTCTGCACGGAGCTCCTGGCCGGGGGCGATCCCGATCCGGCCCGCATCGCGCCGGTTCTCGCCCATGTGCGCGCCAACGCCGACGCCGCGACGAGCCTGCCCAGGTACCAGGATGCTCCGGGGGCCTTCCAGGGCTTCCCCATCCGCATGCCCCTGCGGCGCCTGCTGCGCTACCTCTACAACCCGCAGATCCCCCAGGAGATCGTCAAACCCTTTTCCATCCGCTCGTCCGTCTGGACCACTCCGGGGACGGATGAGCGGCAACGGCGCCTGTGGAGCGACCCGTGGCCACCGTCCGGGCCGGTCGTCGTGCGCGGCGAGCAGTACGACCGGACCACGCCCGATCCTTCCACCGGCGGGTGCTACGGCATGACGCTGCGCCGCGCCGTCATCCTGCTCCCCGCGGAAGGGGCCGTGCTGTCCGTCAGCGTGCAGCAGGGGGATTCGGAGGTCGGCACCAAGGGGTATGTTCTGGGGAACGACGGGGACGGCCGCTACGTCTACAGCGGGGAGAAGGGGCTGACCAGGACGGGGCTCGGCTGGGTATCGTCGCGCATCCAGACCAACGTGTCCATCGGCGTCTATCTGCAGGCCGAAGGGGGCGTCGTCGGCGGGGTCTTCCAGTGGATGCGGGCCGGGTGGTCGGGATTGTCCGTGGTTCAGGAGAGCCATGTGGCCTCGTCCCTGGCACGCTACAAGCAGCTCTTCACCGAGCGGCTGGTGCGGCTGCCAGAGCCGGAGGCGCTGGAGGCGCTCCATGCCGCCGCCGCAACGGCGTCCGAAGAGTCGTTGCGCGGGCGCGCCCGGGACGTGTTCAGGTGCTGGGCCGAGCTATATGGCCGGGATGCACGCAGGGAAGCGCTGCGGATGCTGGGGGAGGGGTATGAAACCAGGCTGGACCGGGGCGAACTGACGGCCCTGCGTATGGGCGAGGGCCTTGGTGCCGCGGACCCGTGCTATTCCGGGGTTTCGGGCGTGCAGACGTCGCGGCTCGTCGCGAGCTTGCCCTTCCAGCCCTTGAGGACTTCCAGGTAGGCGGCGAAACGCTGCCGGTCTTCTTCGTTATCCGCCTCTTTCAGCTGCGTCTCGGCCTTGGCGATCATGACGTCGAGATATTTCGGGTCCGTGAACCCGTGCAGGATATGGCTCATTCGGTTCCTTCGGAGCGCTGGCGCACCCACTTGTCGATGGTTTCGAGGTAAAGAAACGTTTCGGTGTTCTGAATGCCGCCCACGGCCGACAGGTCGTCGACCAGGAAGCGGCGCAGGTCGTTGCGCGACGAGACGTGGATCTCCACCAGCAGGTCGAAGCGCCCCGAGACGTTGGCCACGGACTGCACCCCGTCCAGGGCGGCGATGGCGCGCATGATCTCGGCGTTGGCCCGGCCCTCCAGGCTCACGCCCACCGTGGCCGTCAGGCCGTCCTCGAAGAACATGGGGTTCACCGAGGCCGAGATGCGCAGGTACCCGCTTCTGATCATGCGCTCCGTGCGCAGCCGCACCGTCCCGTCGGACACGCCCAGCTTCTGGGCGATGCTCTTGTAGGATTCGCGCCCGTTCTTCTGCAGGGCGTCGATGATCTGCCGGTCCATCTGGTCGAGATTCAAGTCCTTTTCGCTCACGTTCTTCTCCCGCGACGCTCTTACGTGACCCCTTCCCGGCCGGCAAGTTTTTGCGGCGTCCTGGGCAGGGGGTATGTTTCGTGCATTCAGCAATATATTGTTCTTCGATTTCTTGACAAGAAATTTTATCGCGATAAAATTACGCAAATCGAAATTTATCGGAGGGGAAGGCATGAAACGGATACTCGAGGATCTGGCGCGGCAGACGGCCGAACTGCGGGACAACGGCCTGTACAAGGCGGAGCGGGTCATCACCTCGACCCAGGGCGCGCGCATCACCGTGGCCGGCGGCCGCGAGGTGCTCAACTTCTGCGCCAACAACTACCTGGGTCTTGCCGGCGACCCGCGCCTGACCGAGGCCGCGCACAAGGCCCTGGACCGCTGGGGCTACGGCCTGTCCTCGGTGCGTTTCATCTGCGGCACCCAGGGCGTGCACAAGGAACTGGAGGACCGCCTGTCCGAGTTCCTGGGCACCGACGACACCATCCTCTACAGCTCCTGCTTCGACGCCAACGGCGGCCTCTTCGAGACCCTGCTCGGGGCCGAGGACGCCGTCATCTCCGACGCCCTGAACCACGCCTCCATCATCGACGGCGTGCGCCTGTGCAAGGCCAAGCGTTTCCGCTACGCGAATGGCGACATGGCCGACCTGGAAACGCAGCTGAATGACGCGGCCGATTGCCGCTACCGGCTCATCGTCACCGACGGCGTGTTCTCCATGGATGGCAGCATCGCCGACCTGAAGGCCATCTGCGACCTGGCCGACCGCTACGACGCCCTGGTCATGGTCGACGACTCCCACGCCGTGGGCTTCATGGGCGAGAACGGCCGAGGCACCCACGAGCACTGCGGGGTCATGGGCCGCGTGGACATCATCACCGGCACCCTGGGCAAGGCCCTGGGCGGGGCCTCGGGCGGCTATACGTCGGGACGGAAGGAGATCGTCGAATGGCTGCGGCAGCGTTCCCGGCCTTATTTGTTTTCGAACACCCTGGCCCCGGTCATCGCGGCCACGTCTTTGGAAGTGCTGGACCTGGTCCGGCGTGAGCCGGAGTTGCGGGCGAGGCTCGTGGAGAACAGCCAGTATTTCCGGAAGGCCATGACCGAGGCCGGGTTCACCCTGGTCCCGGGCGAGCATCCCATCATCCCGGTCATGCTCGGCGACGCGGTGCTGGCCCAGCGCATGGCCGCGCGGATGCTGGAGGAGGGGATCTACGTCGTGGGCTTCAGCTTCCCGGTGGTGCCCAAGGGGCAGGCGAGGATCCGGACGCAGATGAGCGCGGCGCATACGCGGGAGCATCTGGAGCGGGCCGTGGCGGCGTTCGTGAAGGTCGGGAAGGAATTGGGAGTGATTTGATCGTGACGGGGAGCTTCGTTGGCGGGGGAGTGTCGGGGGGCCGGGATCGCGGCCCGTCAAAACTCCTTCGCGGGCCTCGTAAGACGAACCATTGCTCCTGTCGGCCCCGGGTCTGAGCTTCGGGTGGGGGGCAATGGTTCGCCTAACGATGCCAGGCTCAGTCAGACAGTTGACGAGCCGCGATCCCGGCCCCCCGACACTCCTTGGGTAGCTCGAAATTTCGTATTTTATTTGGTGAGAGAAGAAAGGAGAAGGTCATGGAAAAGATGAAAGCGCTGGTGAAGGCCAAGGCCGAAGTCGGGATCTGGATGGAAGAGATCCCGGTGCCCGAGGTCGGCCACAACGATATTCTGATCAAGGTCGGCAAGACCGCCATCTGTGGCACCGATATTCATATTTACAACTGGGACGCCTGGGCCGAGAAGACCATTCCGGTGCCCATGGCCGTGGGGCACGAGTTCGTCGGTCGCATCGTGGAGGTGGGCTCCGAGGTGCGGGGCCTCAAGGCCGGCGACCGGGTCTCGGCCGAGGGGCACATCACCTGCGGCCATTGCCGCAACTGCAAGGCCGGCAAGCGCCACCTCTGCCGCAACGCCATCGGCGTGGGCGTCAACCGCCCCGGCTGCTTCGCCGAGTACCTCTGCGTGCCGGCCGTCAACGCCTTCAAGGTGCCCGACACCATCTCCGGCGACGTGGCCGCCATGCTCGACCCCCTGGGCAACGCCACGCACACGGCCCTGTCCTTCGACCTGGTCGGCGAGGACGTGCTCATCACCGGCGCCGGTCCCATTGGCATCATGGCCGCCGGCATCGCCCGCTTCTGCGGGGCGCGCCACGTTGTCATCACCGACGTCAACGACTACCGCCTGGACCTGGCCCGCAAGATGGGCGTCAGCCGCGCCGTCAACGTGGCCAGCGAATCCCTGTCCGAGGTCATGGCCGACCTGCACATGGCCGAGGGCTTCGACGTGGGCCTGGAGATGTCCGGCAGCCCCGCAGCCTTCCGCGAGATGCTGGCCCAGATGAACCACGGCGGCCACGTGGCCTTGCTGGGCATCATGCCCGGCGACACGGCCATCGACTGGGGCCAGGTCGTCTTCAAGGGCCTGAAGCTCAAGGGCATCTACGGACGCGAGATGTTCGAGACCTGGTACAAGATGACGGCCATGCTGCAGAGCGGCTTGAACATGGCCCCGGTCATCACCCACAACTTCGCGGCCGAGGACTTCCAGAAGGGCTTCGACGTCATGCGCTCGGGCAAGTCCGGCAAGGTCATCCTGGACTGGAACGCCTGATGCGGGGCTGATGACGGAAAGGGTACAAAGGCATGGCTTCCCGCCCTCGCGGGAATCCATGCCTTTCCGTCCAGTTCCGAAGCGTCCGTGGCCGCCTTGCCTCGGCGGTCAGGCCCTGACATATGCGGCAGGTACGTACTCAACGTTTCCAAGGAGCCCCCATGCGCCACACCATCTCCGCCCTGGTCCAGAACAAGCCCGGCGTCCTGGCCGCCATGGCCCACGTTTTCGAGCGCCACGACATCAACATCCGCTCCATCTCCTGCGGCGAGACCGAGCGCGAGGACGTCTCGCGCATGATCATCTGTGTCGAGGCGGGTGACGAGAAGGTCGGCGACGTGACGCGGGAAATCGAGTCCCTGGGCTTCGTCCTGGGCCTGGAGGACCTCTCGGACCGCGACCTCATGGACCGCGAGCTGGTCATGATCAAGGTCCGCATCACCCCGGCCTCGGTCAGCCAGATCCTGCAGATCTTCGAGGTCTTCCGCGCCAACGTCATCGACATGGGCAACGAGACCATCTCGGCCGAGCTCGCCGCGCCCCAGGGCAAGGTCGCGGGCCTCATCCGCACCCTGGCGCCCCACGGCATCCAGTCCCTGAGCCGCACCGGCCTCATCGCCCTGTCGCGGGGGGACGGCTGATGGCCGCCGTGACCTCCCTGGACCGGATGGTCGAGTTGGTCCGCGCCCGCAGCACGGCCGCGCGCGTGGTCATTGCCGCCTGCGCCGAGGCCAACGCGGTCCTGGCCGGCCTGGAGGCCCATCGCCAGGGCCTGGCCGAGCCTGTCTTCGTCGGCGATGTCGAGCGCATGAAGGCGCTGCCGGAACTGGCGGGGACGGATTTTTCCGGTTTCGAGTGCCTGCACGAACCCGACACGTCCGCCGCCCTCAAGCTCTCCCTCGATCTGCTGCAGGACGGGCGGGCCGGCTTCCTGATGAAGGGCGGGGTCAAGACCGACGTGCTGCTGCGCGCGGTGCTGGGCCGCAAGCGCGGCGAGGGCCTGCTGAGCCACATCGGCGTCTTCCCCCACCCGCGCGAGGAGCGGCTTCTCATCGTCACCGACGCGGGCGTGAACATCTCCCCGACCCTGACGCGCAAGATCGACATCATCAACAACGCCGTCCGGGTGGCCAAGAAGCTCGGCATGGAGCCGCCCAAGGTGGCGGTCATCTCGGCCACGGAGAAGGTCTCCTACAACGATATGGTCTCCAGCAAGGACGCCGACATCCTGGCCAAGCTCTGTCGCATGGGCCTCTTCGGCGACGCCGTGGTCGGCGGGCCCTTCGCCCTGGACATCGCCGTGTCGGAGGAGAAGGCGCGGGCCAAGGGCGTGGAGCACCCCGTGGCCGGCCGGGCCGATATCCTCTGCGCGCCCAACATCGTCACCGGAAACGTCCTTTACAAGGCCGTGACCAGTCTCATGGACCTGCCCATGGCCGGGATCGTCGTCGGTGCGGCCTGGCCGCTGGTCGTCCCATCGCGCGGAGACTCCGACCGCTCCAAGTTCTACGCCCTGGCCCTGGCCGCCTACCTGGCCGGCGCCGACGCGTGAGCACCCGGTTCGGCCGTTTCTTCTTCCGTTAAGCGGCCAGCGGGTCGCTTTTTTCATTCAAAATGCTGAAATAATGGATGTAAATCATTTTTTGTCGAGCCGTTAGGCCTTGACTGACCGTCATGCCGTCTTATCTGTGGGGTGACCCGGAAGCGGTCCGGGACCGTGGAACACACTCAAGACAGGTCACGGAAGGAGGTTGGCCATGACACTGATGAAATGGGATCCCTGGCGGGAAATCGAGGACATGTTCGATCGGTACACCAAGGCCGTGGGATGGCCGCGCGGCGGACAGGAGGCCTTGGCCTCCAGCGACTGGACTCCGCGGGTGGATATTGCCGAGACCGAAACCGAGTTTCTGATCAAGGCCGATATTCCCGGCGTGGAGAAGGACCATGTCAAGGTGTCCGTGGAGAACGGCGTGCTGACGATCCAGGGTGAGCGCAAGACCGAGAAGGAAGAGAAGGACAAGAAGTATCACCGCGTGGAGCGGTTCACGGGCACCTTCGTGCGGCGCTTCACGGTGCCGGACAACGTGGACCCGGACGGCATCAAGGCGGTCTTCAAGGACGGCATGCTGCACCTGCACCTGCCCAAGACCGAGAAGGCGCGGCC
>JANJWV010000164.1 GCA_024709365.1 Desulfomicrobium sp. | reverse complement strand
CCCTGGCCAGTAAAAACCGCAGGACGCATGCTTCGGGCTGCAGCGCATCACCCCGGCGCCATGGTCCGGGGCATGGGCGCGGCGACCACCTGCCCCCGGGCGCGCAGCTCGTCCAAGGCCAGAATCTCCACCTCCACGACGACCTTCCGGCCCCTCCGCTCGACGACCCTGGCCCGCAGCGTCAGCTCCGGGCCCAGGGGCGTGGGCCGCAGAAAATCCACATGCAGCGACGCCGTGACGTAACGCTGCGGCTCCTCGCCGTCCCCGGCCGAGGCCGCGGCCGCCGTGGCCACGCCGTGGCAGTCCACCAGCGACGCCAGGAGCCCGCCGTAGACGTACCCGGGCAGGGCGATGTGCTCGGGCCTGGGCGTGAAGCGCGCGATACCCCGCTCACCGTCCCAGTGGGACTCGATGTGCAGGCCGTGCGCGTTATTTTTCCCGCAGCCGTAACAGAGGCTGAGGTCGTCGGGGTACCGGTGCTGGATGGGGGTGCCGGACATGGTGGGTCTCCTTGGAATGACGCAGGTCCTATGGAGCACGCGGGAACCATAGGACCTCTCAAAGAATGACAGGGGGCGTTTCAGATCACTTTGACTGCGTCGAAAGCCAGCCGACGATGGACGCCTGCTCCTCGGCGCCCACGGCCGGAGCATTAGGTTTGGCCAGCATCCGGGCCACGGTGGTCGTCCACGCGGCCTGGTCCTTGACGCCGATGGCCGCCCGCACACGGCCCAGGTCATGGCATTTCGTACAGGTTGACTGGACCAGCGCCTCGCCGTCGGCCGCAAAGGCCCATGCGGACACCAGGCAAAAGGCTACGGCGATCACCATCGACAGGCAGCATCTGCGCATCTCGTTTCCTCCGGTTGTGGTTCATGATTCAGGCCGCTTCTACACCGGAACGGACCCCGAAGGCAAACGCCCGTCGCCCCGGAGGCGTCAGGCCTTGCGGAGCCGGCCCAGGGAGCAGAACACGCCGATGACGCACAGCGCCGCGCACACGGCGAAGATGACGTGCATGCTGACCAGAAACTGCGGGACGGTCTCGGGGCCGACCTGCCGCCCGTGCAGCAGGAAGCCGAAGACCACCGTGGCGATGCCCATGGACAGGGACATGCCGAAAGTGCGCATGGTCGCCACCAGGCTGGAGGCGATACTGTAGTGCCGGGGCTCGACGCTGCCCATGATCACGCTCATGTTGGGCGAGGCGAAGAGCGCGAAACCAAGCCCCAGAAGCGCCAGAATCCCCCCGATGGCCCACAGGGAGGTGCCCGCGCCCACGCCGACCATGCACAGGAGTCCGAGGGCGCAAAGGCCCATGCCCAGGCTGGCCATGCCCGCCGCGTTGAATCTGTCCGAAAGGGTCCCCGCCAGGGGTGACAGCAGGCTCTGCACCACGGGCTGGACCACGAGCAGGAACCCGGCGTTCATGGGCGAGAAGCCCTTGACCACCTGCAGGTAGAGGCTCAGCAGGAAGCCCACGGCGAAGGTGCCGGCGTAGTTGATGAGGGTCGCCAGGCTCGTCAGCAGAAAGACGCGGTTGGACGTGAACAGAGACAGTTCCAGCAGGGGGTGGACGGCGCGCTTGGAGCGCAGCACGAACAAAAGGCCCAGGGACGCCGCGGCCGCGAGCAGGGGGATGCCCTGCTCGGGCCTGGCCAGGCCCGTCAGGCCGTTGACGAAGCAGACCACGAAGAGCGCGTAGTAGAGACTCCCGAGGGCGTCGAAACGCTCCCCTTCCGCCGGCCGCCACTCGCCCTCGATGCGCATGGCCAGCAGCCAGCAGGCCAGGCCCGGGGGCAGGCTCAGGAAAAAGACGCTGCGCCACCCCGCGAGGTCGGTCATCAGCCCGCCCACCAGCGGACCCACGGACAGTCCGAGATAGACGCAAGCCACCAGCACGCCCATGACCTTGCCGCGTTCTTTCTTCGGGTAGATGTCCGTCACGATGGCCACGCCCGTGGCCAGGATCATGGCCGCGCCCACGCCCTGCACGATGCGCAGGGCCACGAGGCTGGCCACGGACCAGGCCAGGGAGGCGCACACGGAAAAAACGACGAAGGCCGCCGTGCCCCAGACGAAGGTCCGCCGGCGCCCCCAGATGTCGGCCAGGCGCCCCACAGGCAGCAGGATGGCGGCCAGGGCCAGGATGTAGCTGCCGGCCACCCAGCTCAGTTCCACGGCCGTGGCCTCAAGCTCGGTCTGCACCACGGGCAGGGTGATGCCCACCGCGGACATCATGAACGGGACGAGAAAGCTGGCCATGGACCCGGCGACCAGGGCGGCGGTTCTGCTCTGCATGTTTCCTCCGAATGTCGGGTCTGGTTAGCCTTCCCCCGCCCGCGGGGCAAGTCCGGCAACCGAACGCGCTCCTGGCGCAAAATCGGTTGCGACAGCCTCTTGTTTTCATCCAATCGATGATCTATCGGCAAAGCTCGCAAGGAGGCGAGATGCTCACATCGATGCAACAGATCCGCGACAAGGCCCTGACCCTGCCCGTCCAGACCGTGGCCGTGGCCTGCGCGCACGACACCGAGGCCCTGAAGGCCGTGGCCGAGGCCCACGCCCTGGGCCTGGCCCGTTTCATCCTGGTCGGGGAGACCGACAAGATCCGCCTCCTGGCCGACGGGATGGGGCTCGACCTTTCCAGCTTCGAACTCGTGGACGCCCGCGGCGAGGCCGCCGGTGCGTCGGCCACGGTGCAGGTCGTGGCCTCCGGGCGGGCCCAAATCCTGCTCAAGGGGTTCGTGGACTCCTCCGTCCTCTTCAGGGCCGTGCTGGACCGCGACGCGGGGCTGCGCAACGGGAGCACCGTCAGCCACACCGTGGTCATGGACGTGCCCGGCTTCGACAAGCTCTACCTCCTGACCGACGCGGCCATGATCATCAAGCCCGACCTCGAAACCAAGCGCCAGATCGTGCTCAACGCCGTGAAGGTGGCCCGCGCCCTGGGCAACCCGGACCCGGTGGTCGGCGTGCTGTGCGAGTCCGAGAAGGTCAACCCGAAGATGCCGGCCACCGTGGACGCGGCCGCCCTGGTGGAAATGAACCGCGACGGCCGCCTGCCGGGATGCCGCGTGGGCGGCCCCTACGCCCTGGACAACGCCATCAGCGAGCGCGCCGCCCGCCACAAGGGCATGGACGACCCCCTGGCCGGCAAGGCCGACATCCTCCTGGCCCCGGACCTGGCCGCAGGCAACATCTTCTACAAGAGCCTCATGTACTTCGCCCGCGCCCATTCGGCCGGCGTGGTCATGGGCACCAAGGCCCCGGTGCTCCTCAACTCCCGCGCCGACTCCCACGAGACCAAGATCAACGCCGTGGCCCTGGGCGTGCTCATGGCCGCGGCAAAGGCGGAGGGCATCGCGTGACCCCGCGCATCCTGGCCATCAACCCCGGCTCCACGTCCACCAAGATCGCGGTATTCGCAGGGGACGAACCCGTCTTCGTCGAGACCATCCGCCACGACGCCATGGAACTGGCATCCTTCGGGAACGTCATGGACCAGGAAGCGTACCGGCGGGACCTCATCCTGGCCGCCCTGCAGCGGCACGGCCTCGCAACCGCCGATCTGGCGGCCGTCATCGGCCGCGGCGGGCTCATGCGGCCCATCGCCGGCGGCACCTACGCCGTGAACGAAGCCATGCTGGACGACCTGCGCTCGTGCCGCTTCGGCACCCATGCCTCCAACCTCGGAGCCATCCTGGCCCGAGACCTGGCGGGCGAGGCCGGCATTCCCGCCCTCATCGCCGACCCGGTGGTCGTGGACGAACTGGGTCCCCTGGCCCGCTATTCCGGGCATCCGGACATTTCCCGGCGCAGCATCTTTCACGCCCTGAACCACAAGGCCGTGGCCAGGGTGGCGGCGGCCGAACTGGGGCGCCCCTACGAGGACCTGCGCCTGATCGTGGCCCACATGGGCGGCGGCGTGTCCGTGGGCGCCCACGACCGCGGGCGCGTGGTCGACGTCAACAACGCCCTGGACGGCGACGGTCCCTTCTCGCCCGAACGCAGCGGCGGCCTGCCCGCCGGGTCCCTGGTCGACTGGTGCTTCGCGCCCGGGGCCGACGAGGCCGAAATACGGCGCAGGATCACGGGCCGTGGCGGCTTCATGGCCTATCTGGGCACGGCCGACGGCCTGGAGATCGACCGGAGAGTGGCTGCGGGCGACGAGAAGGCCCGCGAAGTGCGCGATGCCATGGCCTATCAGGTGGCCAAGGAGATCGGGAGCATGGCCGCCGTACTCGAAGGCCGCGTCGACGCGGTCATCCTCACGGGCGGCCTCGCCCACGACAAGGTGCTGGTCGACCTCATCACCCGGCGGGTGTCGTTCCTGGCCAGGGTCATGGTGCACGCGGGCGAGGACGAGATGGGCGCCCTGGCCCGTGCCGCCCTGCGCGGCCTGGCCGATCCCGGGACGATCCTGACCTATCCGGCCTGAGCTCTTATCGATATTTCCCCCTTTCCCCCAATACGGATCTGCGTTAGGAATTCTTCTCGAATACTCCCCCCTCCCATTCAGGAGCACACCATGACCGCGAAGATCACGTGGGATTCATCCTTCGAAACCGGCATCAGCGAGGTGGACGCCCAGCACCTGCGCCTGGTCGAGATCATCAATTCCCTTGTCGACGCCATCGGCCACGCCGACAAGAACACCCTCAAGGGCATCGTCGAGCAGCTCAAGGAATACGCCCAGTACCACTTCCGGACCGAAGAGAAGATCATGGCGGAGTCGGGCTATGCCGGGCTGGCCGAGCACCGCGACGAGCACGCCATGTTCGTGGACCAGATCCTGCTCTTCGACCTCGACGTCATCCTGGCGTCCGAAGGCCTGGCCTGGGACATGCTCCACTTCCTGCGCGGGTGGCTGACCAACCACATCCTCGTCGTCGACAAACGGTTTGCGGTGCAGCTGCAGGCGTAGCTACCTTTTCACCCCGATGAGCCATCCGCCTTCAGCCCGATCCGGCCCCGGCCCCGGATACGGCTTCCCCCAGGACTGCCCGCCCCATCCGGAGCACGCCCCATGAGACTGCTGTTTTTTGTCCTGCTTCTGACCGGCTGCCGCGCCTTCGCACCCGACCCGGCTCCGCAGCCTCTCCTGCCGCAGGCCCACCGCATGGAAGCCGGCGACCATGCCGTGCCCGAAGCGTGGTGGCGGGAACTCGGCAGCCCCGAACTCGACGCCCTCATGGACGAGGCCTTCCGCTCGGCCCCGGACCTGCGCACGGCCCTGGCCAGGCTGGACCAGGCCCGGGCCGCCGCGTCCAGAACGGGGGCCGCGCTGTGGCCGTCCGTGACCGCTGACGGCGACGCCGCCCGCAACTGGTCCAAGGCCAGGCAACGCAACGTCATCGAGGCCGACACCTACGGACTTGGCCTGGCCGCGAGCTACGAGCTGGACCTCTGGGGCAGGGTCAGGTCCCTGCGCAACGCCGACGCCCTGGAGGCCGAAGCCAGCCGCGAGGACCTCCGCACCGTGGCTCTGTCCCTGAGCGGCGAGATCGCCGAGGCCTGGGTGTCCCTGTGCTCGGCCCGCGAACAGTTGGCCGTGCTGGACGCCCAGCAGCGCACCAACGCCGACATCGAGTCCACCCTGAGCCTGCGTTTCGCCAACTCCCTGGCCTCGGCCCTGGACGTCCTGCAGCAGCGCGAGGCCGTGGCCGAGAACACCACGCGCATCATCGCCGTGCAGGCCGAGACGGCGCGCCTGGAAAACAGGCTGCACCTGCTCCTGGGCAAGGCCCCGGGGAGCCTCGACCTCTCCGCCGCCGCCCGCCTGCCCCAGCCCCTGCCCTTCCCCGACACGGGCCTGCCGGCCGATCTGCTGCAGGACAGGCCCGACATCCGCGCCTCCTGGCGGCGGCTGCAGGAAGCGGGATGGGACGTGGCGGCGGCCAGGGCCGACCGCATGCCGGCCCTGCGCCTGACCGGCCGCTTCGAACAGAACGGGGACGACGTGGAACGCATTTTCGACAACTGGCTGGCCAACCTGGCCGCGTCCCTGACGGCGCCCATCTTCGACGGGGGTGCCCGCGCGGCCGAGGTCGAGCGCCAGCAGGCCATTCGGGCCGAACAGCTGGCGGCATACGAAAAAGCCGTCTTTACGGCCCTGTCCGAGGTGGACACTGGCGTAAGCGACGTGCTCAAGCAGTCCGACCTCATCGACGCCCTGGACCTCCAGCTCGAGGCCGCGCGCTCGGCCCTGCAGAGCGCCAGGGTCCGCTACCAGAACGGCGTTCTCGAATACGACACCGTGCTTTCCCTGCTGCTCAAGGTCCAAGGCCTCGAGCGCGGCAGAATCCAGGCCAAAGCCGCCCTGCTGAACTTCCAGACCGGCCTGTGCCGAGCCCTGGGCAGAGGCTGGAGGCAGGCCTTCCCCGACCAGCCCGCAACCACGGACCCGGACGCGTCATGATCATTCCCGAGTGCGACAGCTCAACACCCCTGTCTTCCAAGGCCAGGATCGCCATCTTTCTCCTGGCCGTTCTCGTCATCGGCGCCGGAGTCTTCACCGCCGTCCGCTTCATCCAGACCCGGCCCAAGCCTCCCCAGCGCCCGCCCGCGGCCATCTCGCCCCTGGTCGAGGTCATGACCGCGCAGGCCGGGCCCGAGACGGTCGTGGTCCGCGCCATGGGCACCGTGGTCCCGTCGCGTCAGACGCTCATCCGGCCCGAAGTGTCCGGCGTGGTGCGGGAGGTGTCACCGGATTTCCTGCCCGGCGCCACCGTGAAGGCCGGAGCCGCGCTCCTGCGCCTGGAAGCCGAGGACTTCCGACTGGCCGTGAGCGCCCGTCAGGCCGACCTGGACAGCGCCCGTGCGGCCCTCGATCTCGAACTCGGCTACCAGGAAGTCGCGCGGCACGAACTGGAGCTGCTGCGGAAATCCGGCAAGGCTCTGGAAGACCCGAACCTGGCTCTGCGCAAACCGCAGCTGGCCCAGGCAAAGGCCAGGGTCCTGCAGGCTGAAACTGCCCTCGACCAGGCCAGGCTCGACCTGAAGCGAACGACCGTGACCGCCCCTTTCACGGCCCTGGTGCTCGACAAGCAGGTCGAGATCGGGTCCAGGGTCGGGCCGACCGACACCCTGGCCACCCTGGTCGACGCCAGCGAGTACTGGGTCGAGACGACCATTCCCGTGGACCGCCTGCCCTGGGTCTTCCTGCCCGAGAAGGGCAGGCCCGGCTCCGCCGTGCTGGTCCGCTCCCGGGCCAGCGGCGCAGAGCGCGAGGGGCGCATCCTGCGCCTGCGCGGTGACCTGGAGGACCAGGGCCGCCTGGCCCGCGTGCTGGTCAGCCTGCCGCGCCCCCTGGAGACAACGCCCGCGCCCATCCTGCTGGGCGAGTACGTCCGGCTGGACATCGAGGGCAAACGCCTCGACCGGGTCGTGCGCCTGCCGCGCTCGGCGCTGCGCGAAAACGACACGGTCTGGGCCGTGCAGAACGGCACCCTGGACATCCGGTCCGTGGCCGTGGCCTGGCGCGACACCGAAACCGTGCTGGTGGCAGGCGGACTTGCGGCAGGCGACGTCATCGTGACCAGCGAACTGGCCACGCCCATCCAGGGCATGCCCCTGACCCTGGCCCCGGACGCGGGAAACTGAGCCATGCGCGACAGGATACAGCACGGCGCCATCGCCTGGATGGCCTCCAACCCGGTGGCCGCCAACCTGATCATGCTCATCTGCCTGGTCGGCGGCTTCATCATGAGCACCCAGATCAAGCAGGAAGTCTTTCCGGAGTTCGAGTCCGACATCGTGACCGTGACGGTGCCCTACCCCGGCGCGAGCCCCGAGGAAGTGGAGAAGGGCATCGTCCTGGCCATCGAGGAACGGGTCACGGGTCTGGACGGCGTCAAGAAGGTCACGTCCTCCTCCGTGGAGGGCGCGGGTACGGTCACGATCGAAGCCCTGGCCGGGGCCGACGTCGAGCGCCTGGCCCAGGACGTCAAGAGCGAGGTGGACCGCATCACCTCCTTTCCCGAGGACTCCGAGACCCCGGCCGTGGTCATCGCCTCCAACCGGCGCCAGACCATGTCCGTGGCCGTATACGGAGACATGGACGAACGGGTGCTGCGCGAAGTGGCCGAGACCGTGCGCGACGAACTCCTCCAGGACCCGGAGATCACCCAGGTGGACCTGAGCGGCGTCCGCAACCTGGAAATCGCCGTTGAGATCTCCGAGGAAAAGCTGCGCGCCCACGGCCTGACCCTGCGGCAAGTGGCCGACATCATCGGACGCTCGGCCCTGGAACTCCCCGGCGGCAGCGTCAAGACCGACCAGGGCGAAATCCTGGTCCGGGTCAAGGACCGGCGCGACCTGGGCCCCGAATTCGCGTCCCTGCCCATCGTCACCACTCCCGAAGGCTCCGTGGTCCGCCTGGAGGACCTGGGCACCGTGACCGACGGCTTCGAGGACACGGACCTCTACGCCCGCTTCAACAGCCAGCCGGCCGTGCTGCTGAACATCTTCCGCGTGGGCGACCAGACGCCCATCTCCGTGTCCGATGCGGTGAAGCGGCACATGGAGCGGCTGGAGCGCATGCTGCCGCCCGGAGTGCAACTGGCCAAGCGCAACGACAGCTCCGACATCTTTCGTCAGCGCATGGACCTGCTGACCCGCAACGGCATCATGGGTCTGACCCTGGTCTTCCTGCTCCTGGCCCTATTCCTGGAGATCCGCCTGGCCTTCTGGGTCAGCATGGGCATCCCCATCTCCATCATGGGGTCGTTCCTGGTGCTGCCCGCCTTCGGCGTGAGCTTCAACATGGTTTCCATGTTCGCCTTCATCATCACGCTGGGCATCGTGGTCGACGACGCCATCGTGGTCGGCGAGAACGTCTACCAGCAGAAGGAGCGCGGCCTGCCCAATCTCAAGGCCGCAACCAGGGGCGCGCGCAACGTCGTGGTGCCGGTGACCTTCTCGGTCCTGACCAACGTCGTGGCCTTCCTGCCCATGTTCTTCGTGCCCGGCACCATGGGCAAGGTCTTCTGGGCCGTCCCGGCCGTGGTAGTCAGCGTCTTTCTCATCTCCCTGGTGGAGAGCCTCTTCGTCCTTCCTGCCCATCTCGGGCACCAGAAGTCCGGCGGGAAATCATGGTTCAGCGTCGTGAACAACGCGCAGGCCCGCTTCAGCGCCGGATTCCTGAACCTGGTCCGGACCGTCATCGCCCCGCTGCTGCTGTGGACCATCCGCCTGCGCTACCTGACCCTGGCCATGGCCGTGGCCGTGCTGGCCGGGACGGTGGGCTACGTGGCCAGCGGGCGCATGGGCATGGTCATGTTCCCGCGGATCGAGTCCGACTTCGCCTACGTCGAGGTGGCCATGCCCTTCGGCGCGCCCGTGGCCAGGACCGAGGCGGCCGTGGACCGCATGGTCCGCGTGGCCCGCGAGCTGGCCGACGAGAACGGGGGCGAGGCGTTGGTGGAGGGCATCTACTCCCAGGTCGGGACGGGCAACGGCGGCCACGAGGGCTCCGTACGCGTATTCCTCACGCCGCCGGAGCAGCGGCCGCTGCCAACCGCGGAATTCACCCGTCGCTGGCGGGAGCGCGTGGGGCCCATCGCCGGGGCCGAGTACGTCAAGTTCGAGGCGGACCGCGGCGGTCCGGGTTCCGGGGCGGCGCTGACCGTGGAACTCTCCCACCGCTCCACGGACATCCTCGAACGGGCCGGCCAGGAACTGGCCCAGGCCCTGACCAAGTACGCCCAGGTCTCGGACATCGACGACGGCTTTTCCGCCGGCAAGGTGCAGCTCGACGTGCGCATCCGCCCCGAGGGACGCAGCCTGGGGCTGACCTCCCAGGACGTGGCCCGGCAGATCCGCTCCGCGTTTTTCGGGGCCGAGGCCCTGCGCCAGCAGCGCGGCCGCAACGAGATCAAGGTCATGGTCCGCCTGCCCAAGGACCAGCGCATATCCCTGCAGAACATCGAGGACTTCCTGGTCCGCACGCCGGCCGGCACGGACGTGCCCCTGCGGGAAGTGGCCGACGTGGCCACGGGCCGCTCCTACACCAGCATCGACAGGAGGGACGGACGCCGCGTCATCTCCGTCACGGCCGACGTGAACCCGCCCTCCGAGGCGGCGGGCATCCAGGACGTCCTCAAGGACACGTACCTGCCGCAGCTGCGGGACCGCTACCAGGGACTGGAATTCAGCTTCGAGGGGCAGCAGGCCGACATCCAGGAAGGCGTCAAGGCCCTGCTCTTCGGCCTGGGCATGGCCAACCTCTGCATCTTCGCCCTGCTGGCCGTGCCGTTGAAGAGCTACGTCCAGCCGCTGATCATCATGTCGAGCATCCCCTTCGGCATCGTCGGGGCCGTCTTCGGGCATCTGCTCATGGGCTACAGCCTGAGCCTCGTCTCCCTCTTCGGCATCGTCGCCCTGACGGGCGTGGTGGTCAACGACTCCCTGGTGCTCATCGACTGCGCCAACGGCAAGCGCCGTCTCGGCGAGGCGGCCCTCAGTTCCATCCACGGTGCGGCCGTGGAGCGCTTCCGCCCCATCCTGCTGACCACGGTCACGACCTTCGGGGGGCTCGCGCCCATGATCTGGGAAACGTCGCGGCAGGCGCGCTTCCTCATCCCCATGGCCCTGTCACTTGGGTTCGGCATCGTCTTCGCGACGTTCATCACTCTCGGGATCGTGCCGTCGCTGTACATGGTCCTCGAGGACATCAAGCGCTTCGGGCGGCGCCTGCGCGCATAGGAGACGGATATGGAAATCGGGGTGTTCATCGTGCTGGCCGCAGCCGGCGCCGCGCTGGCCTGGTTCTGGATGGACGGGGTGGTCAGCGGGGACCGCCGCATGGGCCACAAGCCCTGAGGGGCGCGGCAGCCTCTTCCGGAGGAAGAGCAAGACAAGGATGAGCCTGATACGGAGAAGGACAGGACGTAGACAGACCGGCTTTGCGGAATGGGAGTCCGGCCGCCGGGCAAAAAAAAACCCTGCCGAAGCAGGGTTTCGGGCTCAGATCGACGCGACTACCATCTGGGCCGACGTTCACGCTCGGGGCGCGGACGGGCTTCGTTGACCTTCAGGGAACGTCCGCCGTAATCGGCGCCGTCCAGGGCGGCGATGGCCTCTTCGGCACCGCTCTCCATTTCCACGAAACCAAACCCGCGGGCTCTGCCTGTCTCACGGTCGGAAATGAGTTTCACATTGGCAACCTGGCCGTAGGTGGCAAACAGGTTTTCCACGTCCTGCTCGGTGGCACTCCAGGGCAGGTTTCCGACATAAATGTTCTTCGACATGATGCACTAGTCTCCTGTAAAAAAAACTGAACAATCCAGGTTGAGTCTCCCATCGGATCGTCGCGCCTTTGGGCCAAAACCCTTCCCGTCTCCTCGTACCACGCATCAGCCGCATGACTGATACATGGCTCTGGAAAATACGTGGTTTACAATGAAGAGGCAAGAATTTCTTTTAAAAAAGGGGAACAATTGCCGCACTCTTTTCAACGCCAGCCGATAACGCTATCTCCGGATGCACCTCCACAAGCTTTTGCTTGAAGAAGCTAACAATATCCATTATCAAATACTGATGCCCTCCACGAACACATCCGGAACCATCTTCGCCATCAAGCGCTACGCCCTGCACGACGGCCCCGACCTGCGCGTGACCGTGTTCCTCAAGGGCTGTCCCCTGTCCTGCCTCTGGTGCCACAACCCCGAGGGCATGCGGCCGGGCACGCAGATACTGAGCCTTCCCGACCGGTGCGTGGGCTGCGGCGAATGCCTGACGGCCTGCCCCCAGGGCGCCCTCTCGGCCGGACCGGCCTCCGTGCGGCGGGATGCCGGAGCCTGCACGGCATGCGGGACCTGCGCCGAAACCTGCCCTGCCCTGGCCCACGAGGCCCTGGGCAGGAGTTGGACCGTGGCCGAGGTCATGGCCGAGATTGAGAAGGAACTCCCCTTTTTCGAGGGCAGCCAGGGCGGCGTGACTTTTTCCGGCGGCGAGCCCCTGGCACAGCCCGATTTCCTGGAAGCGCTCCTCGCGGCCTGCGTTCGCCTCGGCGTCCACCGCGCCGTGGACACCAGCGGCTTCGCAACGGCCGAGACCGCGCTGCGCATCGCCCGCCACACGGACCTCTTCCTCTTCGACCTCAAGCACATGGACCCCGCCGCACACCGCCGCGCCACGGGCGTGGACAACGCCCCCATCCTCGCCAACCTCCGCCTCCTGGCCGAGGCCGGGGCGCGCGTCCAACTGCGCCTGCCCCTCATTCCGGGGTTCAACGACGGCGATGAAAACATACGGCAGACGGGCCTCCTGGCCGCCTCCCTCCCCGGCGTGCACGGTATCGACGTGCTGCCCTACCACGCCACGGCCAAAGGCAAGTACGCCAAGCTCGGCCTCCCCTACCCCGGGGCCGACATCCCCGCCGCCGACCCGCAGCAGACGGAGCGGGCTGCGGAAATCTTACGGAACTGCGGCCTCACGGTCCGCATCGGAGGATAGATGAACGACAGAATCGACCGCCTGCGCCGGGAAAGCTTCGAGACCGAGCCATCCATCTCCATCGAGCGCGCCCTCCTCGAAACGGCCTTCTACCGCGAGAACTACGGCAAACATTCCCTGCCCGTGCTGCGCGCCCTGGTCTTCAAGGACCTCTGCGAGAAAAAGACCCTCTGGCTCGGCGACGGCGAGCTCATCGTCGGCGAGCGCGGGCCGCGGCCCAAATGCGTGCCGACCTTCCCCGAGCTGACCTGCCACTCGGCCGAGGACCTGCGCGTGCTGAACTCCCGGCCCATGACCCGCTACCACGTGTCCGAGGAGGACATCGCCGCCTACGAGCGCGAGGTCATCCCCTACTGGACGGGCCGGTCCATGCGCGACCGCGTCTTCTCCCAGGTGCCGGACGAATGGCGCGCCGCCTACGAATCCGGCCTCTTCACCGAGTTCATGGAACAGCGCGCCCCGGGCCACACGGCCCTGGACGGCACCATCTACTCCACGGGCATGCTCGACTTCAAAACGCGCATCGCCGACCGCCTGGCCCGCCTGGACTACCTGCACGACCCCCTGGCCTCGGACCGCGCCGAACAGCTCCGGGCCATGGACATCGCCTGCGACGCGGCCATCGTCTTCGCCGAGCGCCACGCCGACCTGGCCTGGGACAAGGCCAAGACCGAAGCCGACCCCGTCCGCAAGGCCGAACTGACCCGCATCGCCGAGGTCTGCCGCCGCGTCCCGGCCCACGCCCCGCGAAACTTCTGGGAAGCCCTGCAGATGTACTGGTTCGTGCACCTGGGCACCATCACGGAACTGAACGGCTGGGACGCCATGACCCCCGGCCACCTGGACCAACACCTCGCCCCCTTCTACGAGCGGGGCCTGGCCGACGGCACCCTGACCCGCGAAAAGGCCAAGGAGCTGCTCTGCTGCCTGTGGATCAAGGTCAACAACCACCCCGCCCCGCCCAAGGTCGGCGTCACGGCCAAGGAAAGCGGCACCTACAACGACTTCACCAACATCAACCTGGGCGGCCTGCGGCGTGACGGCTCCGACGGCGTGAGCGACGTGTCCTACCTCATCCTCGAGGTCGTGGACGAACTGCGCCTCCTGCAGCCCCAGACCAGCGTCCACGTCAGCCAGAAGACCCCAGACGCCTTCCTCAAGGCCGCCGCCCGCGTCATCAAGAACGGCTACGGCTACCCGTCCGTCTTCAACACCGACGCCGTGGTCATGGAACAGATCCGCGTCGGCAAGACCGTTGAGGACGCCCGCGAGGGCGGCTGCTCCGGCTGCATCGAGACCGGCGCCTTCGGCAAGGAAGCCTACATCCTGACCGGCTACCTGAACGTGCCCAAGGTCCTGGAACTGGCCCTGAACGACGGCCGCGACCAGCTCACCGGCCGCCAGATCGGCCCAAACACGGGCGACCCGCTCGCCTTCGCGAACTTCGACGACCTCTACGGAGCCTTCACCCGTCAGCTCGAATGGGTCGTGGACCTCAAGGTCCGCGTCAACAACTACATCGAACGCATGTACGCCGCCCACTCGCCCGCGCCCTTCCTGTCCACGGTCATCCACGACTGCATCGAGAACGGGCTCGACTACTACAACGGCGGGCCGCGCTACAACACCAACTACATCCAGTGCTGCGGCATCGGCACCGTCACCGACAGCCTCTCGGCCATCAAGACCCACGTCTTCGACACCGCCGCCGTGCCCATGGACCGCCTCCTGTCATCCCTGCGCGCCAACTTCGACGGCGCCGAGGCCCTGCGCCTCAAACTCTGGAACAAGACCCCCTTCTTCGGCAACGACGACGACCGCGCCGACGACATCATGCGCCGCGTCTACGACTCCCTCTTCACCGCCATCGACGGGCGGCCCAACACCAAGGGCACGGCCTACCACCTGAACATGCTCTCCACCACCTGCCACGTCTACTTCGGCAAGATGCTCGGCGCCTCGGCCAACGGACGCCTCGCGCACCTGCCCGAGTCCGACGGCACCTCGCCCTCCCACGGCGCGGACCGCAACGGCCCCACGGCCGTGGTCAAGTCCCTGTCCAAGATGGACCAGATCAAGTCCGGCGGCACCCTCCTCAACCAGCGTTTCCTCCCAGACGTCCTCAAATCCGACCAGGACCTCGACAAGCTCTGCCGCCTCATCCGCACCTACTTCCGCCTGAACGGACACCACATCCAGTTCAACGTCGTGGACACCGAAACCCTGCGCCACGCCCAGGCCAACCCCGACGAATACCGCAACCTCCTCGTCCGCGTGGCCGGCTACAGCGACTACTTCGTCGACCTCGACCTCGACCACCAGGAAGAGATCATCCGGCGGACCGAGCAGGAGATGGCGTAGGAGATGCCTCCGGCGGGCAGGGGACGCGTCCCCTGCACCCCATTCATGTAGGCTAAATAACGAACGCCCCGGTGCAAACCGGGGCGTTTTCTTGTTCCAACTCTTGCCTCCGACGCGTCCCCTGCACCCCGTTCACTTTCTTCCAAACCTCCCGCACCACCTCAAGCGTGTCGGCGTGGTCCGGGTCGGGGCTGTCGGCTGTCCGACTGAGCCAGGCATCGTTTGCTTCCCGGCCGCCTCCCAAACCAGGCACCGCATCCCCGCCAAACCGCAAGGTCGGGAAGCATTACGAGGCCCGCGAAGAAGTTCCGGCAGCTCCGGCCCGGACCACGCCGACACGCGCCCCTCCACACATGGCAAAAAATCATTACACCGCGAGCAAAGCCCCCTGCACCTCGCCCGCATTCTTCACAACCTCCCGCACCGCATCAAGCGTGTCGGCGTGGTCCGGGTCGGGGCTGTCGGCTGTCCGACTGAGCCAGGCATCGTTTGCTTCCCGGCCGCCTCCCAAGCCAAGCGCCGCTTCCCCGCCAAACCGCAAGGTCGGGAAGCATTACGAGGCCCGCGAAGAAGTTCCGGCAGCCCCGACCCGGACCACGTCGACACGCGCCCCCCGCACATGACAAAAAATCATTACGCCGCGAGCAAAGCCCCCCGCACAACGAAAACACCCCCCTCACTGAACAAAGTGCTCACAATCGTTTCTTTCACCGCCCCCCTCATTCCTCTCAGTAAAACAAACGTCCGCTTTTTGGCCATTCATCTTGCAATTTCCCGTTTTTTGGCCGATGCAAACAAGGATTTTCCGCCATATCGGCTGACCCAACCGTTTTTCATCCATCATCCGCAAGGAGGCTCCATGAAACGCATTCTGCTTTTCGCCGCCCTGGTCCTGGCCCTGTGCGCGACCACCGCGTCGGCCAAGAAACTGATCGTGGCCACGGATACCAACTTCCCGCCCTTCGAGTTCAAGGACCCTGAATCCGGCAAGCACACCGGCTTCGACGTGGAGCTCTGGGCCGCCATCGCCAAGGAAATCGGGGCGGAATACGACCTCCAGCCCATGGACTTCAACGGCATCATCCCCGGCCTGCAGTCCGGCCAGCTCGACGTGGGCATCGCCGGCATGACCATCAAGCCCGAACGCGCCCAGGTCGTGGACTTCTCCGACCCCTACTACAACGCGGGCCTTCTGATCCTGGTCAAGGCCGACAACAACGACATCGCCGACGTCAAGGGACTGGCCGGCAAGGTCGTGTCCACCAAGCTCGGCACCACCAGCGAGGACTTCGCCAAGAAGGAAGCCGGTGCCAAGGAAGTCAAGCTCTTCCCCAACAATGACGCCATGTTCATGGAACTCCTGGCCGGCGGCGCCGACGCCGTCATCTTCGATTCCCCCGTCGTGGCCGAGTTCATGCGCACCGCCGGCAAGGGTCAGGTCAAGGTCGTCGGCCCCCTGTACATGGGCCAGTCCTACGGCATCGCCTTCCCCAAGGGCAGCGACCTGGTGGCCAAGACCAACGCCGCCCTGAAGAAGCTCAAGGACAGCGGCGCCTACCGCGAGCTGTACATCAAGTGGTTCGGCACCGAGCCCAAGTAAGCCCCGCACATCATCCCCGGAGGCAGGCTCATGCCTGCCTCCGTTCCGAGACATCCAATGGCCTTCCAGTTCGAACCCAGCGTAGTCGTCGACACCCTGCCCATGCTCATGCGCGGCGTCTGGTACACCATATACCTGACCGTGGGCGGACTCTTTTTCGGATTTCTCCTCGGCGTGACCGCCGGCCTGATGAAGATCGCCCGGCCCTGGCTGGCGCGAAAGGTCGCCGGGACCTACGTGGAGCTCATACGCGGCACGCCCATGCTGGTCCAGGCCATGTTCCTCTACTACGGCGTACCCATGGCCGTGGGCATCCGCATCCCGCCGCTCATGGCCGGCATCATCGTCATCGCCGTCAACTCCGGCGCCTACATCGCCGAGATCGTGCGCGGGGCCATCCAGTCCATCAACGTCGGCCAGACCGAGGCCGGCCGCTCCATCGGCCTGACCCGGGCCCAGACCATGCGCTACATCATCTGGCCCCAGGCCTTCAAACGCATGATCCCGCCGCTGGGCAACCAGTTCATCATCAGCCTCAAGGACACGTCGCTGCTCATGGTCATCGGCGTGGGCGAACTGCTGCGCACGGGACAGGAGATCGTGGCCGTCAACTTTCGGGCCTTCGAGGTCTACATGGCCGTGGCCATGGTCTACCTCGTCATGACCATGAGCATCGCCAAGGCTCTGAAAATGCTGGAAAACAGATTGATCAACAGGACGAAGCGGGCATGATCGAGATCAGGAATCTGCACAAGAGTTTCGGGGATCTGCAAGTACTGAAGGGCGTCGACCTGACTGTCAGCGCCGGCGAGGTGGTCTGCATCATCGGGCCCTCGGGCTCGGGCAAATCAACGGTGCTCAGGTGCATCAACCGCCTGGAGACGCCGACATCGGGCACCGTCGTCGTCGACGGGCACGACATCATGGACCCGCGCACGGACATCAACTACGTCCGCACCGAAGCGGGCATGGTCTTCCAGCAGTTCAACCTGTTCCCGCACATGACCGTCCTCGACAACGTGACGCTCGGCCCCATCAAGGTCCGCAGGATGCCCAAGGCCGACGCCGAGCACCTCGGCTACGACCTGCTAGCCAAGGTCGGCCTGGCCTCCAAGGCCGACGCCTTCCCCGAGCAGCTCTCGGGCGGCCAGAAGCAGCGCGTGGCCATCGCCCGCGCCCTGGCCCTGCAGCCCAAGGTCATCCTCTTCGACGAGCCCACCTCGGCCCTGGACCCTGAACTTGTCGGCGAAGTGCTCGAAGTCATGAAGAAACTGGCGGCCGAAGGCATGACCATGATCGTCGTCACCCACGAGATGGGCTTCGCCCGCGAGGTGGCCGACCGCGTCATCTTCATCGACCAGGGCGTGATCCAGGAGGAAGGGGCGCCGAAAGATTTCTTCGGCAACCCGAAGAACCCCCGCCTGCGGGACTTCCTGGGCAAGATCGTGGGTACGGGCCGGTAGGTTCCGGGTGAGGTCCGGGCGCCGAGTCCTGTTGAAAGGAAAGTGCGTCCGGTTCAGAAGGGACTGAACTCTGCCAGACGCTCCAGGCGCCGCACAAGAAGCGGCAGGCGTCGCTGGCTCCCGGCATCCCCTGGGAGATATCCGGGCAGGGCATCGAGGAAATCAACCTGTTTCAGAAGGCCCGCGAACTGACTGCCAAGGTATCGGCGGACTTCCGGTTCGGCGTTCCCGATCTCATCAACGATCTCCGCGCGTCCGTCCACGACCGAGACAATGTCTTCCATGTCATGGCTGAGCATGAAATCGCCCCCGCCCCGCCCATGATAAGCCTCAAGTTTCGTAGCCAGAAAATATACGGG
>JANJWV010000162.1 GCA_024709365.1 Desulfomicrobium sp. | reverse complement strand
GCCCTGGCCGACGAGGCCGAAAGCCGGTTCGTGAAGGTCGTGCCGGGATCGAGCACCGGCATCAAACCGGAATAGAAACGCACACGGCGCCGGGCTCGGCCCGGCGCCGTGTGCGCCCTTCAGCACCGTCCGTTTCCAGCCGCGTCGCGTTCGACGGCGCCCCCTTTCCAGTGGCCCCCTGGCCGGTGTCTGAACGTGCACTGCTTGCCGGACGCTTATCTGCCGAGGGAGCAGGTAAGATTGTTTTTTTCAGCGAAAGCACCTAGGTAGAGATGCAAACCACTTACGGGGGTATGCCATGCTCTTTTCCAGCGCCTTACGCATTGCTGACCGCTTGCCGATACTCGCCTTTTCCCTTCTGTTCCTCTTCCTGGCCGCATGGCCCGTGCACGCCCAGAGCGGAGCTCCGGCCGCGTCCGGCCCGCGGCAGGGGGCCTCGGCCGGCGCCGACGACGAGGCCCTGCGCGGCCTCATGGAAAAGAACGCCCTGACGGTCCGCGCCCTCGTCGGCTTCGGCCGCATCCCCGCCGCCGCCATGGCCCCCCTGTCCGGCCTGCGCGCCAAGGGAATAGACGTGCTCGGGGCCACGCCGCAGCAGCTCGACGCCATCCTCAAGGAACACGGCGGCACCCTGAGCGCGGCCGAGAAGCAGGCCCTGGAGCGGGTGGCGGGCATCATGCGCGAGACCGGCAAAGAGGCGTCCGGCGAGCCCTCCCCAGCGCCTGCGGCACAGGAAGAAGGGGTCGCCGTTTCCGTGGCTGCCCCCCCGGCGACAGCGCCTGCACAGGAAGAAGGTGTCGCCGTCTCCGTAGCCGAAACGTCCGCCACACCGCCGACGCAGGCAGCAGGGGCCTCCGTGCCTGCCCGCCCGGCCCCGGCCCCCCTGCCGCCCATGGCCCTGCCCCCTGCCCTGCCCATGGTCGAACTCGGCAGCGCCCAGTACGCGGGTATGATCACCACAGCCAAGGAGGCCACCCGCACCCTCATGGGTGACATTTCCGAAGCCGAAACCCGGAAATTCGAGCAACGCTGGGCGGCCTACTACGACCACCCTTCGGCCGAGATCGTCGAACACTTCCGGGCGGCCACGCCCATTCTTTCTGAATTCCTGAACATCCGCGAAGCCATTGCGACCACCTCCGCCGCCTTCGACCAGGCCTGGAACGAAGCCGGGCTGGCCGCCGAGTACGACAGCCTGGACGGGGCCGACGCGGCCCTGGCCCAGGCCGACATGCTCAAGGACTACCTCGTCTCCCTGGAGGCCCGGGGCCGCCAGCTGGCCCAGGCCCTGCAGGATCTGGGCGAGGCCCCGGACCCTGTGGCGGAAAAAGAGGAGGCGCGCTCGCGCCACAAGTCGGCCGTCGACACGGTCAAGGAACTCTTCGTCGAGGCCCCGTCCCTGGAGGGCATCTGGTACGGGTCCGCGGAATACGACGAGGACGGCTGGATCGAAGGCATCAAGGGTTCCCCGGCCCTCTTTGTGGTCTACGCCGTGGGAGACCCTGCCAGCCCCAGCTACCGCGCACTGCGTCTGGACGCCGAGGATTACGATGAAAAGACGGACCCCTACGTCAACATCTTCGGCATGAACGACGGGGACACGCCGGACATGCCGGGCATGCTGCCCGCATTCGGCGACGGCACCCTGCGGCACAGCTACGAAATCAAGGACGAGGAGGACACGTACGTCATCACCGTCAGCGCTGATCGCCTTGCGGACGATGCCGAGTCCTTCGACTACCCCCCGCCGGTGGCCCTGGAGACCGTCGAGGCGGCCTTCGAAAAGGAGCGAAAGAAGAACGCCGAAAAACGGGAACAGCTCGAATCCGCCCCCGCCGCTCCGGCCGAAACCATGGACCAGGCGCTCAAGCAGTCGGCCCAGCAGGTCGTCGGCGTGGCCATGGCTTCCGCTTTCGAGAAGTTCGCCTTGTCGACGATGAACGACGTCCGCCGCCACAACGAGTGGACGCCGGTCTTCCTCCGGGCCGCGCGGCAATGGCTCAAGGAACGCCCCTTTTCCGAAAAAACCACCCTGGCCCAGGACCGCCAGGCCCTGTCGGCCATGTTCGCCGGGCTCCTGGGCCCGCAGCAGGCGCCGCCGAAACCTGCGCAGACCGCGGTGGCCCAGGCCCCCGAAAAGGCTGCCGCGCCCGAAGCGACGAAGGCCACGGACGACGCGGCCGAGGCCGAGCGCGCTGCAAAGCTTGAGCGCATCGAGTTCCACAAGCAGAACATGATCATCATCCAGCGCAACCTGGACCGCGACCGGGCCGAACTGGACAAGGAGACCGGCCCCGAACGCCGCGCGCAGCTGGAGTTCCGCATCGTCGGCGCCATGTCCGACCTGCAGGGCGAAAAGGACCTCGTCGCATCCGTGGAGACCGGAGAACTGGTCCGCACCCGCACCGCCTTCGACGACTACGCCCATGCCGGGTTCATCGCCAACATCAGGCAGAGCCAGCGGCAGATGGAGAACTTCCAGCGCTCCAGCGACGCCCTCTTCAAGCTCGCCGGCATGCTCCCGGGGGACGAGGGCAGCGAGGCCCGCGCATTCGTGGAACGCCAACTGACGCCGGAGGTGCGCCTGAATATGGACCAGGCCGCCGTGAAGCGCATCGCCGACGCGCTGGGCAAGAAGGTGGAGGGCCACTACCTGGGGCAGCAGGCCAAGAGCGACGAGGAGGCCGCCTACGCCACCCTGGGCCTGGAGGCGGCCGAGAACATCAAGACCGCGGCCGATTCGAGCATGATGGTCCTGTCCCTGTTCGGCGGGCAGTACGTGGACGCGGCCTACCAGGCGGCCACGGGCTACATCGAGGGCGGGCCCGCGGAAGCCGCCCTGCGCACGGCCTCCATGTTCGGCCCCACGGCCGGGGCCGCGGCCGAGGCCATGCGCGGCTACCGCGAGGGCGGCGTGAAGGAGGCCCTGAAGCGCGGGGCCATCTCCCTGGCCACGGCCAAGGGCATGGAGTACGGCATGGGCAAGGTCATGGGCAAAGGGGGCGGCGTCGACGGCCCGGACGCGCCAGCCGCCAAGGGAACCGCGCCGAATGCGCAGGCGGCGAAGCCGGCGGCGTCCTCCGGGGCGTCGCCGCAGACCGTGGCCAAGCTGCCGAAATCCGGGGACCAGCGCGCCCTGGAGCAGTTCAGGCAGGCCAGGAAGCAGGGCGAAGACCTCGTCGAGGACTTCCGGCAGGCCCAGAAGCGCCTGTCCGAGGCGGGCGCTGCCGGGGCATCGCCCGCGGAGATCATGAAACTCCAGGCCGAGGTCCGTGACAAGGTGGCCGCGGTCAACGGCAGCCCCCACGCCAAGAACTTCCTCAAGTACAAGGGCGACGCAGGTTCGCAGCAGGCCTACAACGCCCACCTGCGGGCCGTGCACGCCGACGTGGAGGCCAAATTCCACGCCAACATGCAGTCCAGGGGCTGGAACCAGCAGCCCCTCAAGGAGTTCCGCAACTCCGCCAGCGCCGGGTCCGTAGGCATGGACTTCGACATCGGCCTGGACGAGCAGGCGGCCCGCGCCCTGACCCGGGACGGCAAGCCCGCCAAGCTGAACCAGTGGCAGGAGGACGCCCAGAGGGCCTGGAACGAGGCCTACGAGGCGTCAACCGGACGCAATGCCGGACAGGCCTGGGAAACCGTGACTACCAGCGGCCATGCCGAGAGCTACAAGGACCTGGCCTGGCTCTCGCCCAACAAGTCCGGCGTATCCAAGGCCTGGGGAGAGCAGGCGGCCGACGTGACGCGCTACAAGTCCTGGCACATGCAAAACGACCCGAGCCTCGACAGGATGACCAAGCTGCAGGAGATCAGCCGCGGCGCGGCCAAGGACATGCAGACCAAGCTGAATCCCATCCTCGACCAGGTCAAACCCACGGGCCAGAGCCTGACCAAATTCCAGAACGCCCGCGAGCACTGGAACAAGGTCCGGCAGATCCTGGCCGACTTCGGCGAGAACAACATCGATCCCGTCACCGCCGACCGCCGCATCCGCGAACTGACCGGCGGCAAGAGCATCCCCGAGGTCGTGGAGGACATGACCTACCTCCTGGAGGGGGCGGTCAAGTTCGGGAAACGTTCGTAGGCGTCACCACGAAAAGGCACAGGCCGGAAACCATGACGGTTTCCGGCCTGTTTTCATGTCTGTCCGGACCGCCGGGCGGGACGGCCGAAACGGAACCGTTTCAGGGCAGCGGCACGCTCTGCCGCCGGAAGCGGTTCCCGTCGACGGCCAGGTACTCCACGCCGCCCTTGGCGAACACGGCCCGGGGCGGAATGATGTCGTGGACGCGGTCCTCGCCCCCGAAGACGACGATGTGCACCTTCTTCTCCTTGTCGAGAGCGAAGTAGACCAGATGTCTGCCGTCGGGGCTGAATTGCGGTGGCTCGTCGTCGAAGATCTCCCGGAATTCAGGTCCGGACTGACCGCCGAAGCGGGCCCGCCAGGACGACTTGCCCTTCTCCAGCCAGGCCACCTCCGTCCCGTCCGGGCTGAAGACGATGCCCCTGGGCGAGCCCTGGCCGCGGCCGACCTCCTTGCCGTCCACGACCACGACGTATTCCTCGCCGCTGATCTGGAAGCCCGCGGCCCACTGCCGCCCGTCGGGGCTGAAGGTCTCGCCGACGACGCTTTTGAGCGCCCCGAAACCATGCTCGAAGACCTGCCCGTCGACCACCAGGAACGCCTCGCCGCCCTTCTTGGCCTCGTAGGCGTGCCGCGACCCGTCGGGGCTGAACGTGGCCGGATCCCAGATATCCTCGAAATCGGGGCCGATCTGTCCGTTGACGACCATGGACCTGACCTTGTCGTCCACATGGGCCACGAAGGCGTAATACGCACCGTCGGGAGTGACCGTGAACTTGTAGCCGCTGCCCATGGTGGGGGTGAGCTCCTCGCCGTCCCGAACCAGGAAGCGGTCCCCACCCTCCTTCTCGGCGATGTAGTAGAGTTCGGCGCGGTTTTGCGTGAACTGGAGGTTGCCGTGAATGGCCGGGTACTTCCGCCCCACGGCGCCGTCCGCGGTCACGACCATGGCGAATTCGGCTCCGGTCTGCTCGTCACGCCCCCGCTCGACCCAGGCGGCCTTGCCGCTCCTGGCCACGGCCCCCTCCCGCACGGGAACGGGCGTCTCGCGCACCTGCTTGCCGTCGAGATAGACCCGGTAGACGTCGCCGGCCTTCCCGCCGACCAGGACATGGGCCCCGTCCTCGCTCATTTTCAGGAAATCGATTTCGCTGAAGATCGGGCCGTCGGCCCCGTTGCACACCGGGACCTCCTTGTCGCCCAGCCCCGCCTCGAAGCAGAAGGTCTCGCCATGGGGCGTGAAGAGCATGGAGTACCCCTTGACGTCGTCGTACCATTTTCCGGGCACGCCGTTGACCACGACGCGCTTCTTTCCCTTCTTCTCGCCCTCGACCCAGGCCACGTGACGAAGGTCGTCGGACAGCTTGATGGCCCTTTCGTCCAGGGCGTACTGCGGCAATTCGAAATCGAAGTTCTCCGCGGCAGCCGCCGTTCCGCCCGGCGCGCCGGCCGACAGGGATTCCTCCTGCCCCACGGCGTAGAGCGTCCCCTCGTGCTCGTACACGTCACCGGGCATGGCCGTCACGACCCAGCCGACACGGTGCACGCTGGTGCTGAGGGTGCCCAGCTCGTTGTCGCCGACGTATTTCTTGACCCGGTAGGCCATGTAGACGCCAAAGGCCCTAGGGCCCACAGGGCGGCCCGTGGCGGGGTCCAGGCGGGGAGTCCAGCGCACTTCGCCGTCCCGGCTCTCCGTAAACCCGATGTCCGCGTCGCCGGTGGCGTCGTCGTGCCGGTAGACATAAACCGACTTGCCCGCCACGCGGTAGGACACCCCGTCCTTGGCCTCCTTTTCGCTCAGGGGAATCTCGGGGTTCTCAGGGGCGTCGACGCGGATGACTACGGGCGTGCCGGCCGTGACGAACCCGAGGATTCGGCTGTAGGGGGCGTCACCGTCGAGGGCGGCCTTGACGCCCATGTTCTCGGCAAGCTTTTCGAAATGGCGCTTCTCCCCTTCCGCGACCGCCGGGGATCCCGGCAGCATGACCTGCAGGCGCCGCCGGAAATAGGGGTCGTCCTGCGGCCCGGCCACCGTGATGCCCTCGGCCTGCAGCCTGACCCTGTACGTGCCCTGAACCTGGTCGTTGATGGGAAATTCCACGCCTTCCGCCGGGCCCGAATCGCTCGGTGCGGCCGGAGGCAGGGCCGCTTGTTCGGACGCGGCCTGAACAGGCTCGACCTGAACAGGCTCGGCCTGAACAGGCTCGGCCTGAACGGGTTCGGCCGGTACAGCGCTCGGGACTTCGACGGGACCATCCGCAACCTGTGCCCAGCGCGTGGCGCCTCTGCGCACCAGGGTGCCGGCGGGCACAGAAGCGCCCGGCGCGGGGCGCGACCAGTCGAGATGCTCCCCGCCCTCCATGAAGGCCGCCAGCGCAGCCAGTTCCGCGCCGAACTGCGTCAGTGCCGGATCGGCGCCCCACTGCCGGACCTGATCGAGATCGGCCCCCAGGAGGTCCAGGCCGGCCTCCTGCCGCATGCGCTGCGCCAGCTTGACGTACGCATCCGGCAAACGCCCCCAGCCCCGCAGAGCCCGCACCGTGATCTTGCCCTGCTGCTCCATCTGCAGGAGCCCGTCGGGGCCGGTGGCGATTTCGACCACAGTGGTTGGTTCCGGTGCGCATATAGCCGGTGCCGCAATTAACCAGATTGCCGCCGACATCAGCACCGTCACGATCAATTTCATGCACGCCTCCTTGTCGTATCGACGTAGCGACACTACAGCCGTCGTACAGATGCCATTCACCTGATATAATGTGTCGAGCAGGTGAACATGCTGTTGCGAAGCCTCTTTTTCATCGTCATTTCTTTTTGAATCCTATCTGAACATTTGAAAAAACGTGCCATGCATTGGAAGACTGATCAAATTTTATCTGCTCGACTTCTTTCCATTGAAATGGAGATTTCTGCAGTCCACTGCCCGTGTCTGAAAAGGAATGCTCGCCATATCGGTATGTGCCGCGCGGCTCCCTGTCCTCCAGGGCATAGACGTACCTCAAGCCGTCTTCGGCGCTACGGGCACTTTTGCTGACCAGATTGTATTTGGGATCGAGGGACACCTCACGGAAGGGTCCGAGCCTGATCTCCTCCTTGCCCATGAGCCCGTAATCGGGGCTGACGGTATCGAGGTCGAGGCTCAGCTGGGTGACGGTCTGCCCGTCGGAGGCGAACTGCAGACGCCCCGTGCCTTCGACCTTGTACCCGCTGTTGTCGTTGTAGCTGACCGGAAAGGACATGTCCGTCCCGGGGACGACCTCGGCCTGGATCGTCGGGCGCGTCTTCCCGTAGGACGAGGCCGAGGACTCGAAGGTGATGGACAGCATGGGCGTGTCCTTCATGACCTCCCAGACTTCGCCCGACATCTCTCCCGCCTGCTCCGAAGCCGCTGCCTCTCCAGCAACCTCGACCTCCTTGACCGCCTCGGCGGTTTGGCCCTTGTCGTCCCTGATGCGGAAAGTCAGGCTTTTTTTACCCGGATCGGCGGGCGCCTCCCAGTACACGGTCGCTCCGGTGGCGTGGGCGTAGCCGTGCATGTCGACGGGTTGATAATCCGGAAGGCCGCCGGTGGCGCGAAGCTCAAACTCGCAGGATTCTCCCGCGGCAACGTGGTCGGGGCCGCTGACACTTACACCTTCCAAAGGGGGAGCCTCGGCAATGAGACCGTCGATGTACGCCTGCAGCCGTTCACATTTGTCGATGCTGGCCTGCAATTCCGGAACACGCGACACACCGCTCCGGAGGGCCGTGATGGACTCCTGAACCAGACGTTTGGCGGTACTCAGATTGCGACCCAGCACGGCCCAGCGGTAGGCCTGCTGAAATGAAACCCGGGCTTCCGCTATGATCCCGTTGGCCCAGGCCTTGTCCTCGGCCTGTTTGATCAGGCCCGAAAGGCGGTCAATCTGGTCGAAGATGCCATCCTTGGGGAAGGAATTGTTGATGAGATATTTCTGGATCCTGGTCAGATATGTCTGGGCCTCGTCGAGTTTGCCGGCCTTGAGCAGATCGTTGGCCCTGAGCAGTCCGCGAATGGCGTTCTCCCGCAGTTCGATCTCGGCCCAGCGTTCCTTGAAGGCCGCATTCTGCCTGT
>JANJWV010000140.1 GCA_024709365.1 Desulfomicrobium sp. | reverse complement strand
GGGGCCGAAGCCGGCCCCGCGCAGGGCCGCAACGCCCGCCTCCCACTGCTCCCGCGAAAGCTTGACGTCCCGACGATGCTCGAAATCCTCAGTTTCGAGCCCCAATCGTACCGTTCTGAACCCAGCCCTTCTCAGACGCGCGCAGACCTCCGGCGTGAGATACCGCACGTGCATGGCGTTGGGCGTGTGCAGCCGCGCGCCCTTGCCCTCGAACCAATCCAGCAGGGGCCACAGCCACGTCTGCGGCGACACGAGCAGCGCGTCGTCGTAGAAGGCGAAATCACGCACGCCGCGCGCGTACTCGCGCCGTGCGGCGGCCAGCACATCCTCGGCCCGGGCCTGCCGGAAACCCGGATGGAGGCTCCGGCTGGCGCAGTACGCGCACCGGAAAGGGCAACCTCGGGAGCCGAGAATGATGGAAAATGCCGGGCTCCCGTACAGGTCCAGGGCCAGCTCCAGGCCGGCGCCCCCGGGCAGGGGCGGAGCTCCGCCACCCATGAGGCTCCAGAGCCGCTCCCAGACCTGCGGCTCCTCCATGCGGCCGGGCAGGGCCAGGTCAGCCCCCAGGCCCGCGGCGTGCTCCGGGCACAGCGTGGCGTAGACGCCGCCCAGGGCCACGGGGACGCGCGGCCAGATGTCGCGGACCATGCGTATGGCCTCGGCAGCGCCGGGGTACCAATAGGTCATGACCGTGGTCACGAGGACGAGATCGGGGACAGGGGAGAGGCTTTGCAGGGCGTGACGAACCGTGTCGGGGTGGTGCCCGTAGCGGCTGAACCGGCGCGGCACGCCATGCAGGGCGGCGGGCTTGGGGAGCGGGGTCTTGAGATACGGCCCCTGGCCCGTGAGACGGGCCTTGGGCCAGGAGTCCGGGGACCATGTCCGGTCCAGACAATCCATGAGGGCGACGCGGGCGCCGGCGGCCCGCAGCATGTGCAGGCCGGCCAGCAGCCCGGCCGGACGCGACCAGAGCCCGTAGGCCGCGAAGTCGTGGATCCAGGGGTTCAGGCCGAGGACGCGCGGGCCGTCCCCGGTACCGTCACTGCAGGAGGTCCAGATAATCCCGGGCCGCTTTCGCTTCACCGGACTTGGGGTACTGGGTGGCGATGCGCTCAAAGAGCTCCTTGGCTTCCAGCGTCTTGCCGATGCGGACCTGATGTTCGGCCAGGGCCAGCATGGTCGACGTGCTGTTCATATCCGCCTCGAGCCCGCTCTTGAGGACCGCCTCGGCCTCGTCCATGCGGTTCTGGGCGATGAAGGCGTCCGAGAGCAGCTTGTAGGCCGGGATGTAGCGCCAGTTGCGGGCCAGAGCCTTGCGGCCGAAGTCCTCGGCCTCCTTGGCCCGCCCCGTGCGCAGCAGGAGGCTGCCCAGATTGTAGGCCGCGAATTCGGGCGTGATGTAGGTCAGGATGCCGAATGCCTTGCGATAGGCGGCCTCTGCCTCGGCGTCCTTGCCCTGGGCTTCCAGCACCTTGCCCAGGTTGTTCCAGGCCTCGGCGAAGTTCTCGTCGATTTCCACGGCCCTGGCGAAACCCTCCCGCGACTTGTCCAGTTCGTCCAGGCCCAGGTAGATGAGGCCCGAGTCGAAATGGTACCGCGACATGTGGTCCGCATCGTCCTCGATCTTCATGAGCTCCTGAAGGGCGAGCTGGTACTGGCGCCCGCTGATGTGCGATTCGACGAGGTTGAGCCGCAGTTCCACTTCCTTGGGCGTGATGCTGCCTGAGGACATTCCCCTGGACCCGGCCTTGGCCCCGCACCCGGCAAGGGCCAGACAGAGAAGGCAAACCAGCGCGAACTTCTTCATGGGCGTCTCCTGGGCGGCCCCCGGATCGGGGGCCCCGGATTAGATGACCTTGTTCAGGGAGTACTCGATGATGGCCTGGGCCCCGACGGACTGCAGCCTCGGAATCAGGTCGCGGACCTGGCAGGTCTCGACCACGGTCTCGATGGACAGCCAGTCGGAATTGTGCAGATGCGCCACGGTCGGGGAGTTCATGCTCGGCAGCAGCGCCATGACCTTGTCCACGGCCTCGGACGGTGCGTTCATCTTCAGGGCCACGAGCTTGTCGGCCCTGAGCGCCCCCTGCAGCAGGGTGTTCATGTTCTCGATCTTGGCCCGCTTCCAGGGATCGTTCCAGGCGTCCTTGTTGGCGATGAGCTGGGTGTTGGTCTGCAGCAGTTCGGCGATGATGCGCAGGCCGTGGGCCTTGATGGTCGTGCCCGTCTCGGTGATCTCGACGATGGCGTCCACCAGCCCCTCCACCACCTTGGCCTCGGTGGCGCCCCAGGAGTACTCGACCTCCACGGGGATGCCGGCGTCCTGGAAATAGCGGCGGGTGAAGCCCACGAATTCCGTGGCGATCTTCTTGCCGGCCAGGTCCTCGGGACGGCGGTAGGGCGCGTCGCCGGCCACGGCCAGAACCCACTTGGCCGGGCGGTTGCTGGCCTTGGAGTAGATCAGGTCGTCGACGATGACCACGTCGGACTGGTTCTCCAGGATCCAGTCCTTGCCCGTCAGGCCGGCGTCAAGCAGGCCGCTTTCCACGTAGCGGGCCATCTCCTGGGCGCGGCACAGGGAGCAGGTCAGTTCCGGGTCGTTTATTTCAGGGAAGTAGTTCCGGTGGTGGGAGGTCACTTTCCAGCCCGCCTTGGCGAAAAGCTTGACCGTGGCCTCTTCCAGGGAACCCTTGGGAATCCCGATGCGCATCTGTTTTCCTTCAGACATTATTTGTAAACCTCCTTGGGGTCGAACACCATGGGGGAGCAGTCTTTCCACTGCCCCTCTGCATCCCGTTCACGATAAAAACAGCTTCTGCGGCCCGTGTGGCAGGCCGCGCCGCCGATCTGCTCCACCTGCACCAGCACCGTGTCCCGGTCGCAGTCCATGCGGATGGACCGCACCTTCTGCACGTGGCCCGAGGTGCCGCCCTTGTGCCACAGGCTCTTGCGGCTGCGGCTGTAGTAATGGACCTCGCCGGTGCGCAAGGTCTCGTTCCAGGCGTCCTCGTTCATGTAGGCGAGCATGAGCACCTCGCCGCTGGCCGCGTCCTGGGCGATGACCGGGACGAGGCCACCGCACTTCTCGAAATCAGGCTGTTCCATTCCTATTGTCCTTGTTCTTGCGTCGAATTCATGCGGCGTTCGGCCTCGGTCTTGAGCTGGCCGCAGGCCGCCGCGATATCCTGCCCCTTGCTCTTGCGCAAGGTCACGGTGAAGCCCTTCTTGCGCAGAAGCTCCTCGAAGGCCAGCACATCCTCGGGCGCGGGCGCGGCGTACCCGATGCCCGGACCCGGGTTGTAGGCGATGAGGTTGATCTTGCATTTGAGATGCGACAGCAGGCGCACCAGCTGCCGGGCGTGCTGCAGGCTGTCGTTCACGCCCTTGATGAGGATGTACTCGATGGTCACCCGCTCCCTGGGCTTGAGCTCCATCTCCTGCAAGGTCTTGATCAGGTCGTCGATGGGCCAGCGCGCGGCGCCGGGCATGAGCTGCTCGCGAATCTCCTGGGTCGGGGCGTGCAGGGAGATGGCCGGCAGGGCCAGGCCTTCCGTGTCGAAGACGCCGAGCTTCCCCTTGATGGCGCAGGTCGAGAGGGTGATGCGCCGACGCGAGAACTCGAGCCCCTCGGGGTGGGACAGGATCTGCAGGCTGCGCCGCACCTCCTCCCAGTTGGTCAGGGGTTCGCCCATGCCCATGTACACGAGATTCTTGACCTCCTCGGCCAGACCGTGTGCGCGCAGATGCTCCCTCGCCACCAGCACCTGGGACGCGATCTCCCCGCCCGTCATGTTGCGCACGAAGCCCATGAGCCCCGTGCTGCAGAAGGTGCAGCCCATGGGGCAGCCGATCTGGCAGGACAGGCACTGGGTGTAGCGGTCCTTGTCCGGGATGAGCACGGTCTCGACCAGGGCCCCGTCGGTCAGGCGCAGCAGGAGCTTGACCGTGCCGTCGGAGCTCCTCTGGGTTTCGACCGTCTCGGGCCAGCCGAGGGACCACTCGCGTGCGAGCTGCTCCCGGAAATCCCTGGCGATGTTGGTCATGTCCGAAAAGTCGCGCACGCCCTTGCGCCACAGCCACTGCCACAGCTGCCGGGCGCGGAAGGCCTGGTGGCCCATGGCGCGGACGGCCTCTTCGAGTTCAGGGTAGGTCAGTTCGAGAATGTTGCGCATGCTGCCGCGTTGTCCGGAATCGCAAAGGCACAAGGAACGCGACCCGCGCGCCCCTCGTGCCTTCGGCAAACGAAAAGATTGTTACGAAACAAAGGGTTAGAGCTGCTCTTTTTCCCTGTACGCCAGAACGAAACGTTCGGCCTCCTCGATGGTGTTCACGTCGCCCGCGATCTGGGCCTGGAGCAGGTTGTCGCGGATGAGGCCCACGGCCGGGCCGGGCTTGATGCCGGCCAGATCCATGATCTGCTTGCCGTTCAGGAGCGGTTCGAGAAGTTCCTCGCGGATGTCGGCACGCTCCAGCATCTTCATGTTGTGATTGAATTCCGTATAGTTGGCATTCCTGGCCTTGATGTCCGCCCGGGCCATCTCGATGAGGCGCGGGTAGTCGTCCACGGCCTTGAAACGCCGGATGCCCTTGTCCGTGAGCATGAAGTGGAAACGCATGTGGTTGCGCACCAGATTGACGATCATGTCCACTTCCTCGGTGTTCAGACGCAGGCGCTTCAAAATCTTGCGCGCGATCTTGGCCCCGATGCGGTGATGCTGGTAGAACGTGGTCCGCCCGTCGTAGACCTCCCCGGCGTAGAGCTTGCCGCAGTTCAGGAAGAGGCAGCCCAGGGTGCCGTACCAGTCATAGGGCAGCTCTTCGGGATAGTGGCTCATGACCTTCAGGGTGTGCTCCCAGATGGACACGGGGCCGGTCTCCTCGTCGAAGGTCTGGAAGATGCGGCTCAGGGCCGCCAACTCCGGCACCAGGCCGTGCAGGATCATGGAGTCGAAGAGCAGCTCGGCGAAACGCCACATGTTCTCGGCCTCGACCTTGCGCCACTCGTCCATGATGTCCGTGACCGAGACGTAGTCGAGGACGCGGCGGGAGGCGCGGATGATGGACATCCACGAGTTCTCCTCGATGGGCAGGTGATAGTTGGCCGAAAAGCGCAGGGCGCGGATGGCGCGCAGGTAGTCGTGCTTGAGGGTCTCGTCGGGGATGCCCTGGAACCTGATCTGGCCGCCGGAGATGTTCTCGAATCCGTCGTACACGTCGCGGGAGCGGGGGATGAACGGGCAGGCGTAGTTGACCGGGAAGGCGTCGTCCTTCTCCAGCTTCTTGAGCATGGTGCCCGTGACCTGCGCCACGCAGGCTTCGGGGTGGGACGCGTCGGCCATGTCGGCCGGGTGGAAGAGGAACGTCGCGGCGCCCTGGTTCATGCGGGCCACGATGCCGCCCTCGCCGGCGGCCACTTCGGGAAAAAGGCTCTTGAGGCCCTTCAGGTCCATGTCCGTGCAGATCTCCACCTCGGCGTCCTTGGACGTGGCGAGAATCTTGCGCTGCAGGGCGGCGTTGATGACATAGGCGTCATAGCCGTTGCGCATGATGGTTTTGCAGATGGAGGCCGCTTCTTTTATCGGCTGAGGCATCAATGTCTCCTTGAAAGTCGTGTTGGCGGTCGTCGTGGTTCGGAGACCGTTCAAATATCTTCGTCTTTTTCCCCCGCCTTGGTCAAGCGGTAGCGGAACTGCCGGAAATTGAGCCCCACCATTTCGGCGGCCCGGCCCTTGTGACCGCCGCAGCGGCGCAGGGCTTCGGCGATGACCCGGTGTTCGTGCTCGGCCAGGTACTCGTCCAGGGTCATCTGGCCCGAAAGGACCTTGTGGACCCCGCCGTCCTGTTCCGCCGCGGCGATCTTCTCGTAGATGACGAGGGACTGGGCCGAGACGGCGTCGCCGGGCTCCAGGGCCACGGCCCGCTCCACGATGTTCTCCAGCTCCCGCACGTTGCCGGGGTAGCCGTAGGCCAGGAGCTTCTTGCGGGCCTCGGGCGTGAACCCTTTCAGCTGGCGCTTCTGGGCCCGGCAGGCCTTGTCCAGAAAATGGTCGGCCAGGTCCAGCACGTCCTCGCCGCGCTCGCGCAGGGGGGGCAGATGCACCTTGACCCCGCTCAGGCGGTAGTAGAGATCCTCGCGAAAATCCCCGTCGGCAACGCACTGCTCGACGTTGCGGTTGGTGGCCGCGATGATGCGCACGTCCGAGCGCAGCTCCTCGGTCCCGCCCAGGGGAATGAAGCAGCGCTCCTGAATGTAGCGCAGGAGCCTGACCTGTGTCGAAGGTGCCAGCTCACCCACCTCGTCCAGAAAGAGGGTCCCGCCTTCGGCCATCTCCAGCAGGCCCTTCTTGTTGCGGTCCGCGCCGGTGAAGGCCCCCTTGCGGTAGCCGAACAGTTCGCTCTCGACCAGATTCTCCGGCAGGCCGCCGCAGTTGATGGCCAGGAACGGCTGGCCGCAGCGCCGGCTCTCGTTGTGGATGCAGCGGGCGAAGAGCTCCTTGCCCGTGCCCGACTCGCCGGTCAGCAGCACGTTGATGTTGGTCGGCGCGATGCGCCGCACCAGATCGAAGACGGCCTGCATCTGGCGACTATGGCCGATGATCTCGCCGTAGTGCCGGCTGATCTGACCCTTGAGCCAGTCGTTCTCCTCCTTGAGGCGCGCCGTCTCCAGGGTCCGCTCGACGGTGTAGAGCAGGTCGTCCAGCTCGAAGGGCTTGGAGATGTAGTCCTTGGCCCCGTGCTTCATGGCCGTGATGGCGCTCTTGGCGTCGGCGTAGGCCGTGACCATGAGCACCGGCACGTCCGCCCACGTCTCGCGGATGCGCACCAGCAGGTCGATGCCGCTCTCCCGGCCCAGCCTCAGGTCCAGGAGGATGAGCGCGATGGACTGCTTCTGGAGCACGGACAGGGCCGTGGCCGAGTCGGGCGCGGTCCAGACCGTGTGCCCCTTCTTGAGCAGGGCGATCTCCAGAACCTCGCGCAGGCTTAGGTCGTCGTCGACGATGAGTATGTTGGCCATGTCATTACCCGGGCTGAAATCCCTTCCAATAGAAACGGCTAGCCCAAATCCCGCCGCGGCTCAAGGCGGCGGCGCAAATCCTACCTGGAAAACACCTCTTCCCCGCCGAGGTAGTGCGCCATGACCCGGCCCGGCACCTCCTTGTCCAGGCAGGGCGTGTTCTTGCCCTTGGACAGCAGCGCCTCGGCCGAGGCCACCCAGGCCAGGTCCGGGTCGAAGAGGACGAAGTCGGCCGGGTCGCCGGGCTGCATGCGGTTGGCGGGCAGGCCGAAGATGTCGGCCGTGCGCCAGCACCACAGGCGCGCGACATCGGCAAAGTCGAGCTCACCGCTGCGGACCAGTTCGTAGGTCAGGGACAGGGCCGTATCGAGCCCGGAGATGCCGTTGGGCGCGTCGGCAAAGGTCACTTCCTTCTCGTGGGCCGCGTGGGGGGCGTGGTCCGTGACCAGGATGTCGATGACCCCGGTCCGCACGGCCTGACGCAGGGCCAGCACGTCGTCGCGGGTGCGCAGGGGCGGGTTGACGCGCACGCTCGTGTCGTAGTTCCCGACCCGCGTCTCATCCCACAGCAGGTAGTGGGGGCAGGTCTCGGCCGTGACGGGCACGCCGCGCTCCTTGGCCCTGGCGATGAGCTCCACGGATTCGCGACAGCTGATGTGCGCCAGATGAATCGGCAGGTTCAGGTACGAGGCCAGGAGGATGTCGCGGGCCACCTGCATGGCCTCGGACACGGACGGCACGCCCTTGAGGCCCAGACGGCCCGAGATCTCGCCCTCGTTCATGACCCCGCCGCGGCCCAGCCACGGGTCCTCGCAGTGGTCGATGACCTTGAGGCCGAAGTCCGCGGCGTATTCCATGGCGCGCCGGAAAAGCTCTGTGTTCTCGACGGGCACGCCGTCGTTGGACAGAGCCACGCACCCGGCCCGGGCCAGCTCACCGGCCGGAGCCAGCTCTTTGCCGGCAAGGCCCACGGTCAGGGCGCCCACGGGCCGCACCCAGGGGCCCTTGGGGAACGCCAGGGCAGCCTTCTGCAGCATGAGGCGCGTGACCGAGGCGTTGTCGTTGACGGGGCTCGTGTTGGCCATGGCCATGACCTGGCCGAAGCCGCCGCCGGCCGCGGCCGACAGGCCCGAGGCGATGTCCTCCTTGTACTCCTGCCCGGGCTCGCGCAGGTGCACGTGGGCGTCGATGAGGCTCGGCAGGAGCATGAGGCCCCCGCCGTCCACGACCCGGGCCCCGGACGCCTGGACCGCTCCCGCGTCGACGAGCTCCACCACCTTCCCGTCGCCGACGAGCAGGTCGCAGTCGCGGCCCTGCCAGGAAACGTTTCGAATCAGCAGATCGACATGTGCCATTGTTCCGCCTCCGCTCAGGCCGAGACCCGGGAGCGGGTCAGATAGAGGTGCAGGAGGGTCATGCGCACGGCCACGCCCGCAGCGACCTGGTCCAGGATGAGGCTCGAGCCGCAGTCGGCCAGCTCCGAGGCGATCTCCAGGCCGCGGTTCATGGGCCCGGGGTGCATGATCTTCACGCCGGGGTTGGCCTTTTCCAGATGCCTGGGCGCCAGGCCGTAGGTCCCGGCGTACTCGCGCAGGTCCGGCAGCAGCCCGGCCTGCTGGCGTTCGAGCTGCAGGCGCAGGCAGATGACGGCGTCCACGCCCGCGCAGGCCCGGCCCACGTCGGAGAAGACCTCCACGGGCCAGGTCGAGACGGCGGCCGGCAGCAGGGTGCGCGGGGCGCAGACCCGCACGCGCGCGCCGAGCATGGTCAGGAGTTCCACGTCGGAGCGGGCCACGCGGCTGTGGGCCACGTCGCCCAGGATGCAGACGGTCTTGCCCTCGAAGGAGTCCCAGACCCGGCTCAGGGTGAACCCGTCCAGCAGGGCCTGGGTCGGGTGGGCGTGCCAGCCGTCGCCGGCGTTGATGATCGAGCATTCGAGGCGCTCGGCCAGGAAGCGCGCCGCCCCGCTGTCCCAGTGCCGGATGACGATGGCGTCGGGGTTCATGGCCTGCAGGGTCAGGGCCGTGTCCTTGAGGCTCTCGCCCTTCTGCAGGGAGCTGCCCGACTTGGCCAGACTGAAGGTGTCGGCCGAGAGCCGCTTGCCGGCCATGTCGAAGGAGGTTTTGGTGCGCGTGGAGGCCTCGGCAAAGAAGAGGACCACGCTCTTGCCCTTCAGGATGGGCACCTTCTTGATGGGCCGCTGGTTCACCTCGGCAAATCTGGCCGCCGTCTCGAAGACGTGGCCGATCTCGCTTGGGCTCAGCTGCGAAATTTCCAGAAGATCCTTGTGTCGCCAGTTCATATCTGTTCCCGTCCCGCCCTGGGGGCCATGGTTGCCGCGCGGCCAAAAAAAAGGGACCCGCCCTCCGGCTTGTCCCCTGTCGCTGCATGACGCACGGTCTTTCGTACACGTTTCATGGCATGGGCCCTTACACCACCGGGGGCCGAGCGTCCAGTACCGCATTGCCCCCCGCGATCAACGCAAAAAAGGCGCGCCCCGTGCGGAACGCGCCTTTTCATCTTTTGGTGCAATGCCCTATTCCTCGACGTCCTCGGGCTCGTCGGCCTCGCCGGGTTCGTCATCCGGCAGATCCGAATCCAGCAAATCCTCGGGATCCTCCATGTCGGCCGGAACCGGCTCGGGCCGGGGCGTCCCGGCGGTCTCGACGGTATCCGTGGGCACGTGGTCGAAGCAGACCACGGTCTGCTCGTCCTCGAGGCGCACCAGGCGCACGCCCTGTGTGGCGCGGCCCACGAGGCTGATGTCGGAGATGCCGATGCGGATGATCTTGCTGCCCGAGGTCAGCAGAATGAGCTCGTCCGTGGGGTGGACCATCATGGCGCCGACGACCTTGCCGGTCTTGGGCGTGATGCGCATGTTGATGATGCCCTTGCCGCCGCGCGACTGGGCCCGGAAGTGCTCGACCTGGGTGCGCTTGCCGTAGCCGTTCTCGGCGATGGTCAGAAGCTCCTGCCTGGAGTCCTTGCCGATGACCACGCCGGCCACGACCTGGTCGCCCTTGCGCAGGGCCAGGCCCTTGACGCCCGTGGCCGAGCGGCCCATGGCCCGAACCTCGGAACAGGCGAAGCGGATGGAGTAGCCGTCGGCCGTGACCAGGACCATCTCGTCGTCGGCCTCCACCTCGCTCACGCCGATGAGTTCGTCGTCCTCGCGCATGCCCAAGGCGATGAGGCCCACGGCCCGGACGTTGCGGTAGAGGCTGGCCGCGCTGCGTTTGACCACGCCCTGGCGGGTGTAGAAGAAGTAGTACTTTTCCTGGTCAAGGTCGCGGCAGGTCATGGCCGTGGCGATGTATTCGTTGCTGTCCAGGGGCAGGAGGTTGGCCACGTGCTTGCCGCGCGCCGTGCGCCCGCCCTCGGGGATCTGGTGCACCTTGATCTGGTACATCTTGCCCTTGTTGCTGAACAGATTCATGTACTGGTGGTTGGAGGTGGTGATGATGGAGGTGATAAAATCCTCGTCGGCCACCTGCACGCCGGTGATGCCCGTGCCGCCCCGGCGCTGCTGACGGTAGTTGTCCAGGCTGGTGCGCTTTAAGTACCCGTTGCGGGACAGAGTGAT
>JANJWV010000110.1 GCA_024709365.1 Desulfomicrobium sp. | reverse complement strand
CACGGAGGCGCGCCCGGCGAAGAAGCGGTTGCCGAAGGCCTCTTACTCGGCGCTGAGAAGACGCCCCCCGGTTTGGGGGACCCGCATGGCGACGAACGGGGCGCCGGCGGGGGGCCTGGCCTCCGGGCGGTGCGGGACGATCTCCTCGGCCGTGAAGCTGAGGATGGGCGCCATGTCGTTCACGATCATGAGCAGGATGTGGTACAGGGCCGTCTGGGCCGAGCGGCGCTCCAGGCTCGTGGCGCCGGTGACGTAGGCGCGGTCCTTGATGATGTCGAGGTAGTAGGAGCTCAGGTCCGTGGTGCAGAGGTTGTGCAGGTTGTGGTAGACCTTGTGGAACTCGAAGCTCTCGTAGGCGGCCTGCACGGCCTGGTGCCGGGAGCGGACCATGTTCAGGGCGTAGCGGTCCAGGGACAGCATGTCGGCCGTGGGCACGGCGTCCGTGGCCGGGTTGAAGTCGCTCAGGTTGCCGATGATGAAGCGGCAGGTGTTGCGGATCTTGCGGTAGGCGTCGACCAGGCGGCCGATGATCTCGTCGGAGATGCGCAGGTCCTCCTGGTAGTTCTCCGAGGCCACCCACAGGCGCAGCACCTCGGCGCCGTTCTTGGCGATGACCTCCTGCGGGGCCACGACGTTGCCGATGGACTTGGACATCTTGCGGCCCTGGCCGTCGAGGACGAAGCCGTGGGTCAGCACGGCCCGGTAGGGCGGCACGCCGCGCGTGCCCATGGAGGCCAGCAGCGACGAGTGGAACCAGCCGCGGTGCTGGTCCGTGCCCTCCAGATACAGGTCGGCCGGGAAGGAGCACTCCTCGCGGCCCTCGACCACGGCGGCGAAGCTCGTGCCGGAGTCGAACCACACGTCGAGGATGTCGTCCTCCTTCTCCCAGTGCGTGCCGCCGCACTTGGGGCAGGTCAGGCCCTGGGGCACGACCTCGGACAGGGGCGCCTCGAACCAGTAGTCCGCGCCGCGGGGGTGGGACTCGAAGCGGTCGACGATGCCGTGGGCCCAGTCGCCGTCGAACCAGGCGTCGCCGCAGTCCTTGCACAGGAGGGCGATGATGGGCACGCCCCACATGCGCTGGCGCGATATGCACCAGTCGGGGCGGAACTTGATCATGCTGTGGATGCGCTCCTTGCCCCAGGACGGGACCCAGCGCACGTCGTTGTCGATGGCCTCAAGCGTCTTGGCGCGCAGGTCGTTCGCCTCCATGGCGATGAACCACTGGGTCGTGGCCCGGAAGATGACGGGCTTCTTGCAGCGCCAGCAGTGCGGGTAGGAGTGCCGGATCTTCTCGCTGGCCAGCAGGTTGCCGACCTCGGTCAGCTTGGCCATGACCAGGGGGTTGGCCTCGAAGACGTTCTTGCCGCCGAAGAACTCCACGGACGGCAGGAAGCGCGCCTGGTCGTCCAGGGGGGAGAGAATCTCAAGGCCATAGCGCAGGCCCGTCTCGTAGTCCTCGCGGCCGTGGCCCGGCGCGGTGTGCACGCAGCCCGTGCCCGCGTCGAGAGTCACGTAGTCGGCCGTGACCACGGGGGACGGGCGGTCGTAAAAAGGATGGCGGGCGACGAGGCCTTCGAGGGCAGCGCCGCTGACCGTGGCCAGGGATTTCCACTCGGACCAGCCGAACTTCCCGGCGCAGACCTCGGCCAGTTCCCTGGCCAGGACGTAGAAGTTCCCGTCGGCCTCGATGAGATCGTATTCGAAATCGGGGTGCACGGCCACGGCCAGGTTGTCCGGGATGGTCCAGGGCGTGGTGGTCCAGATGACGATGTAGCTTTTGCCCGGGACGGCCTGGGGGAAGACTTCAGCCAGTTTGCCGGATTCCAGGGGGAAGCGTACGTAGATGGACGGGGAGGTGTGGTCGTCGTACTCGACCTCGGCCTCGGCCAGGGCCGTCTCGCAGGAGCCGCACCAGTAGATGGGCTTCTTGTTGCGCTGCACCGAGCCCTTTTTGTAGAAATTGGCCAGTTCGCGGGCCGTGGCGGCCTCGTACTGGGGCGTCATGGTCAGGTAGGGCTTGTCCCAGGTCCCGAGCACCCCGAGGCGCTTGAACTCCTCGCGCTGGATGTCGAGGTACTTGAGGGCGTATTCGCGGCACTTCTGGCGGATTTCCAGGATCGAGTATTTGTCCTTGCCGCCCAGCTCCTGCTCGACCTTGAGTTCGATGGGCAGGCCGTGGCAGTCCCAGCCGGGGACGTACTGCGCCTTGCGGCCCGTCATGTTGCGGTGCTTGACGATGACGTCCTTCAGGATCTTGTTCATGGCGTGGCCGATGTGGATGTGGCCGTTGGCGTAGGGCGGCCCGTCGTGCAGGACGTAGGTCTCCTTGCCGTCGTTGGCGGAAACCATGGCCCCGTAGGCGTCGCTTGCGTACCAGCCTTCAAGCACCTTGGGCTCGTTCTGGGTCAGGCTGGCCTTCATGGGGAAAGTGGTGGAGGGGAGATTGAGGGTTTTCTTGTAATCGCTCATGGGGCGGCGCTCCTGAAAGGTTATGCTCTGCGCCGTCCGCCCGCGAGAGGGACGGCGCCGGTTCGTCAAGTAATGAAGTGGAGAACAGTGGAATATCCCGCACCCGAAGTCAAGTTTGTAGCCAGTCGGCCGACTGTTGAAAAACCTGGAACGAGGACGCCCGCATATGTGCGGCGCGTATCAAATCACGCTGAGATTCAGGTCGCCCCAAAATTCGTTCTGGCAAGGCGCGAGCCGATTTTGAAGGGTGAAGTGTAGCCGGCTACATGAGCCCTTCAAAATCGGGGAGCAACGCAGTCCAGAGCGGATTTTCGGGTGACCGCTTACAGCCCTTTTTCCCAGGCGTAGGCCGAGAGGGCGATGGCGTCGATGTCGTCGTGCTGCGGGACCCAGGCCATGGTCGCTCGGATGCGGGACGGGTCGGAGATGAGGGCCGGTGGGTCGCCGGCGCGGCGTCCGCTCTCCACCACGGG
>JANJWV010000235.1 GCA_024709365.1 Desulfomicrobium sp. | reverse complement strand
CGTGCACTGAACCGCGGGGACCTATCGTTTCACAATGGGAGCCTTCTTGAACTCCTCAATCTGGGCCCGGAGCCGGTCAAGCGTCTGTTCATCCAGCCGGGGACGCCTGCCCTCTTTGATGTCCCTTCCGGCTACCTCCAGCGAAACACCGCCAAGGTTGCGGGACGAAAGGGCCAGGGACAACAAGAGGTCCTCGTCTGACTCTGGTAACTTCCCACAGAGGGGACACCGGGCCAACGCCCCAGGCTTCACCTCACCACAGGAAAAGCAAACTGCCTGCTTCACTGCGCCACCCTCCTGAATTCAAAGAAGATGTTGCCTATCTACCGTACCCGCAAGTCATGGGGTATTCAGTTCTCAATATGAGGAGATTGTGGTTGCCGGCGCAGGCGATCTCGATGGCCCGCTTGGCCCGCTCCTGGCCCTTCACTTCGGCGAAGTCCAGGTGATGCCGCTCCCGCTCCTCCCACAGGCTCCGCACGTCGCAGGCCAGGGGTGCGACATCCTCCTCGCCGAGGACGAAGCGCACGACCTGGGACAGGGTCCGGCAGCCGAACACGGGCAGGCCCTGGACCACCGCCGCCTCGGGTCCGTTGGCCTCGGGCACGATCATGCCCCTCGCCCCGGCCTCGCGGGCGCGCAGGGCCAGGGGCAGGGCGCCGGACACGGGCTTCAGCTCCCCGGAAAGAGAAAGCTCCCCGGCCAGATACAGACCGGAGAGCTTTTCCTGCGGGATGACCTCGGCCCCGGCCAGAAGGCCGAGGGCCAGGGGGAGGTCGTAGGCCGAGCCCTCCTTGCGGATGTCGGCCGGCGCGATGTTCACGGTGATGCGGCTCGGCGGCAGCTTGAAGCCGGTGTTCTTGAGGGCCGAGAAGACCCGCTCCTTGGCTTCGCGCACCGCCCCCTCGGCCAGGCCGACCATGATGAAGGCCGGCATGCCCGACCGCGCAAGGTCCACCTCCAGTTCCATGGTGAATCCATCGATTCCCAGGAGCGCGGCGGTGGAGACCTTGGCGATCATGACCTCACTCCACCATCTGCCCGATGCGATCCCAGCGAATGTCCGTCAGGCTCGCCCATGACCAGTAGAGGATGAGGGCCTTGCCGGCGATGGTGTTTCGTTCCACGAACCCCCAGAAACGCGAATCGTAGGATTCGTCGCGGTTGTCGCCCATGACGAAGTACTTGTTCTCGGGCACCATGACGGGCCCGAAATTGTCGCGCCGGGGCACGGAACTGGCGGAGTCGACATGCTGCACGTACGGCTCGGTCAACTGCACGCCGTTGCGGAAGACCTGCTTGTCGCGGATCTCGATGACGTCGCCGGGCAGGCCGATGACGCGCTTAATGAAGTCCTTGGAGGGGTCCTCGGGGAAATCGAAGACGATGACGTCCCCGTGCTTGGGCCCTTCGCGCTCGATGACCATGATGTTCGTGAAGGGGATCTTCACGCCGTAGGCGAACTTGGTGACCAGCAGGTGGTCGCCGATCTGCAGGGTCTGCAGCATGGAGCCCGACGGGATCTTGAAGGCCTGGACCACGAAGGAACGGATGAAAAACGCCAGAATGAGCGCCACGATGAGCGCTTCGGCATATTCTTTGAGCATTGTCTGCCAACGAGGGTTCATATCTGCCTGCCTGATACCTGATCCGCGCGGGGCGGAGAGTTGTCTGGACTATTCGTCCGGTTGGAGGGCGGCCAGGAACGCTTCCTGGGGAATTTCCACGCTGCCCATGCGCTTCATGCGCTTCTTGCCTTCTTTCTGCTTCTCCAGAAGCTTGCGCTTTCTGGTAATGTCGCCGCCGTAACATTTGGCGGTGACGTTCTTGCGCATGGGGGAGACCCGCTCACGCGCGATGATCTTGCTGCCGATGGCCGCCTGGATGATGATCTCGAAGAGCTGGCGGTGGATGACGCGCTTGAGCTTCAAGGCCAGCGCCCGGCCCCGGTAGGCCGCGTTGGAGCGGTGCACGATGACGGCCATGGCGTCCACGGGCTCGGAGTTGATGAGCACGTCGAGCTTGACCAGGTCGGCCTGGCGGTAGTCGATGACTTCGTAGTCAAGCGACGCGAAGCCCTTGGTCACGGATTTCAAACGGTCGAAGAAGTCGTAGACGATCTCCGAGAAGGGCAACTCGTAGCTGATGACCACGCGGGTGGAGGTCATGTAGCGCATGTCCTTCTGGATGCCGCGCTTCTCCTCGCACAGCCCCAGCACGTTGCCGACGTAGTCGTTGGGGACGTGGATCTCCATGCGCACGAACGGTTCGGCGATGGACGCGATCTTCTCCTGCGGGGGAAGGTTGCTGGGGTTGTCGATGTCGAAGGTCTCGCCGTCGGTGCGGGTCACCCGGTAGATGACCGAGGGCGCCGTGGCGATGAGTTTGGCCTGGAACTCGCGCTCCAGACGCTCCTGGATGACCTCCATGTGGAGTAAGCCCAGGAACCCGCAGCGGAAGCCGAAGCCCAGGGCCTGGGACGTCTCGGGCTCGTAGTGGAGGGCCGCGTCGTTCAGTTGCAGCTTCTCCAGGGAGGACTTCAGCGTGTCGTACTCGGCCGGCTCCACGGGGTAGAGCCCGCAGAAGACCATGGGCTTGATGGTCTTGAAGCCGGGGAAGGGGGATTCCGTGGGCCGCTCCGGGTCGGTGATGGTGTCGCCGACCTGGGCGTCCTTGAGTTCCTTGATGGCCGCGCAGAGGAAACCCACCTCGCCGGGTCCCAGTTCCTTGATGTCCATGGCCTCGGGCGAGAAGACGCCCAGCCTTGTCACTTCGAACTTCTTGCCCGTGGCGCACATCTGCACGCGCTGGCCGTTCCTGATCGTGCCGTCGATGACGCGGAAGAGCACGACCACGCCCTGGTAGGAATCGTACCAGGAGTCGAAGATCAGGGCCTTGAGCGGCGCGTCGGTGTCGCCCTTGGGCGCGGGGACGCGCTCCACCAGGCGCTCCAGCAGGTCCTCGACGCCCAGGCCCGTCTTGGCCGAAACCTTGGCGATGTCGGTGCAGTCGAGGCCGATGACCTCCTCGATCTCCTCGGCCACGTGGTCGGGCTCGGCGCTCGGAAGGTCGATCTTGTTCAGGACCGGCAGCACTTCCAGATCGTTGTCCAGGGCCATGTACACGTTGGCCAGGGTCTGGGCCTCCACGCCCTGGGTGGCGTCGACCACCAGCAGCGCGCCGTCGCAGGCCGCCAGGCTGCGGGACACCTCGTAGGAAAAGTCCACGTGGCCGGGCGTGTCGATGAGATTCAGGATGTACTCGCGGCCGCCCTTGGCCTTGAAGGGGATGCGCACGCTCTGGGCCTTGATGGTGATGCCGCGCTCCTGTTCCAGCTCCATGCGGTCCAGGTACTGGTCCTTCTTCTGGCGCTCGGAGATGAGGCCGGTCTTCTCCATGATCCTGTCGGCCAGGGTGGACTTGCCGTGGTCGATGTGAGCGATGATGCTGAAATTTCTGATGTGTTCTTGCTTGGCCATATGTCCTTGCGGGGAGGTCGAAGCTCCCGTTCATTACGGATATAAACGTTTTTCAATATGTGATTTCGCGAGCGTTGTCCAACGGCCCCGGAGCCGGGAAAATTTCAGGGCCGTACCGGAAAAGCAGTTTAATTTCAGCTGGTTGGTGAACAATTCCGCCGGGATTGAGGAAAAGGAGAAGAGGTCGGGACGCCTCGCAAGCTGGGAACTTGAGCTCGTTGGAAATCAAGGATATATGATCGGTTGCCCCATTACCCGCGACCAGGCTGGCATCATGCCCAAACTCAAAGCACTGCTGCTGCACCCGGACCCGCAAGTCCGGTCCCAATTGCGGGACATGCTCGCTCCTGTCAAGGAGATCACCGTGCTCGGGGAAGCGGTGACCTCCTTCGAGGCTTTGGAGATGCTGTCCTTCATTCCCTACGACGTCTTCTTCATGGGCACGGAGCTGCCCCACGGCGTCAGCGGCATGGAACTGGCCGCGCACCTGGCCCAGGGCGACGACCCTCCGGCGCTCATCTTCCTGGCCACGGAGGAGGACCACGCCTTCACCGCCTTCGAGCTTGGCGCGGCCGACTACATGCTCTGGCCCGTGAACGCCAACCGCTTCGCCCGGGCCATCGAGCGCCTGCGTCCCCTGCTGCCGCGCAAGAAGGCCGCCCCGCCGACCCAGCCCCTGCGCACGCGCGAGCAGATCCCCGAAGAGACCCTGCAGCTGTCCATGGGCGAGGACGAGGAAGAGGTCTTCGTCAACGCCCTGCGTCAGGCCTGGGACATGAGCCGCGAGCGGCCGCCCGAGATCGAGAAGCTCCCCGTGAACCAGGAAGGCCGCCACATCCTCGTGCCCTACACGCAGATCGTCTACGTGGAGGCCTACGAAGACTACAGTTTCGTGCACACGGCCCAGGACCGCTTCCTGACCTCCTACCGCCTGAAGAACCTGGAGGCGCGGCTTCGGCCCCACCGGTTCTGCCGCGTGCACCGCAAGTACCTGGTCAACCTGGACATGGTCACGGAAATCGCGTCCATGCCCGGCGGCAATTTCATGCTGCGCACGGCCGGCCGCAAGAAGATCGAGCTGCCCGTCAGCCGCCGCCGCATCGGCGAACTGAAAAAAATATTGCAACTCTAGGGCGCTCACCTGCCCCACACGGCCGCTAGCCGAGAACAGGCTTGGCCCGCAACGCAAATCGAGTAGAGCATCATGGAAAGACGCATCGGCATGAATCGCGGCCTGCCGCGCAAGGAGAAGGCCATGAAAGAATCCGACATGGCATACAGCGAGGAGCTCGTCTTCCGCCCCCTGCCCCAACTGGTCATCGAGGCCAACGTCAACCCGCAGGAGTTCGCCACGGCCCAGGCCTCGGCCCGCGCCGACCACCTCGGCTACTGGGAGGACGCGGCCCAGGAACTGGACTGGTTCCGCAAGTGGGACAAGGTCCTCGACGAGTCCGAGGCCCCGCGCTACCGCTGGTTCAAGGGCGCCCAGTGCAACATCGTCTACAATGCCCTGGACCGCCACATCGAGACGGCCAACAAGAACAAGCTCGCTCTCATCTGGGAGGGCGAGGCCGGCGACACCAAGAAATACACCTACTACGAGCTCTACCGCGAGGTGAACAAGCTGGCCAACGCCATGCGCTCCCTGGGCGTGGCCAAGGGCGACCGCGTGGTCCTGTACATGCCGCTCATCCCCCAGACCATGATGGCCATGCTGGCCTGCGCCAAGATCGGGGCCGTGCACTGCGCGGTCTTCGCCGGCTTCTCGGCCAAGGCCCTGCGCCAGCGCATCACCGAGGTCGAGGCCAAGCTGGTGGTCACGGCCGACGGCTTCTACCGCAACGGCCGTATCATCAACCTCAAGGCCACCGTGGACGAGGCCCTGGTCGGCGGGTGCGACTGCGTGGAGACCGTGGTCGTGGTCAACCGCGCCAAGCTCGACGTGGACATGGGCGAGGCCCGCGACATCTGGTACGACGCCCTGGTCCGCCAGGAGCGCTCCGACGCGGCCACGGAAATCATGGAGGCCGACGACCCGCTCTTCATCCTGCACACCTCGGGCACCACAGGCGAACCCAAGGGCATCGTCCACGGCCACGGCGGGTACATGGTCGGTCTGCACCGGTCCCTGGACTGGGTCTTCGACATCAAGCCCACGGACATCTTCTGGTGCACGGGCGACATGGGCTGGATCACGGGCCACAGCTACGTGGCCTACGGCCCCCTCATCGCCGGCACGACCACGGTCATGTACGAAGGCCACCCCCTCTACCCCCAGGCCGACCGCATGTGGGACATCGTGGCCCGCTACGGCGTGACCATTCTCTACACCGCGCCCACGGTCATCCGCATGCTCATGCGCTACGGGCACCAGTACCCGCGCATGCACGACCTCTCGACCCTGCGCCTCCTGGGCAGCGTCGGCGAGCCCATCGCCCCGGACACGTGGCTGTGGTTCTACAAGCACATCGGCCACTCCCAGTGCCCCATCCTGGACACCTGGTGGCAGACCGAGACGGGCGGCTGCATGATCTCGCCCTTCCCGGTCTCGGTCCTGAAGCCCGGCTCCGTGCACCGGCCCATGCCCGGCGTGGAGGTGGACATCGTCGATGACGACGGCCAGCCCGTGGAGAACGGCATGGCCGGCAACCTCGTGGTGACGAAGCCCTGGCCGGCCATGCTGCTCGACGTGTACCGCAAGCCCGAACTCTTCGAGTCCGCCTACTGGCCCCTAGGCCCCGGCAGATATTGGGCCGGCGACATCGCCACCCGCGACGAGGACGGGCTCATCTGGATTCACGGCCGCTCCGACGACATCATGAACATCGCCGGCCACCGCATCGGCAACGTCGAGGTGGAGAACGCCTTCCTGTCCCACAAGGCCGTGGCCGATGCGGCCGTCATCGGCATCCCGGACAAGATCAAGGGCGAGGTGGCCAAGGCCTTCGTGGTCCTGCAGCCCGAGTTCGCGGCCCTGGACGACCGCAACGAGATCATCCGCATGCTCAAGACCCACCTGCGCAAGGAGGTGGGCCCCGTGGCCGTGATCCGCTCCGTGGAGTTCGTGGACGCCCTGCCCCGGACCCGAAGCGGCAAGATCGCACGACGCGTGCTCAAGGCCCGCGAAGCCGGGGTCGACATCGACATGACGGCCATCGCCGAGGACTGATCCCGCCGAGGACGCCAGGAACGTGCACCATGCCGACGTGATCATCGCCGGGGCCGGGCCCGCGGGCAGCACCGCAGCCCTTGTCCTGGCCCGGCGGGGTTTTGACGCCCTGCTGCTGGACAAGGCCGCGTTCCCGCGCCCCAAGCTCTGCGGCGGCCTTCTGACCTGGAAGAGCATGCGCCTGCTGGAGCGTCTGCACGGCCGCACCGCCGAGGGCCTCATCCGCGAAGGCGTCGTGGACACCGTGGCCGGAGGTTTCGCGCTCCATCTCGGCGGGCATCCACTGATCCGGGACCGGCTGGCCTATCCATTCCACCTCGTGCGCCGCGCCCGCTTCGACGCGTTCCTGCTGGACCGGGCACTGGCGGCCGGGGCGCGCATCCTCCACCACCACGAAATCGTCGACTGCTCCCCCCAAGGGGACGTGCGCACGAAACAGGGCGAGTTTCGCGGCCGCTTCGTGCTCGGCGCCGACGGGGTCAATTCCGTGGCCCGCAAGTGCTTCGGCCTGTCCCGCGAGCGCTGGCAGTCAAACCTCGCCGCGGCCATCGAGATCACCGTGCCGCGCGAAGCCGCGCCGCGGATCACCGACGTCCCGGAACTGCACGCGGGTTTCCTGCCCACGGGATACGGCTGGGTCTTCCCGAACAGCGCCGGCATGGTCATGGGCATCTGCGGGCTGCGCCGGAACTGCGAAAATTTCCGCGAGGCCTTCAAGGCGTTCCTGCGCCACCTCCATGTCGACGACCCCGACGCATTTGTCCGGCACCACGCCCTCGAAGGACATCCCATCCCCTACGGCAACGCCCTCCCCGACCCGGTCCACGGCAACGTCCTGCTGGCCGGCGACGCCGGGGGCTACGCCGACCCCCTCCTGGCCGAGGGCATCTTCTACGCCCTGCTGACAGGCTGGTACGCCGGCGAAGCCCTGGCCGACGCCCTGGAAAAGGACCGCCACCCCGGCCCGGCCTACCGCGAGCGCATCAGGCGCCACGTCATGCCCGAAATGCGCGGGGCCAACCGCCTGCGCTGGCTCCTCTACGGCCTGAACAAGATCGACGCGCGGAACCTTGGCCGCTACTTCAGGCTGCGCGGGGGAGCGCTGGCCGAGATGGTCCACGGCATGCGGTCCTATGACTGGGGCAGGAAAAAACGGTGGGACTTCTGAGATGCAGGAGGCGCTCATCCCGAAACACGGCGGCTACCGGAACCTGAAGAGTTTTCGGGTGGCGCAGCTGGTGTACGACGTGACAGTTCTGTTCTGCGATCGCTTCGTGGACAGGCGAAGCCGCACCCATGACCAGATGGTCCAGGCAGCGCGCTCGGGAGTGCAGAACATCGCCGAGGGCAGCCAGGCTTCGGGCACGTCGAGGAAGATGGAGCTGAAACTGACCAACGTGGCCAGGGCCAGCCTGGAAGAGCTGCGCCTGGATTATGAAGATTTTCTGCGGCAGCGCGGTTTGCCCGAACTGGAGCCGGGGCACCCGGCGCTGGTCCGGTTCAGGGAGAGGCGCTGCGCGACGCTTGATGAGGTGCGGTGCTGGGTCAAAGAGGAAATGGACAGGCAAAAGGCAATGGACGGGCACGGACTTTCACGGACCGGCACGGACAAAAACCATGACACCCCGCCGGTTCCGGGGTCCGTGCCCGTCCGTGTTCGTCCGTGTCAGTCCATCAAGTCCATCCCCACTCTCTCCCCCGAAACCCTGGCCGCCAACGCCGCCCTTTCCCTGCTGAACCTGGCCTGCCATCTCCTTGACCGCCAGCTGTCCGCCCAGGCCGAAACCTTCCTGCAGGAGGGCGGCTTCACCGAGCGGCTGCACCGCCTCCGCTCGAAGCGCCGTCCGTAAGCCTCAAACCAGCCCGCCCCGAAGCAGGTCGGCGTAGAGCCTGGCCTGGATGTACTGGGCCAGGGCGGCCACGGCCCGGTCGCAGACCGGGAAGACCGGCACGCCGCCGGCCATGAGGGCGTCGCGCAGGGGGTCGTAGAGGCGGCCGCCGTCGATGACGCCGATGACGGGCTTGTCGCTCAGCCTGGCGACTTCCGGCAGAAGCTGCGCGAGGCCCCCTTCGGCCCCCAGATCGAAGGCCGGCACGCGCGTGTCCGCCAGAGTGTGCATGGCCGGCGAGAGCGGGTCCAGGCCCAGGATGACCGCGTCAACGCCCGGGTCCTCGGCCAGGATGGCGGCCACGCGGGCGTGAGCCTCGTCGTCGGCCGAGGGGTTGATGTCCAGGGGGTTGACGACGCTCACCAGTTTGTCCAGCCGCTTCTCCCGCAGCAGTTCCCCGATCCTCTCCACCGTCTCCGGCGCAAAGGGCGCCAGCTGCATGGCGTAGTCGTCGCTCTGGATGGAGTCGGCCATGCCCACTGCCTCGAAGCCCGCCCCGCTGACGGCCGCCAGGCGGTTGCCACGGATCGTCTTGCCGTGAAGGGTCTCGGCAAGCAGCAAGAGGTCCTGGAACTGGTTGAAGTTCTGGGCCACGATGGCCCCGGCCTGGCGCACGCAGCTCTCGCAGACCATGTAGTCCCCGGCCAGGGAGGCCGTGTGGCCGCTGGTGGCGGACTTGCCCTCGGGCGTGCGGCCGGCCTTGTAGAAGACCACCTCCTTGCCCTTAAGCACGGCCTCGCGCACGGCCCGGCAGAAGGCCAGGCCGTCGAGGTCGTTGAAGCCCTCGGCGTAGACCGCGATGACGTCCACCTCGTCCGAGTCCTTGAAATAGCTGACCATGTCGCCCAGGGTCAGGTCCGTCTGGTTGCCCATGGAGATCATGTAGGCCGGGGCCAGCTCCGGGCACTGGCTGCTGCGGTGCAGCATGAAGGCCCCGCTCTGACTGACCAGGGCAGCCCGGCGGTACGATTTGCCGCGCTCCCGCGGCAGCTTCTCCTCGGGGATGAACCACGTGTCGTAGCGGCCTGGTCTGGAGACCACGCCCATGCAGTTGGCGCCCAAGAATACGGGTCCGCCGTCGCCCTGGGCGTGGGCCGCGTCGATGCGGGCCATGACCTGCGCCGCCCGCTCACGGCTGTCCTCGGTCTCGCCCATGCCGCCGGGGATGAGCATGACCGCCCGGGCCGCGTCCCGCGCGATGACCTCCTCGACCAGATCCGGCACCTGGGCCGCGTTCACGGCCACCACCAGCAGGTCGAGCTTGTGCGTCAGGCCCGCCAGGCCGGGCACGCAGGCCACGCCGCTTTCGTCGGGCCCGCCCTCGCGCAGGATGGTCACGTTTTCGGGGGCAAATCCCTGGGCCAAGACGTTGTCGAGGATGATGCGCCCGAAATTGCGGCGCGTGGCCGAGACGCCGACGATGCCGATGCGTTCCGGGTGCAGGAGGTTGCCGATCTTGCCCACGGGCCGCGCCACGGGTCGGCTGGCCGGCACCGAGAAGCGGCACATGCCGTCCAGGGGCACCATGAGGTAATCCGTGAAGGCGAAGGGGTTGATCTCGAGTTCCTCGATGACGAAGGGCGCGGCGGGGTTTTCGGGGGAGTAGAAGTTGGCCATGGCGATGAAGCTCTCGAAGCACTCGATGAGCTGGTCGTCGCCGACGATGCGGCGCTGGCCGCGGGTCAGGCCGGCCAGCTTCTTGTAGGAGATGGTCTGGCGGAAGAGTTCGAAGAAGGCCTCGCCGTCGGTCAGGGCCGTGGACGCGGCCACGATGGCCTGGCCCTTGCGGAAGCGCTGGGCGTAGAGTTCCGTGTCCGTACCGCCCAGGCCCGCCGAGAGCACCATGCCGAACTCGCGCGTGCGGCGCAGGCCCACGATGAGCTCGTTGCCGAAGGCGTCGGAGTCGGGAGGCATGAACTGAACCTGCAGCACGCCCTTCAGGTCACGGCTGATGGCCGCCACCAGCCCCTGCCCCGTGAGCCCGCGGTAGGAAAGCGGCGCCGCGTCGGGGTGGCGTTCGATCCAGGCGGCGTAGTTCTCGGGCACCTCGTAGAGCATGCGCCGCAGGGCCGAGCGCACGTTGTCGGGCGTCTTGGGCACGATGCGCACGCCGCCGACCTCGGTCTTGTGCACGATGGTCGGGGAGACGATCTTGAGCACCGCCTTGTCGCCGGGCATGGCGGCCAGTTCCTCGTCCGACGGCCGCGCGCCGCGCACCAGCAGGTTGGCCCTGGGCGGGGTCTCGGCCCCGGAACGGGCCAGGAGGGTGTAGACCTCGTATTCGTACAGAAAGTCCCGCCCTTCCAGCTGCGCTTCGCGGAACAGGGCGGTGATGGCTTCGAAATCGATATAATCGGGGGTATGCATGGCGTATCCCTATGGCGGCAAGATGTTCAGAACGACGGCCCGTTATGCCCCGAGCGAACCACGGGATCAAGGCCGGCGGAGAAGCCCGGCCACGAAAAAAGCGGGCCGAAGCCCGCTTGCACGATACGATAAAAGGGTGCAGGGACCGCGTCCCTGCCCGCCGGAGGCATTCCCCTACTTCCCCCCCAGCTCACGCCCGGCCAGGAAGGCCGCGTAGTTGGCCTGCCAGACGGCCGGCTTGGGGCTGACGTTCTTGAGGGCCTGCAGCCAGTACTCCGTGGGGAAGGAGTCGAAGGGCGGCAGGGTGCTGAGGACGCCGATCATGACCACGTTGGCGCAGCGGCCCGTGGGGTCGCCCAGGCCCAGGGCCGTGCCCAGGACGTCGACATCGATGACCTTGTAGCCTTCCAGGGCCTGGCGCACGGCCTCGACCGAGGGGTAGTTCTCGGCCTTGAAGAGCGGGGGCATGATGGCCGTGTCGGCCAGGATGACCGTGCCTCCGGGCCGGAGCATGTCCAGGAAGCCGGGGCGGAAGACCTCGCTGCGCTCCATGCTGACCAGGCACTGGGTGGTGCCGGGCATGAGCACGGGCGAGTGGACGCTGCCGCAGGCGAAGGTGCTGATGACGGGGCCGCCCATCTGGGCCATGCCGTGGGTTTCGCCCTTGACGATGTTCTGCTTGTCGTAGCCCAGGAGGTAGGCCAGCTGGGTCATGACGCGGCCGAAGAAGAGGTTGCCCTGCCCGCCCACGCCGCGGATGGCCACGGACAGGAAGGGCGGCAGGCCGCCGGTCACGGCCGGGAGGTCGATGGACTCGGGCGGAGCGGGCAGTTCGGGGCAGCTGGCCAGGCCGCAGGCGCTCTGGTCGCGGGCCGGGGCGATGGCGCCCTTGGGGCACATCTGGGCGCAGGCCGGGTTCTGGCTGACGCAGCCCGTACAGATGTTGTTGAAGAAGGGCAGGCCTTCGGCATCGGCCTCGATGCCGGAGCAGATCTGGCACATGCCGCAGCGGATGCACAGCTCGGGGTCCACGGCCATTTTCACGCCGTAGGACTCCTTGGGCATCTTGCGGATGCAGGTGCCCGTGACCACGAGGGTGGTGAAGGTCCCGGCCTCGGCGTCGGCCAGGGCCTTCTTGAGGGCCTTCTCCAGTTCCTTTTTGTCATAGCCGCTGACCTCGACGACATTGGCGCCGTGGGCCTTGAGGCTGCCGTTCAGGTCGAAGACGTTGGGGTCGCCGGCCAGGTTGGCCGGGGAGGTCGGCGAGGGCTGGCCGCCGGTCATGGCGGTCCATTCGTTGTTGAGGATGACCTTCACGCCCGGGATGTTGCGGAAGATGGTGTTGCGCGTGGCGTCCATGCCGCTGTGGCACTCGGTGCCGTCGCCCAGGACGGCCAGGCACTTGCTAGCCGCCTCGGGCCTGGACAGGACGTAGCCCAGGCGCTTGGCTTCGCTCGCGCCCATGGCCAGGGCAGTGTCCATGGCGTTCAGGAAGTGCAGGAGGGTGTTGCAGCCGATGTCGCCGAACACGGCTTCGAGCTTGCCCTTCTTGCGCATCTTGCCGACGATCTGGCCGAACAGGCGGTACGGGCAGCCCGCGCAGATCATGGGCGGGCGCGGCAGGCTGGCCACCTGGGACGCGCCGGCGGGCGAGGCCAGGCCGAGGCGGGCGGCGATGAGGGCCGGGGACCATTCGGTGACGGTCTCGTCCTGGCCCTTGCCCTCCACGGCGATGCCTTCGGCCAGGATGCTCTCCTGGACGAAGCGGTAGCCGTCCTCGATGACGAAGACGGGGCCCGAGACGCTCTCGCAAAAGCGGCGGATGAGGTCCATGGGCAGGGGGTAGGTGAAGCCCAGGGACAGGACGTCGATGTTCTTGCCCGTGGCGGCCTTGACCTCCTCGACGAAGAGGCCGTTCACGCCGTGGGTGATGATGCCGATGCTGCCGTCACCCTTGGTCCACGTGTTCAGCGGGCTCTCCTCGACCATCTTGCGCAGGGCCGGGATGCGGGTCGTGCGGACCTGGTCGTGGAACATGCGCGCCCGGTTGGGCAGGGTGATGAAGTCGCTCATCTTCTCGGGCAAGGGGGCTTTTTCGCGCACGGCCGTGTCCATGAGCCGCACCAGCCCTTCGCTGTGACAGAGCACGCCCGAGGCGATGACGGCCACGGGGGTGTTGAACTGCCGTCCGAGGTCGGCGGCGATGCGGGCGGCCTCGTGCATCTCCTGGTGGTTGCGCGGCTCGAAGACCGGCACGCAGCAGCTCTTGAGCACGTAGCGCGGGTCCACCAGGTGCTGGGTGGAGCTGGGCGTGTAGTCGCTGGCGATGTAGTAGATGAGGCTGCCGCGCTGCCCGGTGTAGAAGGCGGCGCTGGTGATGACGTCGGCGGCCTGGAACAGGCCCGGAATCTTCATGGTGACCACGCAGTCGCTGCCGGCCAGGGTATGGCCGAAGCCCACGCCCGCGGCCACGGCCTCGTTCACGGACCAGCCCACGGTGATCATGTCCTGGACCTGGGACAGGCCCTTGTCGATGACCTCGGTGCTGGGCGTGCCCGGGTAGCCGTCCGCGGCATGGATGCCGGCCCGCACGCAACCCACGGCAAAGGCCATGTTGCCCTGAATGACCACGCCCTTGCCCGCCTTGTCCGTACACATCGCCTTCACTGCACTCATGAATCCTCCAAATTATGAAAAGACATCGAATAGTCGTACCTGTACGCATGGGCCGCGCCGGCCTGACGAAGGGAGCCGGAACCGCCGGCCGCATCGCGCGCCCCCCGTCGTCTGCCGGTACGCGAAGCTTCGGCCTTTCTCAAGCCCCCGAAAGCACGCGCCGCTTTCTCGCCACGGCCTCGAAAACACCACGAATCCGTTGAAAAAACAGAAGGATATCCTATATTATCGATTATCCGAAACGCGTTATCCACATGCTTGCATCTTCACCGAGAATCTGTTTGAAGAAACCTCATATGGGAACCATCTACGCAAACATCACGCTCAAAGGTCCGCAGGCGCAGGATATTCTGCAGGAACTCGGCAACCAGGGGAAGTCGGCCTTCGTCTCGCCGACCGAGGACGGACTGACCACCGTCTACGAGATGGACAGCGACGAAGGTGAGCCCTCCATCCTGACCGATCTGGCCGAAGACCTGTCGGGTTACTTCGGGTGCCCGGCTCTTGCCGTCAAAACAGTAGATGAAGAGCAGTTCTGCTACTGGCTTTACTCGGACGGTGAGCTTGTTGATACCTATAAATCCGCAAACGACGACAAGGGCAAAAGCCTGGGCGGCAAGCCCGAACTTCTGGCGCAGCTCTTCAACACCGATGTCACGAGCGAAGAGATCAGCGAGATCCTGCATTGCCCTGATCAGGACTGCGGTTTTTCCCTGGCCGTGGACCGTCACCTGAGCCTGGTGGAACTCCTTGGGCTGCCCATGTGCTCCGTGGGCTTCGGCTTCTGCGACCTTGATTCCGGGGAATACCCCGAAGACCTGGAAGACGAGGATCTGCTGCGCATCGACGTGGATTGAACCTCCTCACCCCCGCGGCCAAACCCCGCCTCGCCGGGGCCGGACCCTGTCATCCTTTCAGCAGTCCGCTCCAGTAGCGCGCCCGCTCCGGCGTAAATCCCCCCGCCACGCACGGCCATATGGAATTGTTCTGACACAGCGGCTCGCTTTGCAGCGGCCATGACGAGACCTCGCAGGCCCGTCGGAAAAGAGGGCTTGAAGGTATGGGCGTGAAGTGCGCCAATTCCGGCCGCACACCCGAGGCCCTGGCCTGCCGGAACCCC
>JANJWV010000051.1 GCA_024709365.1 Desulfomicrobium sp. | reverse complement strand
CCCGCACCACGAGCTTGGCGTTCATGGCCTCGCAGGCCCTGGGCTCGGCCGTGCCGGCCACGATCTCGCGGGCCAGTTCGAGGCAGGAGTCGCGGCCGCAGGCCCCGCAGTCGAGGCCGGGCAGGGTGAAGGCGCGGCTTTCGGCCAGGGTGGCCAGTTCGGCCACGGACGAGGCGCGCGGCACGCCGGGCAGGGAGCCGGGGCCCCAGGTGGCCAGGGCCAGCCCCTGCCCCAGGCCGGACTCGTCCTCCTCCGCGCCCAGGGTCACGAACCGGGGCAGCCAGGTCAGGGACTTGCCGCCCTCGACCAGCACGATATCGGCTCCCAGCAGCGGAAAGATGTCCTGCAGCTGGCGGGCGCTGTTCCAAAGCAGCGTCGTTGTTTTCGGCCCGATGCCCGCCACACTGACGCATTCCTGCGCAAACCTGGCCGTATCGGTCCCGTCCAGATCCAATCCGTGATGCGTGAACTTCACGGCAGCGACCTTGCGCCCCCGCGCGGTCAACTCCCGGGCGAGTTCGAGGACAAGACTTGTTTTGCCCGTTTTCTTGAAGCCCACCACAGATACGGCCTTGAACATCGCTCCTCCGTCTTTGACAATCGATCGTTCATAAACTAACCAGTGCTGTTTCGCAGCGTCGCGCCCGCCTTGAACATTGCCGGCCGTTTCCGGGAAAGCGGCGCGCTCTTCCATCCCAAATTCGCCAAGGACACATATATTTCTATGTCTAAAATTCAGAAAATTAAAGGCTTTTCTGACCTCTTCAGCCCGGAGAGCGCCGTCCACACGCACATGGAAAACCTGGCCCGCGAGGTCTTCGCCACCTACGGCTGCCAGGAAGTGCGCGTGCCCATCCTGGAGAAGACCGAACTCTTCGCCCGTTCCATCGGAGAGGAGACCGACGTGGTGCAGAAGGAGATGTACACCTTCGCCGACCGCAAGGGCCGCTCCCTGACCATGCGCCCCGAGGCCACGGCCGGGGTGCTGCGCGCCTTCATCGAGTCCGGCATGTACGCGTCCGAAGGATCCACCAAGCTCTTCGCCTGCGGCCCCATGTTCCGCTACGAGCGTCCCCAGAAGGGCCGGTTGCGCCAGTTCCACCAGCTCGACGTCGAGGTGCTCGGCACCGACGCGCCCCAGGCCGACGCCGAGGTCGTGCTCATGCTCTGGACCTTCCTGACCAAGCTGGGCCTGAAGAACCTGGCCCTTGAGCTCAACTCCCTGGGCTGCCCCGAGTGCCGCCCGGTCTTCCACCAGCGCCTGCGGGACTTCCTGGCCGGCGTGGACCAGTCGGCCCTGTGCGAGGACTGCCGCCGCCGCAGCGAAACCAACCCCCTGCGCGTGCTGGACTGCAAGGTCCCGGCCTGCAAGGAGCTGGTCGCCGGCGCGCCGAGCATCGCCGACTCCCTGTGTCCGGGCTGCGCCGAACATTTCGCCCAGGTCCGCGAGATCCTGGACAGCGCGAAGCTCCCCTACCGTCTGAACGACCGCCTGGTGCGCGGCCTGGACTACTACCAGCGCACGACCTTCGAGGTCGTCTCGGGCGAGATCGGCTCCCAGAGCGCCGTGGCCGGCGGCGGCCGCTACGACGGCCTCATCAAGCAGCTCGGCGGCCCGGACCTGCCGGGCATAGGCTTCGCCTGCGGCATGGAGCGCCTGGCCCTGCTGTACGGCGAGGCCCAGACCCCGGCCCCGGACTTCTACCTGGCCGTGCTGGATTCCCGCGCCCTGAACACCGCCCTGCTCCTGGCCCAGCGCCTGCGCGAGCGGGGCTTCGCCGGCGAGGTGTCCTTCGAGGCCAGAAGCATCAAGGCCCAGATGCGCCAGGCCAACAAGCTCGGCGTCAAGACCTGCCTGATCCTTGGCCAGGACGAGATGGACAAGGGCCAGATCGTGGTCAAGGACATGGCCACGGGCGTGCAGAAGACCATCGGACAGGACGATCTGGAACAGGCCCTGGGACTGCGCAAGCCCTAGCCCTTTACACCCCGAATTTGCAGCTTATGGTACCCAAGCGAGGAACATATAATGGATGAACGGAACACGGAACGCGGCATGGACAGCCTGAACGGCTGGCGCAGGTCCCACAACTGCGCGGCCCTGGGAACGGAAGCCCTCGGCCGGGAAGTCTGCCTCATGGGCTGGGTGCAGTACCGCCGCGACCACGGCGGCCTCATCTTCATCGACCTGCGCGACCGCCACGGCCTGACCCAGGTCGTGTTCTCGCCCGAGGTCGCCCCCGAGGCCCACGAACGGGCCCACGTGCTGCGCACGGAGTTCGTGCTGGCCATCAAGGGCGTGGTCCGCGCCAGGCCGGCCGACATGGTCAACACCAAGCTGGCCACGGGCGCCATCGAGGTCTACGTCACGGAGTTCAAGCTCCTGAACACGGCCAAGACCCCGCCCTTCCCCATCGAGGACCGGGTCGACGTGTCCGAGAACCTGCGCCTCAAGTACCGCTTCCTGGATCTGCGCCGCAAGGCCATGGCCGACAACCTGATTTTGAGGAACCGCGTGTCCCAGAGCGTGCGCCGCTATCTGGACGAGCTGGGCTTCCTGGAGATCGAGACGCCCGTGCTGACCAAGTCCACGCCCGAGGGCGCCCGCGACTTCCTGGTCCCCAGCCGCGTCAACCAGGGCCAGTTCTACGCCCTGCCGCAGTCGCCCCAGCTCTTCAAGCAGCTGCTCATGTGCGGCGGCCTGGACCGCTACTACCAGATCGTCAAGTGCTTCCGCGACGAGGACCTGCGCGCCGACCGCCAGCCCGAGTTCACCCAGATCGACATCGAAATGTCCTTTGTCGACGAGGAACAGGTCATGGAGATGGCCGAGGGCATGGTGGCCCGCGTCATGCGCGAAGCTTTGGGCCGCGAGATCGCGCTGCCCCTGCCGCGCATGCCCTACGCCCAGGCCATGGCCGAATACGGCGTGGACAAGCCCGACGTCCGCTTCGACCTCAAGCTTTCCGACGTGACCGACATCGTGCGCGGCTCCGACTTCAAGCTCTTCGCCGCGGCCGCCCTGGTCAAGGCCCTGCCCGTGCCCGGTGGCGCGGAACTGTCGCGCAAGGAGATCGACGACTACACCGAGTTCGTCAAAATCTACGGTGCCCAGGGCCTGGCCTGGATCAAGATCAAGGAGGACGGCTGGCAGTCCCCCATCGCCAAGTTCCTGAGCGACGCCGAACGCGCCGGCCTGACCGAGGCCCTGAACCTCAAGGCCGGCGACATCGTCTTCTTCCAGGCCGGCGCGCCCGAAATGGTCAACAGCGCGCTCGGCAACCTGCGCCTGAAGCTTGGCGAACGCTTCAACCTCATCCCCGAGGGCGAGTTCGCCCCCCTGTGGGTCACGGACTTCCCGCTTCTGGAGTGGGACCCCGAGGCCAAGCGCTGGGTGGCCATGCACCACCCCTTCACCGCGCCCAAGGACATGGACGCCCTGGCCTCCGACCCGGCCGCGGCCGTGGCCCGGGCCTACGACCTGGTGCTGAACGGCACCGAGGTCGGCGGCGGCTCCATCCGCATCCACAACCCCGAGACCCAGCAGCACATGTTCAGCGCCCTGGGGATCGGCGAGGAGGAGGCGCGGGCCAAGTTCGGCTTCCTGCTGGACGCCCTGGTCTTCGGCGCCCCGCCCCACGGCGGCATCGCCTTCGGCCTGGACCGGCTGATCATGCTCCTGACCGGAGCCAAGTCCATCCGCGACGTCATCGCCTTCCCCAAGACCCAGAAGGCCACCTGCCTCATGACCGAGGCTCCGTCGGCGGTGGAGAACGTGCAACTGCGCGATTTGGGCCTGCGCCTGCGGGAAAAGCCCAAAGAGTAGACATATGCTGAGAAAAGTACGTACATATCCTGACCCGGTGCTGGCCGCAAAGGCCGCGCCGGTGACGGAGATCACCGACGAAATCCGCACCCTGGCCGCCGACATGATCGAGACCATGTACGCGGACAAGGGCATCGGGCTGGCCGCGCCGCAAATCGGCGAGAGCATCCGCCTCATCACCGTGGACCTGAGCGGCCCGGACAAGCGGGAAGACCCGCACGTCTTCGTCAACCCCGTCCTTTCGAACCTCGAAGGAGAGGTGGAATCCGAGGAAGGCTGCCTGTCCGTGGTCGGCTACCGCACCACCGTGACCCGCGCCGAACGGCTGCACCTCTCGGCTACGGACCTGGACGGCAACCCCGTGGAGATGGACGCCGACGACCTCATGGCCATTTGCCTGCAGCACGAGGTGGACCATCTGAACGGCGTCCTGTTCATCGACAAGATCAGTAAACTCAAGCGCACCCTGTACGAGAGAAAGCTCAAAAAATGGCTGAAAGAGAAGAAAGAGAAAGACTGAGAGTCGTCTTCATGGGCACGCCGGACTTCGCGGCGGCGTCCCTGCGGCACCTTCTCGACTGGGGCGGGTGCGACGTCGTGGGCGTGTACTGCCAGCCCGACCGCCCCTGCGGCCGCGGCCAGGTCTGCACGCCCCCGCCCGTGAAGCTCCTGGCCATGGAGCACCGCCTGCCCGTCTTCCAGCCCCTGAACTTCAAGAGCCAGGCCGACGTGGACCAGCTGGCGGCCCTCGCGCCGGACCTCCTCCTCGTGGCCGCCTACGGCCTCATCCTGCCCCAGTCGGTGCTCGACATCCCGCGTCTGGGGGCCATCAACGTCCACGCGTCGCTCCTGCCCGAGTACCGCGGCGCGGCTCCCATCCACAGGGCCATCATCGACGGCCGCCACGTCACCGGCATCACCATCATGCGGATGGAGGCCGGCCTGGACACGGGCGACATCCTGCTCCAGCGAAGCCGGGCCATCGGCATCGACGACACGGCCCAGAGCCTGCACGACGAACTGGCCGACATGGGCGGCCGGCTCCTGGTGGAGGCCCTGGAAAAGATGAACCAGGGCCGTCTGGTGCGCATCCCCCAGGACCACGCCAGGGCCACGTACGCATCCAAGCTCTCCAAGGAGGAGGGGCGCATCGACTGGAACCAGCCCGCCCTGACCGTGCACAACCGCATCCGCGGCCTCTTCCCCTGGCCCGGGTCCTGGTTCGATTGGAACGGCATGCCAGACAGGACCCTGCGCCTGACCGTGTACCCCGGCGTCATCGGCGAGCCCCTGCCCGATGGGGTCATCCCCGGCGAGGTCCACGGCGTGGCCGGCGACAACGTGCTCATCGCCTGCGCGGACCGGCTCTACGCGGTGCCGACCGTCAAGCCGGCCGGAAGCAAGCCTCTGGGCGGACGCGAATTCTACTGCGGATACCTGAGCCGCTGCTCCGGCGAACACCTGCTCAAACCCGACCTGGCCTGCCCGGGCGACTAGGAGCCATGCCCAAACCAAGGAGCGGAAAACCCCTCAGAAGCCCCCTGGAACGGGAGATCCGCGACTCCTTCCAGACCCGCAAGCGCGTCTTCATCGGGCTCATCACCGGCTCGTCCGTCTTTCTCTGCGTTTTCATCGCCCTGCTGTGGGTCATCCCCTTCGTCGGGCTGACCAGCATTCACCCCCTGGCACCGTGGATCCTGGGCTTCGTGACCGCGGCCCTCATCCTGGCCATCGGCTGGGCCGCCCTGGCCCTGGTCCTGAACATACTCCTGGGCCGGCCGGTGCTTTTCGCCAAGCGGCTGCGCGGCGTCACGGTCAAGCTCTTCCTGCCCCTCATGACCCTGCTGGGCCGGCTGGTGGGCATCCCCAAGCAGACGGTGCGGGCCTCGTTCATCAAGGTCAACAACGAACTGGTCCGGGGCGAAGGGCACCGCTACCCAGCCGACAGAATCCTGCTGCTCATGCCGCACTGCATCCAGAACAGCCGCTGCAAGTTCCGGCTGACCTACGACATCGACAACTGCAAACGCTGCGGCGAGTGCGCTCTGGCCGGCCTTTTGGATTTGCGGGACAAATACGGCGTCAAGCTGGCCGTGGCCACGGGCGGGACCATCGCACGGCGCATCGTGGTCCAGCACCGCCCCAAGATCATCATCGCCGTGGCCTGCGAACGCGACCTGGCCAGCGGCATCCAGGACACCCACCCCGTGCCCGTCTACGGCATCCTGAACTCCCGGCCTTTCGGCCCGTGCCTCGACACGGATGTGGCCCTGGAACAGGTCGAATGGGCCATCAAGGAGTTCTCGGCATGAGCACCCCCCTGGCCCGGCGCCTGGCCATGGACATCCTGCGCCGCACCATGGACCACCACCAGGACCTGCAGGCCGGCGTGGACGACGTGCTGGCCGCCGTCGCGCCGGGACCGGACAAGGGATTGGCCACGGAACTGGCCTACGGCTACCTGCGGCTGCGCGGCCGCATCGATTTCATTCTCGCCCAGCTCCTCAAGAACCCGCACCAGACCTCGCCCGTCCTGAAGCGCATCCTTGGCGTGGCCGCCTACGAACTCTTGTATCTGAGCCGCATCCCCGAATACGCCACCCTGGACTGGGCCGTGAGCCTCGTGCGCGAGCGCCTGGGGGACCCTTTGAGCAAGGTGGCCAACGGCGTGCTGCGCAACCTGGTCCGCCTGGGCCGCGCCGTGCATCTGCCGGACTATTACGAGGGCAAGACGGCCGGTCAGGCCAAATTCCTGTCGGCCTGGTGCTCCTGCCCGCTCTGGCTGGCCGAGCTGTGGCTCAAGGCCTACGGCAAGGACAAGGCCCGGGCGTATCTCGAAGCGTCCCTGCAGGCCCCGCCTCTGGGCGTGCGGGTCAACAGGCTGCACCCGCAGGGCGAAGAGCTGCGCCAGGCCCTCGCGCCCCTGGCCGAGTCCCGGACGGAGTGGGGCTTCGCCCTGAAGCAGTGGCCCGACTTCCTGGACGAGGCCGTGGCCGCAGGCGCCGCCACCAGGCAGAGCCTGGCGGCCCAGAAGATCATGGACGCCCTGGGAGCGGAGCACTGGCCGAGCCCCGTGCTGGACGCCTGCTGCGGGCGGGGCGGAAAGACCTTTCTCATGGCGGAACTGGACAAGACGGTCTGGGCATCGGATGTGAACGTCTTCCGGCTGCGCCAGTTGAAAAATGAGTCGGGACGGCTGGGGATGCCCGTGCCCGCGTTCAGGGCACCGGCCCAGGGTCCGTACCCTTTGCGCCAGGAACCACGCACCGTATTTCTCGACGCGCCCTGCTCGGGCCTGGGCGTCATTTCGCGGCGGCCCGACATCAAATGGAAGCGCACCCCGGCGGACTGCGCCGGGCTGGCCGGCCTGCAGGATGAAATGCTGCGGGCGGCGGCGAACCTGCTGCCTCCGGGCGGGTGCCTGGCCTACGTGACCTGCACCCTCAATCCAGAAGAAAACGAGGGACGAATCGAAGGGTTTGTCCGCACCCACCCGGGCCTGCGTCTGCTGCGACAGGCCCAGAGCGACACGGCCGAAGGGCTGGGGGAATTCTTCTACGGCGCGGTGCTGAAGAAAGGCTGAAAACGGCTACGTGTTCTGGGCCCGGCGGTGAAACTCCTTGACCAGGATCTTCTCCAGGCATTCGCGGCAGATGTCGGTGTTGTTGCAGTTCTGCAGCTTCATCTCGATGACCGGGTTCATCTTGCCCAGCTGCCCGCCGAGCCGCGTCAGATTGGACGGGTCCTCGATGACCAGGGTGTAGCGCTCCTCGTAGATCCCGTCCTTGAGACCCATGATCTCCTTTCCGCAAATATCGCAGAATCTCTTGATCATCCTACCTCCGTGTGCTGCACTCGAACATTCTGCATCGACGCGGGCTTCCGCGACATCCCCTAAACCTTGAGCGTTCCCCGGTACTCGTCCCAGGACCCGATCCCCATGGACTCGGCCAAGGCCGCCACCTCGTCCACCAGGCGGAAGGCGTTGTCCGGACGCATGAAGTTGTAGGTCCCGACCTGCACGGCGTGGGCGCCGACAAGGATGAACTCCAGCACGTCCTCG